>JAFGJK010000102.1 GCA_016929135.1 Spirochaetota bacterium | reverse complement strand
TTCGATGCACCGGGACATCACATGGTAGGTCAGAAAGGGCTGGCATATGCGACGGGGTCGTGACATCGTCTATCGCTACGGTCAATGCACTGTATATGTAATAACGATTTCATGAATGAAATGGTGACTTTTTTCGGTAGGTTCAGAACTCAGATTATGGATTGGAGACAATGGTGTCAGAGCCGAAAATGAATATAAAAGCGAACACTACCACGAATGAATGAAAACTGGAATCAGTTTAGGAAGAACAACGAGACAATACAATCTCCAACAAATACATAAACTGATTATATTATAGAGCATTTTTGAAGATACCCATTTGAGATTGTTGAACTCCAATTTTTTATAGATTCATAATCGTGATTCTGTATAGTGATTTTTACCCATCAGTTTGTTAGCTAATCCCCCTATTTACAATCTTCCTGATTTTACCTATTTATTACTCAAGGAGATCCTATCACAAAGGATCGAGCACCAATATAATCGATGCGTTCTATAGGACTGATGGGCAGGAGCAATAGTATATTAAACGTAAGTGTCTTAATTCAACTTCTGCTTATGTGATCCTTTTGCCCGTAAAAAAAACGGATCATTCGCCCGGGAGGGGCGGTTCATGCTATCCCTCCCGGGCGGCTTATTTCTCTGAGGAGTTGCAAATATGAGCTATAAGACAGGCGTGTGTAATTTCTGCGGTACGGGATGCGGTAACTTGATCAAGATATCCGATGACGCCATTAAAGGAGTTTTTCCCTCCCCGGGTCATCCTGTCGGAAAAGGAAAGCTCTGCGTCAGAGGGTGGCACATTCATGAGCTCCTGAACAGCGAGGACAGGATCACCAGCCCCCTCATAAAAAAGAACGAATCATTTGAAAAGGCCTCATACGAAGAGGCCATTTCAACTGTTGCGGGGAGACTCGCCAAGTATTCGGGAGAGGAGATCGCTTTCCTGGCATCCCCTCGGGCATCCAATGAAGATAACTATCTGTTTGGAAAGCTTGCCCGGGCCGTATTCAAGAGCAACAATATAAGCCTTGCGGCCGACACCGGACACCGCAACAGTGTCGATGTCCTGCTGGAGGGGACCGGGATGCCCGCCATGCTCGGTACGATCGATGATATCAGAAGCACTGACTTCATCCTCGTGGTGGGGACCGACATTACGAAGCTGAACCCGATACTCGGGAGCGAGATACATATGGCGGCCAGGGCAGGAGCCAATGTGATCACCATAAGCAGCAGGGTCACGCAGATAGCGAAGCTCTCCCGCGTTCACATGAATAACAAGCCCGGAACGAAAAAGATACTGCTGGCCGCTCTGGCTCGCATCATCATAGAAGAGAACCTGCAGGATGCCGATTATATCCAGAAATATAGCGAGGGATTCGAGGGATTTGCCAACGTCCTGGGCGCCCTGAACCTTGATGATGTCCCCTCTGTCACCGGGATCGGTCTCGATGATATCAAGTCGGTGGCGCGGGCCCTCGCGAAATCGCAGCGGGCGATGGCGTTCTTCTCCTCCGGAATTTCCGGCCTGGATAAGGACACCATCAGCTTCATCTACAACCTCTTCCTGGTGGCTGGCAAAGTCGGGAAGGAGGGCTGCGGGGTGAATCCCGTGGCGGGAATATGCAATATCGTCGGCAGCTACGACATGGGCGTCGCCCCCGACATGCTTCCCGGCTATCAGAAGCTCCAGGGGGCAGCGGTGAACACCTTCAACGCCGAATGGAAGACCGAGCTGAGTGCAAAGGCGGGGAAGAGCGTCGGCGAGCTGCTCTCGGCGGCGTCTCCGAAGCTCAAGGCGCTCGTCGTGGTGGATCATGATGAGGAGATCATCCGCAATGCCGACAAGATCAAGAACATCGAGTTTGTCGTATACCTGGGATCCTACACCAACACGTTCACCGACATGGCCCACGTGGTGATCCCGACGCCGACCTACGCGGAAACCGATGGGACCTATACCAATACGGAAAGAAGGGTACAGCTGAACATCAAGAAGTTTGATGCGAAGTTCCCCGTGATGCCGGCATGGCAGATCTATTCAAAGATCGCAGAGAAGAACGGTGCGGCATGGTCGTATAAGTCCGCATCGGATATCATGACCGAGATCGCCAAGGTCGTTCCGGTATACTCGGGGATCACCTTCGCGAAGCTTGAAAAGGTCTTCGGTCTGCAATGGCCCTGCGATGCGGCCCATGAAGCGGGGACGCCGAGACTGAACGTTCAGGAAGCGCAGAGAAAGATGAAGTTCATCAAGGTCCCTGCGGAATACGGTGTCCAGTCCGCGACATCGGAATACCCGTTCCTGCTCATGACCGGGAAGGCTAATTACTTCTGGCATCAGAACAATATTATGAAGAAGACAAACATACCGAAGCGCGAGTACAACGCGTTGCTGCTTCTGTATCCCAAGGGTTTCGTGGACATATGCCCGGAGGACGCGAAGACGCTCGGCGTTCGAGACAGATGGCCCGTGAATATCGTTTCCGCGAAGGGGTCGATGAAAATAGCGGCCAGGATAACGAAGGATGTTAATCCTGGTACCGCCTATGTCCCGTATTTTGTGCAGGATATGATCACGGAGTTCCTTCTGGAGCATGCCGCGGCCGTTGAAGGCGGAGAGGATGCAATAATCCCAGTAAAAATTGAGAAGGTGTAATTATGTTTGTATTACAGAAAGATCAAATTGAAAAACTCTTACTGGCGCTGAAGGAATCATACGCTCTCTACGGACCCACCCTCCACGAGGTATCGGGGCAGGTGCTCTTCGATGAGATCGCGGACATCAAGTCCCTGAACATCAACGCGGCGATCCCCTACAACCCCCCGAAGTACACGGTGTTCCCTCAGTTTGAGCGAATATTGTCATATCAGTACAACAAGTCGACGAAGGAAGCGAAGATCGCCATGGACAACCTTCAGAAGCCCAAGGCTCTGGTGGGGATCCGTCCCTGCGATCTCACCGGGATCCTCTGCCTGGACCGCTTCTTCATGGGCCAGGAGTTCGTGGACGAGGTTTTCGTCGAGCACAGGAAGAAGATGTTCATCGTTGCCAATACCTGCGTCACCCCCTTCCCGCAGTGCTTCTGCGTGTGTACCGACAGCGGGCCATCGGCGCAGGAAGGGTACGACGTGAACCTTACCGATATCGGCGATGTGTACCTCTTCGAGACCGGCAGTCCCAAGGGTGAGGAGATGGCGAAGAAACTGGGTCTCGCCAAGGCGTCCGCCGAACAGGAAGGGATGAAAAAGAAGGTCGTGGACGAGTCGATATCCAAGTTCGAGCCGGTGGCGAAGGAGAACAAGGCGTGGATATCCCGCGTGATGAACAGGATCACCACCGGGTTCATCCCCAACGAGGTATGGGAATACATCGGGAATCAGTGCCTTGAGTGCGGTGCCTGCTCCTTCGTGTGCCCCACCTGTTCGTGCTTCAACATCGAGGACGTGAACACCCTGGACGGGAAGACCAACCGGCTGCGGACATGGGATTCCTGCTCCTTCGAGGGATATACGAAAATGGCCGGTGAGCACAATCCCAGAAAGCCGGTGGAAGACAGGAGAAACAAGCGCTTCTTCTGCAAGCTCTCGTATTCGCAATCGAAAAAGTACCTGCGCCCCGGCTGCGTCGGCTGCGGCAGGTGCGCCAGGGTATGCCCCGGGGACATCGGATTGCCGAACGTGGTTACCTATATACGAAGAGAAATTACGAGGCAGGTGTAATATGAGCGATAAAAGTGCATTCAAGATCCTCACGGTGCCCGAGGTGGCCGTTGTTGACGAGATCAAGGACGAAATCGACGAGGTGAAAACCTTTTATCTCTCCTTCGAGAACAAGGAGATTGAGAAGAAGTTCAAAATAAAATCAGGACAGTTTATCATGTGCACCATTTTTGGTGCCGGGGAATTTGCCGTATCCCTACCTCCGAGCCCGGAGAATGACCGCTTCCATATCTCCGTACGGCAGGTTGGAAAGGTCACAGGTGCCCTCCATCAGTTAAAACCGGGTGACAAGGTAGGGATACGGGGTCCCTTCGGCAACGGCTTCCCCTTCGAGGAGATCAAGGGCAAGAACGTCATCTACGTTGCCGGCGGAATCGGCCTCATCCCGCTCCGATCCTCCATCGTCCATGTGCTTCAGCACAGGAACGAGTTCGGCAGGATCATCCTGCTCTACGGGTCGAGGTCATCAAAGGACCTGATGTATCGATACAACATCGACGAATGGCTGAAGATCGACGGCTTCGAGACCTACGTCACCATTGACAGGGAAGAGCCGGGCTGGTCAGGAGAGGTGGGATTCGTCCATAACCTCATCGGGAAGGCGAAGGTCCCCACGGAGAATACCGTCGCCTTCGTGTGCGGCCCTCCGGTCATGTTCAACGCCGTCATCAAGGAGCTCCTCTCACAGGGGCTCAGCGAGGACGACATCATCTCGACGCTTGAGCGTCACATGAAATGCGGTATCGGCAAGTGCCAGCACTGCGCTATCGGGAGGACCCTGGTCTGCACCGACGGCCCGGTCTACACCTACCGCCAGATCAAGACCCTGGGGGAACAGATCTAGTGGATATCCTGTCGCACATACGCGATGTCGTGAGCGAGAAGGCCTGTGTGGTTGGCGTCGGTAATTACTACCGGAGAGACGACGCGGTGGGCCTCTACATCGCCCAGCAGCTGAAGGAACAGGCCGATCCGGAGCGGTGCGTGGTGATCAACGCCGAGGACGTGATCGAGAGCTATGTCTTCTCCATCGCCGACAGCGACTGCAAAAACGTGATACTTGTCGATGCCGTAAGCGCCGACGGCGAGCCCGGATCGGTGCTCTTCGGCAGGCTGGATGAATTTGAGGATTTCCAGTATGGCGTTACGACGCATAAACTCGCCTTCGGCCTCTGCGGGAGAATCCTGGAGGATCGCGGGAAGCGGACCTACCTGCTGGGCATCGTGCCGCAGGACATCGATTTCGGACAGGGGCTGACCGAGGCCGTCGAAAAAAGCGCCGCCATCATAAAGGAACATATCATCGAATCTTTAAAATACAGGAAGGAGTCTCTTCATGAACACTGATATCTATAGAAACCTTCTCATCGCACTGGCAGTGCTTGCATCGTCTGCCGTTATCTCTCCGATCCTGGCGGGCAGGCGGAAGCTTGCCGGTGTTGTGAACTTCCTGCTGACATCGATCGCCGGCGTGATTCTTCTCGTCGTCGCGTACGGCGCGATATTCGGAGAGGGCGAGCATGCCGCGCAGCTCATAAGCTTTGGGCCGCTGGGGATTCACTTCCTGGTGGACGGCTTCGCAGGGCTGTTCATCGGCATCGTTTCGTTCATGGCGATCATCAGCGCCTTTTATTCCATCGAGTACATGGAG
Organism: Spirochaetota bacterium; assembly: GCA_016929135.1. Taxonomy (GTDB): domain Bacteria; phylum Spirochaetota; class UBA4802; order UBA4802; family UBA5550; genus JAFGJK01. The sequence goes on along the minus strand of JAFGJK010000102.1, from coordinate 28,161 downwards.
CACTATCCCGAGTACCACCTGCGCTGGTACTACCTCTGCTACCCGCTCTTCATCTTCGGGATGATCCTGCTCCTCACCGTGGACGACCTCTCGGTGGGTTTCTCAATCGCGTGGCAGATAATGACGATCTCCTCCTACTTCCTGATCAAGTTCGAATATAAGAAGAAAGAGAACGTACGGGGGGCAAACAAGTACCTCGTCCTCATGGAGCTCGCGTGGCTCCTGGTGCTCGTCGGCACCTTCTTCATCGGCGGGTACCATTTCGGCGATTCCATGCATGAGATCGTGCAGAAGATCGGGGAGACCGGCGGGGTCTATCTCTATGCGATGTACGGATTCCTCCTGGTGGGCTTCGGATTCAAGGCGGGGGTCTTCCCCCTGGGCCAGCTCTGGTTGCCCGACGCGCACTCCATCGCCCCCTCTCCGATCAGCGCGCTTCTTTCAGGCGTGATGCTGAAGACCGGCATCTACGGGATCATGAGGACCTTCCTCTTCATGGTTCCGGCGAACGCCACCTTTGACGGAATGACCTGGGGGATGATCGTCGCCACGGTGGGTGTGCTGACGCTCTTTATCGGCACCGTGCAGTCCATGAAGCAGAGCGACGCGAAGCGCCTCCTGGCGTACAGCTCCATCGGGCAGATTGGCTACATCGTATTCGCCGTCGGCGCGGCCATGGTGATGCTGAACGTTCAGGATCCCCTCATCAAGACGCTGGCGCTGATCGCCATGATAGGGTCGCTTTTCCATGTGATGAACCACGCGATATTCAAGGGACTCCTCTTCTTGACCAGCGGCAGCGTCCTCTACGCCACCGGCACCAAGGACCTGAACAAGCTGGGCGGTCTCATAAAGATCATGCCGGTGAGCGCGGTGATCGCGGGGATCGCGTCCCTCTCCATCGCCGGGATGCCCCCCTTCAGCGGCTTCTCCAGCAAGTGGACGATCATCTCCACCTCGCTTCTCGCGGGCAACAAGGTGATGGTGCTGGTCATATTCGGCATCATCGCGCTGTTCACCAGCGCCGTGACACTTGCCTGCTACGTGAAGTTCTTCGGGATGATGTTCACCTCCGTGGGACATGAATGGAACGTGAAGAAGGAGGTCAAGGAGGTTCCGGCGGTTATGCTGATCCCGAAGATCATCCTTACCCTGGTATGCCTGACCCAGGGTCTCATGCCATTCATTTTCTACAGGGTGGTCATAAACGTGTTCCAGCGGTCGGCGGGGTCTATCGTGCAGGGCCAGTACGCAACCTATGATTTCTCCCAGATGCTCAATGTCTCGCTGCTGGGCATCCAGGTTAAGGATTTCTACACCGCATCGGTTTCGGCCGCTGCGGCTCCCATAGTCGTTCTCATCGTCGTGGCCTGTGCCTTTCTGATATCCTACCTGTTCAGAATCTCGGGCGGATCGAAAGAGGTGACCGCCCCCACCTGGCTGTGCGGGTATCAGGAACTCAACAACCTCAACAGGTATACCGACAAGAGCATGTTTGCCGCGCTCAAGAACCTCCTCTGGTGGACCGGCGGCAACGGCAAGAATCAATGATCTAATCGCAGAAAGAGGTAGTTTATGAACACGATAGAAAGCGTAACGCAGACACTGAAGAGCAAGTTCGGCGACGCGGTAAAGGCGACCGAGACGCCGACGGGGAACAGGCTCGTGGTGGATATCGACGGCGCGAAGGTCAAGGATGTCTCCAAGGAGATCATGTCCCTCGGTGCGCGTTACATGGTTAGCATCGGTTACGACAATATAAGCAGGGACAACACCCTGGGACTCATCCACACCTACGCCTTCGACAAGGAACAGTTCGCGCTGATGCTCAGGATGAGCGCGCCGGCGGACAACCCAGTGCTCGATTCGATCACCCCTGATACGCCCAACGCGGGATGGTCCGAGCGCGAGTACCAGGACCTGCTGGGATTCAAGTTCCAGGGGCATCCCAAGCCGAAGAAGCTCGTCACCGCCGACGACTGGCCGGACGGAATATACCCGCTCCGCAAGGACGTGCCCCACAACCTGGTGCCGCCTGCGGCGGAGGACGTTGCCTACCAGCTCGACGAGGCGCCCCCGGGGACCACGACGATCCCGATCGGGCCGTTCCATTCCAGCCTCCACGAGCCGAACCACTGGGCGCTCTACGTGGACGGTGAGACCATCAAGGGCTGCGACTACCGCGGATTCATGACGCACCGCGGCATCGAGAAGCTCTGCCAGACCCAGCTCAGCTACAATGAGATACCCTTCGTGGCGGAGCGGATCTGCGGCATCTGCGGATCGGTGCACGCCTGCTGCTATGCCCAGGCGGTCGAGGCGGCTACCGGCCTCGTGATTCCGAAGCGTGCGGAGTTCATCAGGACCATAATGCTGGAGATCGAGCGGCTTCATTCGCACCTCCTCTGGCTCGGGGTCGCCGGACACCTCATCGGCTTCGACACCGTCTTCATGCAGGCCTGGAGGGTTCGTGAGCAGATCATGTGGTTCTGCGAGAAGCTCACCGGCAACAGAAAGACCTACGGTATGATCATCATCGGCGGCGTGCGCCGCGACATCACTCCGGAAATCCGGAGCGAGCTTGAGACGATATGCAAGAACCTTGAGAAGGAGATCACCACCATTCACAAGGCGGTGGCCGGAGACACGGCGATCCACAAGAGGACCAAGGGTGTCGGGTACATCTCGAAGGAGGATACGATCAAGTGGAGCTTGGTGGGGCCGGTGGCCCGCGCCAGGGGCGTCGACATCGATGCGAGGAAGGACCATCCCTACGCCTCCTACGGAGAGGTGAAGTTCGACGTGCCCGTGGTGGACAGCTGCGATGTATGGGCCACCGTGCTGGTGCGCATACTGGAGATGTACGAAGCGATAAAGATCATACGCCAGTGCCTCCAGAAGATGCCGGAAGGCCCGATACTCCTCGAGGTGCCGGAGGCGCTCCCCGCCTTCAAGCACATGGTGATGATGGTCGAGGCGCCCCGCGGCGAGGCGACGCACTATGTGATCACCGGCGAGGAGAACAGGCCGGAGCGTTGGAGGGTGCGCGCCCCCACGTATCCGAACCTGCAGGGTGTCCCCTCGATGCTCATGGACAACCAGTTCGCGGACTTCCCGATCATTCTCGGGAGCATCGACCCCTGCTTCTCCTGTACCGACAGGGTGGCGGTGGTGGACGTGAGGACCGGCAGGAAGAGCCTGGTGGGGAAGAGGGAGCTGGAAGAGCTTTCTCGGAAGTACAAGAAGTGAGGAGTCGGTTATGGATATAGTATACTCTTTTATCAACGTGTTGGTCTTCATCCTCTGCGCGCCGCTGTATGACGGCATCATGAGGAAGATTACTGCGAGGGTTCAGTCGCGCCAGGGCCCCCCGGTGGTGCAGCCCTATTACGACATCCTGAAGCTTCTGGGTAAGAACACCGTGAATTCCGCCGACAACTGGTCGTTCAAGCTCGCCCCGGTGGCGGCCTTCGCATCGATCATCGCGGTGGTATTCCTGGTCCCCTTCGCATTCAAGCAGAATTTCGCCAGCAGATACGCGGATATAATCACCGTCGTGTACCTGCTCACGCTGGGCGGCGTGTCGGTGCTGCTGGGCGCGCTTTCCAGCAAGAACACCTTCGCCATGATCGGCGCGAGCCGTGAGATGGTCACCATGATCATGGTGGAGCCGGTGCTGGCCATGACGCTTATCCTGGGCGCGGTGAAGTTCAAGAGCCTGGCGCTCCAGAGCACCATGTACAGCGTTACCAGCTTCGGGTACAGCGCCTCGATCATCGCGATGATGGTGGTGTACCTGCTGGCGCTGCAGGCCTTTGTGGGGAAGCAGCCCTTCGACATCTCGGAGGCCGAGATAGAGATCCTCGAGGGGCCCTTCATCGAGTACAGCGGGCCGAATCTGGCGCTCTTCAAGTTCTACATGATGATGAAGCAGATGTTCTACGCGTTCCTCTTCATCGCGGTGTTCATCCCCTTCGCAGAAACGGGATACTACATAGTGGACATAGTCATCCAGCTGGCGGAGATGCTCGGCGTGTTCATCCTGATCGCGCTCATCGGATCGACGAACCCGCGGCTCAGGATCGACCAGGCGGTGAAGTACTACGCGGTACTGATATTCATTTCGATCTGCGCCGTCGGACTGTCGGTGAAGGGATTCTAATACTAAAGAGCGAGGACGGTAACTATGTGGCTTACTAGCAAGATCAAACAGGTACTTTTGGTGCTCAAACCGGGCGTGGTGACGCTGAAGTACCCCTTCGTTCCGAGGCCTGTACCGGATACGTTCCGCGGGGCCCCCTACTGGGATCACACGAAGTGCGTGGGGTGCGGCGGATGCGCGAACCACTGTCCCGCCAGGACGATCATGGTGAGAGATATATGCCAGGAGATACGGGTCATGATGTACGACGGATCGCGCTGCACCTACTGCGGGCGGTGCGCCGATGTCTGTCCGGAGAACGCCATCACGATGACGAACAAGTACGAGCTCGCCACGGACGACAAATACGATATTACGGAAACGATGGAACTCTTCATGCTCACCTGCCAGAGGTGCGGGCGATGCTATGAGATGGAGACCAAGAACGCCATCGACAGGATGGATCTCAGGGGCTACCGGTACGACAATATCGAGGCAAGAACGGTAATACGAAAAACCACGGATCAGTTCGAACCGAAGGTTTTTCAGGAGACAGCCCAATTCAAGAGACCCGAAAAATTATAGGAGACTGCCATGTTATCGAAGCTGTCAAAGAAGATGTTTGCCAAATCGCTGTGGGTGTACCACTGCAACAGCGGAGCCTGCAACGGCTGCGACATAGAGATCCTGAACGTACTTACCCCCTACTACGACGTGGAGCGCTTCGGGATAAAACTGGTGGGATCGCCGCGGCACGCAGACGTGATGCTCCTCTCCGGTGCGGTGACAAGGCCTACGCTGCCGCTGGTGAAGAAGGCATACGAGGCGATTCCGGAACCGAAGCTCGTTTTCGGCATCGGTTCCTGCGCCACCGGCGGCGGCTGCTGGTTCGACACCTACAACGTGACCGGCGGCGGCGACAAGGCGATTCCGGTGAACTACTTCATACCAGGGTGCCCGACGAAGCCCGAGGCGATCATCTACGGCGTGGCCCTGGCGCTGGGTCTCGTGGACAAACAGGCATCACCATACGAGCTGAAGCAGATGGAGTTTCCGATCGACGCCTACGAGCGGAAAAAGGCGTGGGAAGAGAGAAACGTGATTTATCAGCTGATAAAAGACTAAGCAAGGAAACTATACAGGAAAGGATAATCACCATGGCACAGAAGATATTGTTGGTCGATGATGACAAGGACCTGGTGCAGAGCCTGTCGCAGGCCCTTTCAACAAAGGGATTCGACGTGGAGCCCGCCTACAGCGGGGCAGAGGGTCTTAAGAAACTGCTGGCCGTGAAGCCCGATCTGATCATCCTCGACGTCATGATGGAGACGGATACGGCGGGATTCGAGGCGGCGTACCAGATCCGCAGCGATAGGGAGACATCGAAGTACAAGGAAGTGAAGAACATACCGATTATTATCCTGACGGCCATCAACCAGGTGACAAATTCCAGGTTTTCACTGAACCAGAAGGAGAGCTTCCTGCCGTCGATCAATGAATTCCTCACGAAGCCGATCGATATCGACGAGCTTATCGCCAAGGTGGAACGATCGTTAAAATAGAGATCCTGTTTCCATATTATTCTTGAAAATAGCCGGTAACGGTAGCAGAATGTCTCAGTGCTTTCGATGATATTTCATTAAGGCACTGAGACAGATGAAACATATTTTTCGATCCAACATCCGCTTCAAGCTCATCGTGTCCCTGCTCTCCATCGTTTTTATAACAGGGACACTGTCAATTATCATCGGAATCACCATCATAAACAAGAGCATCATCCGGGAGGCCTACGACAACGTGCAGACCAGCCTGGATGCCGCCTATTACCTCTACAACGAAGAGATCCAGAATCGGTCAAAGACGATAGAGTACCTCTCAAACACTACCGAGATAATCAACGCCACCGCGACGAGAAACCGGCAGTACCTCTACGGGAAGCTCCTGCAGATAAAGAGGGAATTCAACTTCGATATAGTCAATGTCGTGGACGCGGACGGCAGGATACTGGTGCGTGCCAACAACTATGATAAATACGGAGACGATGTCTCCGAGTACCAGTACATACGGTGGGTGAAGGAGCACAGAAAATCGAGCTTCGGCACCGACGTCCTTCAGTACGAAAAGATCAAATACGAGGGGGAGGACCTGGCGAGGAAGACGGTGATAAAGGTGATCCACACCCCCCACGCGATGCCACGCTCATCGCTGACCGAAACGCGGGCCATGGTGATAAAGGTGGCGTCGCCGATCATCGACCGGGACAGGATTGTCGGTACGCTCTACGCATCGGTGATCCTGAACAACAATTACAGACTCATCGACAAGTTCAAGGGGCTCGTGTTCCGGAAGGAGCGGATCGACGGCCGGGACGTGGGGACCACCACCATCTTCCTGAAGGACCTGCGGATCACCACCAATGTGGTGGACGAGAAGGGGAACAGGGCGATCGGTACGCTGGTGTCCGAGGAGGTGTACCGGCGGGTGTACGAGCAGGGGAAGGTGTGGCTCGACAAGGCATTCGTGGTGAACCGGTGGTACCTCTCCGGCTACAGGCCGATCTACGATATCAACGGCCACGTTCTGGGAATACTCTATGTGGGGATACTCGAGGAGAAGTACAGGAATATACTCCGGAACACGACACTATCCTTCCTGGTGGTGATCGTGATCACCACCGTCATTGCTATCGTCATCGCCATATACCTGGTGAACACATTCCTGAAGCCGGTGCGCAGGGTCCTCTCCGCATCGGCGAATATTACCCTTGGGAAATATACGAAAATTGAGGTGAAGCCCGGTGACGACGAGGATACCAGAAAGATAAGCCGGGCCTTAAACAAGATGGTGGACGCGGTCAAGGAGCGAGACTGCCAGCTTCAGGAGCAGGCAGAGCAGACCATTGTGAAATCAGAGAAGCTTGCGTCCCTGGGGAGGCTCGCCTCTGGCATTGCCCATGAGATCAACAATCCCCTCACCGGGGTGCTCACCTACAGCAGCATTCTGCTGGAGGAGCTGAAGGAGACCGAATACGCAGACGACCTGCGGGTGATACGCGACGAGACGATCAGGTGCCGGGAGATAGTCAAGGGGATACTCGATTTCGCCAGGGAGAGCAAGATCGACAAGGTCAGGGCGAACATCAACACCATCATCATCGAGTGCCTGATGATACTGGAGAAGCACATGCATTTCCAGAACATAATAATCAGCAGGAAGTTCGATCCCTCACTCCCAGAGGTGTTCGTGGACATCAACCAGATCAAGCAGGTGGTGAACAACCTGTCGGTGAATGCCGCGGACGCGATGCCGAAGGGGGGCTATCTGACAATCACCACAGGGATCGAGGAGAATCCTCCCATGGTGGTGATCAAGTTCCTCGATACCGGCACCGGCATCGACGAGGAGAACCTGGGGAAGATCTTCGATCCCTTCTTCACTACCAAGGAGACGGGAAAGGGGACGGGACTCGGCCTGGCCGTGACCTACGGCATCATCAAGCGTCACAACGGGACAATAGATGTGCGCAGTACGGTGGGAGAAGGGACCGAGTTCATTATAAAATTGCCTTTACAATAAACATGCGGTATGGTAACGATGCACGATATCCCCGAAAATGCATACAGGAGCCATACAAACGGAGGAAGGGCATGAGCGGCAGGCTGTTGTTCATCGATGATGAGGATATAGTGTTGAAGAGCTGCCGGAGGATCTTCTCGAAAGAGCCTTACGAGATCGACGTCGCCAACTCCGGAGAGGAGGGTCTGCAGAAGGCGCAGGAGAAGGATTATGACATCGTGATCACCGACCTGAAAATGCCGGGCATGGGAGGGCTTGAGGTACTGAAGAAGCTCAGGGATGAGAAGCCCGAGGTCACCGTGGTGATATTCACGGGATATGCGAACGTTGAGACAGCCAGGGATGCCCTGAAGAACGGGGCCTTCGACTATATCCCGAAGCCCTTCACGCCGGACGAGCTCCGGGATGTGATTAAAAACGCCATGGCCGCACGGCAGGACGCGAAGAGCGCAAAGATGCTCGATCTGATGGCCATCGTATCTCACGAGCTGAAGAGCCCTGTCTCCGCGGTCTACACCACCGCCTCGACGCTCCACCGGGGATATTTCGGCAAGCTCGAGCCGGAGCAGCAGAAGATAATCGAGACGATCATCAGGAACTGCGAGTACCTCGAGGACATCATCCGGAGCTACATCGACCTCTCCAAGATGGAGATCGACGACCTGGACTCCTTCAACAAGGACGTGAACCTGGTGCAGGGGGTGATCCGGGAGGTGATCGAAGTCCCCGAGGTGAAGAATAACATAAAACGGATGCCCATCGTGGCGGAGATGGACGAATCGATCAACATCTTCGGCGACAGCAACCTTCTCATCATCGTTGTACGCAACCTGGTGAACAACGCGATAAAGTACGGGAAGGAGGACACCCCCATCAAGCTTTCCCTCATGAAGGATGGACCGAATGCCGTCTTCTCCGTGACCAACGAGGGCGTCGGTATTTCCGTGGAGGACATCAGAAAACGGCTCTTCAGGAAGTTCGAGAGGCTGAAGCAGAAGGGGACCGAGGGGGTGAAGGGCTCGGGGCTCGGCCTCTACATATGCAAGAAGATCGTGGAAAAGCACAGCGGCAAGATATGGGTGGAGTCGGAAGAGGGGAAGTGGGTGACCTTTTTCATATCGCTCCCCATGAAGTGACGGAGGCGCGGCGATGGGCAGAACGAGGGAAGAGGCGATGGCGCTTTTGCAGACCTATGTGAAAAACGACAGGATGCTGAAGCACAGCCTTGCCAGCGAGGCGGTCATGAGGGCCCTTGCCGCGAGGCTCGGTGAGGATCAGGATACTTGGGGAATCGCCGGCCTGCTTCACGACCTGGACGCAGAGATCACCGAGGGGGACCTCTCGAACCATGGGCTCGAGACAGAGAAGATCCTCGCCTCCCAGGGGTACGATCCTGCCATCATCGATGCGGTGAAGATGCACAACGAGGCCGCGCACGGCATGAAGCGCACCACCGTATTCCAACACGCCCTCGCGGCGGGAGAGACCATCACCGGACTCATCACCGCCACGGCCCTGGTCTACCCGGACAAAAAGGTGGCCAGCGTGAAGCCGAAGTCGGTGGTGAAGCGCATGAAGGAGCGCGCCTTCGCCGCTTCGGTGAACAGGGATACGATAATGGAGTGCGAGCGTATCGGCATACCCCTTGCCGAATTCGCGGCGATCAGCATTGAGGCGATGCAGGGGATCGGTGAAGAACTGGGGCTGTAGCGCGTTTTCGCGGATTACCGGCGGGTGCAGGAAAAACTTCTTGCACTGCCGTACGTTCTTCTGCACAATCCAGGAAGCCGGATTCGAGGAGACATAATGCCTCATGAAGAAACGAGCCGCTGCTGCCATATTCGTACCGCTACTGCTGACGCTCCCCATCCTCTATATCGCCATCGGGATCATGAGCTACAGTTCCCGCGCCCCCCTCAGGAGGGCCGATGCAGCCATCGTGCTGGGGGCTGCGGTATGGAGGGACCAGCCGTCCCCCGTATTCAAGGAGAGGATCAACCATGCCATAGGACTTTATAAGCGGGGGATGGTGAAGAAGATAATCTTTACAGGGGCACGGGACAGCAGAAACGAGGCGCCCGCCTCGGAGGTGGCACGGCGGTACGCCATGGCGCGGCGTGTCCCGTCCCGGGACATACTCGTGGAGACACAGTCGAGGACAACCCTGGAAAACCTTCGTTATGCGAGCAGGCTGGGCGGCGCGCACAGGCTGAAGAGCTATCTCATCGTCAGCGACCCGCTTCACATGAAGCGTGCGATGCTCATGGCGGGAAACCTCCACCTCTCCGCCTACCAGGCCCCAACGCCGACCACGAGGTACCGCGGCTGGGGGAGCAAGATGCAGTTTCTCAGCAGGGAGATCTACTTTTACGTCGGGGATTACATGGGCAGACTCCTGCTGCCGGGAGACTGAGATTCTGGACGCGACGGGATTCCCGAAAATTGCCTGCTCTCCTGAAATTCTCCTTGACGTTGTCCGCATCAGCAGCTAGACTACGCAGATTAATGCACAGCGGAAATGCACGGGGCGGAGCGGAAGCGGGGCGATGACCGTCGACGGAGAACGATATCATTGTGAGCAGAACGAGGGGTATCTGACCCTGAGGATCCTCAGGGAAAAGCTCGACCTGTTTGAAACCCCGGACATTCTGAAGAGCGTCGAGAGGGTGCTCAGGAACGGCGGCTACCCGAACTGCCTCTTCGATCTTGAGCAGGTGAAGGTGCTGGATTCCACCGGTATCGGTTTTTTCATCGCGGTGAACAACATGCTGAAGAAGAAGGGGAGCAGGATGGCGCTCACCGGCATCACGGAAAGGGTGGTCGAGATATTCAGGATAACCCGGATGAACACCTACCTGAAGTGTTTCAAGACCGAGTCGGACGCGAGGGAGTTTCTCGGGGGACCATAACGGCTACCGGGCAACCTCGTTTATGAGCCTTCCGAGAGTCTGGTCGTGTGCCTGGATCGTCTTCTGGTTCGCCTCGTAGCTTCTCTGTACCTCGATCATCTCAACCATCTCCCTGACGATGTTCACGTTCGATTTTTCCAGGAATCCCTGTATCACCTTGTATTCGCGGGGAGGGATCGGAGGGCCGGAGTACTCGGTCTCCCGGTAGAGGGAATCCCCCTCCTTCCTGATCTCGCGAATGTTCTCGAAGTCGACGACACGCAGCCTGTCGATGACCGTGGCGTTGCTCCAATCGTTGCTCTCCATGCTCACCGGGTCTCTCGGATCGGTGGAGATCGCCGTGTTCACCAGCACCTCGCCGCGTTCGTTTATCATGAAGTTGTTCTGCTGGAGACGGATGATACCGTTCTCCCCCAGCACCGGGTTGCCGTTGTGGGTCATCAGTACCCCGTCCTGGTTTATGGTGAAGGCGCCGTTCCTGGTGAATCGCTCGCCGCGCTCTGTCTGTACGACGAAGAAACCCCGGCCCTCCAACGCCAAGTCGAAATTGTTGGAGGTGCGCTGGAGCGAACCCTGCTCGAACTGCGTGAACACCTCGTTCACCTCCACGCCGGTGCCCAGCCGCCCCACCAGCGGCATGGTGTCGTAGGAGCCGGCCGGAACGATGCCGACGCCGTCGTCGTTCACCCTTCGAATGAGCATGTCGGGAAAGGCCTGGAAGAGGGTGATGTCCCTCTTGTAGCCGGTCTGGTCCACGTTTGCCAGGTTGTTGGCCACCTGATCGAGCCGCGCCTGCTGGGCGATCATGCCGCTGGCGCCGGTGTATATTCCTCGTAGCATCGGCGATTCCTCTTCTCTCAGTATCGGTATCGACACAACGCGGTTTTAGCGGGTTTTTTCTTTGCGGGAAAAAATCCTTGACTGAGGGGGTGCCACAGAATTAAACGTTTAAACAATATGTTTAAAAAAATAATTTTATTTGCAACCCTGCACGGTTCCGGTATGTCTTTCTGATGATGCCCCCGGGCAAGGGGCTGCGGGGGCAGAGGAGGTGGTATGAAACGAATGCTGTTTATCGAGCCGAAATCGCCGGGCTATCACATTTTCTCGAGATTTCCGCTCCCGCGACTGGGAATATTTATCCTGGCGACAATCATGAGGCGGCATGGCTGGGACGTGGAGGTGGTGCTGGAGGAGACCCGTGGGATCAGTGATGGTTCCCTTGCGGCGGCGGATCTGGTGTGCATATCGACGATCACCCCCACGGCCATGAATGCCTACCGGATCGGCGACAGGGCGCGGAGGATGGGGAAGACGGTCCTTTTGGGTGGGCCCCACGCGACATTCCTGGCGGAGGAGGCACTGGGGCATGCCGATTTCGTTATCCGGGGCGAGGGGGAGCAGTCAATTACAGCCTTCGCGGATGCATGGAGCGGGGCAGGGGATTTCTCCGCAGTCAGGGGCTTGAGCTATTGGAAGGGGGAGAAGATCATCCATAATCCGCAGGGGGGGCACATACAGGACCTGGACTCACTCCCCATCATCGACTACCGGCTCCTCAGGGATGTGCTCACCGTGGTGTCAGGCTACAGGATAATCCCTGTACAGACATCTAGGGGGTGCCCCTTCGATTGCTCCTTCTGCTCGGTCACCGGGATGTTTGGGAAAAAATATCGATTCCGCTCGCACAACCACGTGATGGAGGAGCTGCGCCGCTACAGCGAGCCCAATGATTTCGTCTTCTTCTATGACGATAATTTTACCGCGAACCGGGCGCGGGCAAAGGAGCTGCTGCGGCGGATGATCGGAGAGGGACTGACCTTCCCGTGGTCCACGCAGGTGCGGGTCGATGTGGCCAGGGACGAGGATCTGCTGCGGCTGATGAAGCGCGCCGGGTGCCATACGCTTTTCATCGGATTTGAATCCGTTAACCCGGCGAGCCTGAAGGAGATGAAGAAGGGTCAGACCGTGGAGGAAATCACCGGGGCCATCGGCGCGATCAAGAGGCACGGCATCCATATCCACGGGATGTTCGTTTTTGGCTTCGACCAGGATACCCCGGAAACGGTGGCGTCCACGGTGGCCTTCGCCAGGAGGATGCAGCTGTCGTCGCTGCAGTTTCTCCTGCTCACACCTCTCCCCGGGTCCGTCCTCTTCAGGGATCTGGAGGCGCAGGGGAGGATCACCACACGCGACTGGTCGCAGTACGATACCCACCATGTGGTCTTCAGGCCGAAGGGATTCACCCCGTACCAGCTGCAGATGGCGCAGGTGGAGGGGCATGACAGTGTCTACTCGCTTCCGCAGATAGCGAGAAAGCTGGTGAGGGGAAACATGATCGGCACCGCATTGGGTGTGTACGCCAGGAATCTCAACAGGTCATGGCGGCGTCTCAACGCCGATTACCTCCGGCAGATGAAAGACTCTGCATGACGGGACCGGGTTTATGGGTTTGGCCCAATGTGGGTGTGTGCTGTGGAAATGATTGGGTCCAGAAATGATTGGGGACAGAGCATTCGTGACATAATACACGGCCTGATCAGATATGTTCATGCTCGTCAGGGTTCAGGGATTTCAATTGTGGAGACACTCTGGTATTGGGGAGTATGGATATGACTGGGGACAGAGCCTCGGGAAGACGCGTCCGTGCTCATTCCGGTGGTGGCATACCATCGTCAGGGTCCACGCATACGGGTTCACGGCCATGCGGCGCGCAGAGAGCGCGGCGCCCTGGAGTCTGGGGTCAGAGCCTATGTGACATAATACGGCTTTCTAAGATAAGACAAGCTACTGTCTCAATTGAAATAAAAACATTCATGAGAAACTGTGGTTGCAGACAACTATCAATTTTCTCAACGTATATATATAAAATATTATATTTATATTAAAATAAATTAAAATAAATAGTATTCATAATTAAAATTTTATTTAGCTTGCCCTTTGCTGCGACTTGTTATTGTATTATATAAAATGTTTTATAGTAGCGTTCATTTTTGCTGCCGGCATACCACAAAGCAGTAGATATTTAGCGGCAAGTCGCAGAGAAAGGCACTGTCATGCTTTTCGACAATGAGTGGTTTGAAATGGTTCCGTATCATTCATCCCTTCTCATGAACGCTCCCTGTGAAACATAACAACACTGATATCGCATCGGATGGACGGTGCCGTACTTGAGTGTCCGTTTCGATACAGAGGAGGCAGAATGGCAGACATGACTTCGATCAGATCGTATTTCCTTCAGCGGTATAAGGATTCTTCGTATCTTCTGCAGCGAAAATCTCATACACTCCTTTACATGCTTTTTGTGATATGTGTCCTGCTACCGGTGCTGATTGTCTGTTTTAAAATACTCTTAAACGACCTTATTTTTAAACAGGCGAGCATGGCGGTGGGTGTTGTGACCGCTGCCGCCATGCTGTCACTCATTATGCTGCGAAAAGGGAAGTATTATTACGCAGCAAACATCATGGTATTCACACTGGCCATCGCCTTCTCTCTGGGCCTCATGACGAAGCTCCTCTGGTCGCCTGAGAACGGCTACACCACCTACATTTACTTCATGACCGCCTCCATGGTAATGGCCACCGTCTTCTGCACAAGGCGGGTTATCTTCACGGTCTCCCTGCTCTTCCTTACGGTGGATATAGTTTTTTTCAACCTCGTGAAGGAACGCCTCGATCCGGTGAGCCTTGGCGCTGCAAAGGTTGGCGTACTGGACAGCAGCTTTTCCCTGGTGGTGATATTCGTATTGTCACAGCTGATTCTGTCGATAACCGAGGGGGCGATAAAAAAATCAGAGGAGGATACCAGGAAAAAGGATGTACAGTACCGGGAGGTCGCACAGCTACTCGCTTCGGTACGTGAATCGGCGGGCGTGCTGGCTGAGTCATCAAAGACGCTGTCAGACACCTCGAGCCATTTCTCGGAGAATTCGCAGGGACAGGCCTCGGCCGCAGAGGAGATCATGGCGACTATCGAAGAGGTTTCAGGGAGCAGCGACACGATCGCCGATGGTGCCGATATTCAAGTGCAGAACCTGAATGAGCTCATCTCGAAACTCGAAAACCTCTCCGGGACCATGCAGGAGATGAGCGAAAAGGTGAAGAACGCCAGTAACCTGGCCGAGAACATCTCCTCGCTGGCGAAGTCGGGTGAAACGTCGATCAAATCCATGAGCGAGGGGATGTTGAAAATTGGCGAAAGCTCAGGAAAAATGACCGATATAATCGAGATAATCAACGACATCTCGGACAAGATAAACCTCCTCTCCCTGAACGCCGCCATCGAGGCCGCACGGGCCGGGGACGCCGGCAGGGGATTCGCGGTGGTGGCCGATGAGATTTCAAAACTGGCCGATCAGACCGCCTCGAGCCTCAAGGAAATCGATTCGCTGATCAAGATAAACACCGGTGAGATCGGAAGAGGAACGTCGAACATGAACGCATCGGTCAGTGTCATAAGCAGCGTCATCAATGGGGTGAACGAGATAAGTGGCATGATCAGCGATATCGCCAGATTCATGTCGCTCCAGGAGAGGATCAACAATGACGTCAACAGCGATGCCGGGCGGGTGAGGACCCGCTCTGACGAGATCAGGGTATCCACCGAGGAGCAGAAAACGGCTGTGGCGGAAATCGTAAAATCGATCTCTTCGGTGAACGAGATCACGCAGGAGAACTCCATGGAGGCGGATAGCCTGCTTCTCCAGGCGAACAACGTGAAGGTACTGGCCGACGAACTCAACTCTCAGGTGAAGATGATATCGTCATAGACGGCTTGTGGTCCGTGTATCGATACATATTCATCAACACATTACGAAGAGGCGTTGCACGGTTTTTCTGCAGCGAGGGCTTCAGAAGCTCCCGCCGCTCACGCGCTCGATGACCGCGCCAATCGAGCGGAGCTTCCCGTCCAGGTCCTCGTACCCGCGGTCGCAGTGGTAGATGCGCCGTATCTCAGTGATCCCCTTCGCCTGCAGTGCCGCAAGCACCAGCGCCGCACCGGCCCTGAGATCAGACATCATCACCGGCGCGGCGGAAAGGCTCTCGACACCCCTGGCGATCGCCACATTCCCCTCGATGGTGATGTCCGCTCCCATGCGGCGGAGCTCCGGGACGTGGGTGAAACGGTTCTCGAAGATGGTCTCGATCACCACGTGGAGTCCCGGCGAGGTGCTGCCAAGGGTCATAATGGGAGCCTGCAGGTCTGTGGGAAATCCGGGGAAGGGGTGGGTGCGCACTATGGTTCCGGTGATTCTGTTTGTTGGGCTCACGGAGACCCAGTCGTTCCCTGATTCGACGCGGTAGCCCATCTCGCCGAGGGTTCCCAGCAGGGCCGCGATGTGATCTGGAATCACTCCGTTGATCGTGATTTTCCCGCGGGTGATGGCCCCGGCGATGAGGAAGGTGCCGGCCTCGATGCGGTCGGGAATGACGCTGTAGGTAACGGGTGAAAGCTTCTCGACGCCTTCGATCTCGATGCGGTCGGTGCCGAGACCGGATATCCGCGCCCCCATCTTCATCAAAAAGCTGCCCAGATCCACCACGTCCGGTTCCATTGCGCAGTTCTCCAGCACCGTCGTGCCCTTCGCCAGAACGGCGGCCATCATGAGGTTTGCGGTTGCACCCACCGATACCTTGCGCATCGCGAACTGTGCGCCGGAGAGGCTCGAAGCGCTGGCCCTGATGTTGCCGTGTTCGAGGTCGATGCGGGCACCCATGGCCTCGAAGCCCGATAGGTGAATGTCCACGGGCCTTTCACCGATGGCGCACCCGCCGGGGAGCGAGACGGTGGACTCGCCGGTCCTGGCCAAAAGCGGCCCCATCACATAGATCGAGGCACGCATGGTCTTCACCAGCTCATAGGGGACCTCGGCATTCTTCAGGGATTCGACTCTGATCCTCAGCAGGTTCCGCTGGGTGTCGAACTCGGTCCGGGCCCCCAGGTATTCGATCACCCGTATGATCGTCCGTATATCCATGAGATTCGGCACGTTCTCCAGTACCGTCTCACCGTCGGCGAGGAGGCTCGCCACGATGATCGGGAGCGCGGCATTTTTCGCCCCGGATATCCGTACCGATCCCTCCAGCGGTGTTCCGCCCTGTATCCTGTAGTAATCCAATATGTATACCCCTGCGGCTGATTTCGCCGAAGAATGTGGATGAAGGTGCGGCTCTCGTCAAGATATAATTCAGTTTTTTTTCAGGCAGGTAGAGCCGGTGGAAGTGGCTACTATGAAAGGGGCCCGCGGTGTTCCGCGGGCCCCGGGTGGATCAGTTGCCGCCGTCCACGAGACGCTGCAGCTCCTCAAGGCTTGATGCTATTTTAACGCCGGGGATGTTGGTCCCCACCGTGGCGACATAGGAGCCGCGGATGGATCCCCTGAAAGAGGTGAAGGTGATCCTGTAGACGCCGCGGACCAGTGCCTTCGTGGGACTCGTTGCCTGGGTCTTCACGCGCAACAGTGAATTGTAATGGGCGCCGCTCGGATTTGCCGGCATCTCGCTGGAGTCGTCGTTGCTGTCCAGCAGCGATACGGGAACGCCGCCGTTTCGTATTTTCGATGAATTGATGATGCTCATGCGCTCGAGATAAAGGTATGTGTCGAAAAAGGAATCCGGGTCGCTCGCTACCTTCTCGTCAAAGAGCGAGTGCTTGAAATCGCCGCTCCCGGGCCGGTCGCCCCCCGCCGGCGAATACATGCACACACCCACTTCATCGATCACTGCGGGCACCCAGAAATACAGGTAATAGGCGTCCTTCCCGTTCTTCCGCCCGTCTGCCCTGACGTCCGGGCCGACGTAACCGTAGTAATTGACGTATTTCAGATAGGGGACCCTCAGGGTGGTGGGGCCGATGGTCTTCGTGACGGTGCTCCTGAGGTAGCTTCCGCCGCCTCCTCCCCCGCAGGCAACGAGAAATGCCGCGGCTAGGGCGGTGGACAGAATGCCGATTCTATGCAAATACTTCATCAGATACCTCCTGTTGTGAAATAAGGCATCAGTATATCATATTCCCCTCATGTGTCAATGAAAAATATGGCCGGTTATGTGCTGCGTCTGCCGCATGAGCCGACCGGCGGGATGACCGCGGCAGCCGTCACTCCACCGGTACGTATATGATCTCGCCGATTCGGATCCTCTCGGGATTGGAAAGGTTGTTTATCCTGGTGATCTGGTCCGTTTTTTTTTAAAACGCCTGGCGATGGAGGAGATGGTATCGCCCGCCTTTACGCGGTAGGCTCTCAGCAGCGGGAGGCGGTGTGATTCAAGCTTGGCGATGCCGCCCTCCTGCAGCGACGGGAGCGCCGATGCGGGAACTGTGAGGGGATAGCCCTTGGCCCGGTAAGGGACCGTATCCCTCTGAAGCTCGGGGTTAAGTCTGCGGAGCTCGCTCCGGTCGAGGCCGGTCATTTCCGATATATACTTCAGGTGGATTGAAAAGGGGATCTTCGCCACGGCCAGCTCCTGCACGTCTGGCCGCTCGATCTCGTCGAATATTCCGAAGAGCCGCTGGTTCTGATAGATGAGGGCAAGGGCGACATAGCGGGATACGTACTCATCGGTTTCGTTGCGCAGGACCCGCGCCCTGTTCAGCTCCCAGATGGATTTCGCGCCGCTCTTCGCCATCGCCCGCCCCACATGGCCGCTTCCGCCGTTGTAGGCCGCCAGGGAGAGATCCCATCGCCCGAAGTATCTGTAGAGGTTCCTGAGATGGCGGATCGCCGCCGCCGTCGATTTTTCGACGCTGCGCCGTTCGTCGACCCACCTGTTCACCTTGAGCCCCAGCGGAGTCGATGTGTTCCCCACGAACTGCCAGAGGCCGGTGGCCCTGCTGCGTGATACCGCGCAGGGATCGTAGCCGCTCTCCAGCAGCGGCAGGAGCGCCAGCTCCTCGGGGATGTCGGGATTTTCTCTGAATATGGCGTCAACGGTATCCTTGTGGATGTAGGAGCGGGAGATGGCCCTTTTCACGTATTCTCTCCCCGAGGTCAGGTAAATGTAGAGGTATTTGCGGACGCTTTTTTTCCTCACCACCGAGAGGTCCCGCATCGTTTCGAATATGTCCCTGCCGCCCATCTGCGGAAGGTAGAGGATATCGCGGTCGGGGTCGAATTCCTCGGCCTTGGCGAGCCCCTCGGCGCTGTAGTCGGTCCCGTTAAAGAAGTTGAAGAGACCCCACGAGAGGAGGTTCTCGTCGAACCCGGCCACGAGGACCGTGCAGATCGCCGTGATGGCGAAAATTCTAGACAATTTCATCCTTTATGCATCTCCGTGTTCGTTATAGGACATAAAAAAACCGGGGGGGGGATATTGCAATAGTTTTTTTCTTGAATCGGCCTTCGGATAAATGATATCCTACGGGGGGCGCATGGTCAGATGAGGGTTCACTGAAACCGATGCGGGGAATTGAAGGCAACGGTGTGTTGTATGGATGAGGGAGTCGTGATACGCTTGAGCAACGGATGCATCGAGACCGCGTCGAAGCGCGAATACCGTCGTCTCATGGACGAGTACTTCTGCAGCGACGGCGACGCGGCGGCGCTGGAGCGCAGGATTCAGTTGCTGGGGGACTTCATCGAGGGGAGCGACTTCAGGGCCCTCAGGGGCTCAGATCCCCTGCTGGAAGGGCACAATGACCTGTTCGTCCGTATCTTCAGGGACGATGAGGGAGTGGTGCGGTATGCACTTCAGGGGAACGAAGAGAAGCGCTGAAAAAGTAGTTGTAATTATTGTTTTCCCCTGATTGTGTGGAATCGACTATCCGATGGAGATTCTGCGATGGAAAAGGTCACTATCTGGTATCTCACCGACAATGAGAAAAACGAGCCGATACGGAAGGCCATCGCGGGGCTCGGCCTGAACTGCACGGTCATCAGGGGGATCGACCTCGAGCAGGCCTATATCATCGATGACGATATCAATATCTTCATTTTCGACCTGGCGGATTTTTCTCCCGACGCCATCATCGCGGCGATAGAGAAGGACCGCAGGATCCACAGCTCGGTGAAGCTCCTGATCATGAAGGCCTCCGATCTCCGTGCGATATCGAAGCGCTCCTACAATTTCATTCACATGGAAATCATCACCAGGCCGCTGCGGAAGCGCGATTTCCTCCTTCTCCTGGAGAAGACGATCATCGTGGAGCGGTACCGGGAGATCATGAAGAACGTCTCCAAGGAGGCGGAATCGAGGATCGAGGCATTCGAGGGGCTGATGGATATCAACAGGAACAACGTCTTCGAATCGGAGAGCGAGAAAAAGGTATTCGAGAAGATACTGGCGCACGAAAAGAACCTTCTGAGTGAGCAGATGCTCCTGAACGAAACGATCCGCGGCTTCTCCATGCTCAGGCAGAGCGAACTCTTCGACATGAAAAACAGGATCCGGGCGGAGGAGATGCTCACGGAGCTTCGCAGGAGGGAGCTGATGGACGCCAAGAATGTCATCGAGGCCCAGGAATCGGTGATCAATTTTTCGGCGCAGCAGCTGCATGAGACGAAAAAGATCATCATGGCGTCGGAATCGGTGCAGGAGCTTTCCCGCTCCGAGGCGATACGGCTTCACGACGAGCTGAAACGCCAAAAGGAGTTGAACAGGAGCCTCTCGGACGAGGTGGACCGGCTCCTAAAAGAACTTGACATGCTGAAGGAAAAGCAGGATCAAGGTTAACTTGAATGGGTGCACCGCCGATAGTGACAAATGAAGGGGCCGCGGCACCGGCCCCGTGAAATGGAGAGCAGCCGGCAGATGGAATGGGAAAGAATACTGGCCGATTCGGTGAAGGATGGAAGCATCAGGGCGCTCTATCTGAGCAAGCTCCCGGTACTGAAAACGACCACCAACTGGAAAAAGGTGGAGCTCATCGGTTGGATTGACCACCAGATGAAGTACACCCATTACAAGGGATGTCTCGCCCGGCTGAACAATAAGCTCTATTTCGTCAGGGAGAGCACCATCAAGGCACTGTCCGAATTCATCGAATTCAAGGTGGGCAAAAAAATCCAGGTAATCCCCGATTAATCCTCGCTGTCATCGTCAGCGAAAAGGGTGATCACGGCGTCCTTCTTTCTCCCGATCTTCACGATATCGTCGATACAGTCCTTCTGTATGATCGCGCATGTGTCCGAGATCCTGTCGATCAGGCAGTGCTTCAGCTTCCCCACCTCGAGCTCGTCGATGAAGGTGGGATGCGTTGTCTTGATCAGTATGGCATTGGAAATGTTGATGTCGATGGTCTGACGCGACCACTCGTTCACCAGAAACTTCATGTTCTGGGGGATCTCGTTCTTCGCGTGGAACGCCAGGGTCTCGGTGAAGCGCTTCAGGAGCATCCCCCGCTTCCGCGACTTCACGATGGATTCCTTGGTGATCTGGACGTGCATGATCACGTCGTGCTTCAGTATCTGCACGTAGGAGAGCAGATGGTAGAGGGATTTCGAGTCGATCTCCTCCATGGGGATGATGATGGTGAAGTCCGGGTTGATGTACACCGACTTGCCCTGGACGGCGGATTCCGCGTCACGGGCGCCCTTCGCACGTATCGACATCACCTCCTGGCCGATATCGGAGAGGGTGTACATCCCTCCGCGAACGTCCAGTATGCCGGTGAGGCAGAGCAGGTGGATCGTCTGCTTCACCTGCTCGATGTTCGCCCGGTATGAGGCGATCATGCCGGCGGTCTCCTTCGATCCCGATTCGGCGAGCGCGGTGAGATGGTATATGAGGGCGCATCGCTGCGGATTGACCGGATCGGTCTGCTCGAACATCCCGGTGACCGTGGCGATGGTATCGGGCGAGGGGATGTCGAAGGGGCTCGGGAAAAAGGGATTGTCGGGCTCCGCGTTCCTGATCACGCGGAGGACCCTGGCAAGAAACCGCGCCGGGTTGTCCAGCTCCTTCTGTAAATCGGTGAAGGAGAGATGCGCGATATCCTTGCGGAGCTTCAGGCTGCCCAGCTTGTTCAGCACGTAGAGGAGGAGGTAGGCGATCTTCTCGCGGTTCACCGGCTGGCCCTGCGTGCTTACGAGGGTGATGATGGAATCGCATATCCGCTTGATGTCGATCTTCCTGAATTCCAGCTGCTTCGTGAGGAAGAGGCCGTAGGTGGTGACGGTGTCGTACACCATCAGCAGGTTGTTGAGAAAGAAATAGCGGTTCCGCACGGCCGTCGCGGTTCCGGATGACCCCTTCAGGAACACCAGGGATGAGACCGCCGCCTGCCGGTCGATGGCGAATACCGTCTGGAATGTGGGGGAGAAGAGATGCAATATGCGGATCCTTCCCCCCTCGATGAGCCTTCGGATCGACGCCTCGAAATTCTTGTCGGTGGACTGCCCCTTGACGGTGTAGATCGGGGCGAAAAAGCCGTTCTGGGCGATGCAGGAGAGGATCCGGCGGTCTTCCTCCTCCATCGATTCCTTCGATGGCTTTGCCGATTCGCTGTGGCGGCGAAGTATCTCGGATAGGGATGCGCTGTGCTCCCTCAATGCGTCGTCGCTCTCGATCTTCAGCAGGCCGGCGATTTCCGAGATGCAGTAGACCTTGTCGAGCTTGTTGTTGATGAGCTGCCGGTTTTTCATGATGTAGACCAGGCAGAGTCTGGTGAGGGCGTCGGCGGAGCGCGCGATATCGGGGATCTTGAGCTTCAGCTCCTTTTCCAAATCACCCAGGGTAATCCCGTCGCCGGCCTTGTACACCGCCCTGAATACTGCCAGATCCTGCGGGTCCAGCGTGGTCAGAATGTCGTGCAGGCCGGTATAGGAGGTGAGGGACGAGACGAGGACCGTCTCCGACCTGCTTTTCAGCTGGAGCCGGGCGGTGAGGGCGTTCCTGTTCTCCTCCGAGAGGCTGTGTATTGCTTTCCGTATCTCTTTCATTGCAAAAAAAGTTGTGGACACTACTATGCGGCTATTTTATATAGACGCAGTTATTTCTGCAATACATTTTGTTGAAATCACGATAATGTTTCTATAATATGCATATTTTTTGCACCGGCGCCCCCGAAGAACTCGCGGCGCCCTTCGTGCCATGAGAAAGGGGTATCCAAATGCTGCAGTTCCTTCGGTTTGATGAGTCGAGGATAACGGAGACGGAGCTGTCCATCATCGCCGGAAAAGTGGCGGTCAAATTCTTCATTAAGAAAACTCTGGTCTTTTTCGTGTTCCTCTACTCCACGTTTTTTCTCCCGGTGGCGCTCCCCTTCGTGAAAACGCCCTTTATCCCGATGTACTTCATCGGCGGCATGGCCACCGTGTTCTACTTCTTCAGGCTGGTGAATTACTACGCCAAATACGCGAAATACCGGGGCGGGAAGATCCTGGTCACCCCCGAGGCAGTGGAGCTCACCGATCGCGAGAAGACGATCAGAATACCGAAGGAGAGCATCACCTATCTCGAGGCGAACGTGCTGGGCAATTTCCTGATCCGCGAGAAGTATGCGGTACATTCCTTCCCGCTGATCCTGCTTCCGGAGAATGACCGGGAAACCCTGCGTGATCTTTTCCAGGACATGGCCCCGAAGCGGACCGCCCTCTACCGGAAGGTATGGGAGTTCGTCGATGCCATCGCCGTGGCCCTGGTGCTGGCGGTGCACATCATACAGTTCATCGTCCAGGCCTATTACATACCCACCGGTTCGATGATGGATACGCTCCTGATCGGCGACCACCTCTTTGTCGAGAAGATCACCTACGGCCCCATCATCCCGAAGATGGTGTTCATGGAGGGGCCGATCCACCTGGATTTCCTGGCGATCCGCGACCTTCAGCGCGGCGACATCGTGATATTCCGGCCGCCGCACGAACAGGACAAGGATTACATCAAACGGTGCATCGCGGTGCCCGGCGACCGCTTTGAGATAAAGAACAACGCGGTCTACATAAACGGCGTCAGGCAGGTGGAGCCCTATACGAAGGGGCCCACACGCTATACCTTCGGCACCAACAGGAGCCGGAACATCGAGGGGATCGTCCCGCCCGGCAAGATCATCGTCATGGGTGACAACAGGGAGAATTCCCAGGACAGCAGGTTTTTCGGATATCTCGATATCGGCCGCATCAAGGGGAGGGCATTCGTGCTCTACTGGAACTGGGACCAGCTGCGGAAGCTCGATTTTTCCCGTTTCGGCCTTATACGGTAGCGCCTGGCTCCTCTCTTCGGGCCGCCACGCCGTTTGACAACCTATGAACCATAAAGTTGTCAACAGAAGAATCTACATCGCCGGGGCGCTCTGCCTGCTGGCGGCGCTTGCCCTCATCGTTAAGCTCTCGTCCCTTCATTTTTCACACAGGATCCTGCTGGCCCAGACCAAGAAGTCATCGGTGAAGCGGGGGGCCATCAAGGATTCCGGCGGCTACATACTGGCCACCAGCATCGAGATGCACTCCCTCTTCGCCAACCCCCGGGAGATCACGAACCCGGACGAGACGGCGGGGAGGCTCTCGCCACTCCTGGGGATCGGCAAGGAGCAGTTGGCCAGGTCCCTCTCCCGGAAGGGGAGGGGCTTCGTCTGGATCAGGAGAAAACTCGACAGCGCCCGCGCCGATGAGATCAGGAGGATGAACCTGAAGGGTCTCTACTTCAGGAGGGAATACAAGCGGGTCTATCCTCACGACTCCCTGGCGGCGAACGCCATCGGCTTCGTCGGTGCCGACAACGAGGGGCTCGAGGGGATCGAGTACAAGTACAACGGCCTCCTGTCGGGCGCCGACACCGATCCCGAGGGGGGCGGGGCCCTGGAGGGGGCCACGATAACCCTCACCATCGACCGCTACATACAGCATCTGGCGGAGCAGGCCATCGCCGAAACGGTGCGCCGCCACCGGGCGAACCAGGGGACCGTGGTGGTGCTGCAGGTGAAGACCGGAAGGATCCTCGCCATGGCCAGGTATCCCACCTTCAACCCGAATCTCTATTTCCAGTTCACCCCCTTCGACTGGCGTAACTTCGCGGTGATCGATACCTTCGAACCGGGCTCCACGATAAAGATCTTCGCCCTGGCGGCGCTGCTGGAGTCGGTACCGGGGATCCTGGGGCAGTATTTCCAGTGCAACGGGCACATCGATATCGCCGACAGGACCATCAACTGCACCCACACCCACGGGCGGGTGGGGATCCGGGACATCATACGCCATTCCTGCAACGTGGGTATCATCCAGGCCATGCGACAGGTCCGCAACGCAAGGTACCGCGAGCTCCTGTCGCGCTTCGGCTTCGGCAGGGTCACCGACGCCGGTCTCCCCGGGGAGGCGGAGGGGATCCTCAGGCCGACCTCGCAGTGGTCGGCGGTCTCAAAGTACTCCCTCTCCATCGGCCACGAGATGTCGGCCACGGCGATACAGATGGCCGCGGCGTTCGGGGCCATCGCCAACAGGGGCGTCTACATGATTCCCAGCATCGTGGAATCCGTGACCAGCGCCGAGGGGGCCGTGCTGCACCGCTTCCAGCCCAGGAGCCGCGGGAGGGTGATCCGCCGGGATTTCTCGCTGGTGCTCATGGACATGATGCGCGCCGTGGTGCTCAGCGGCACCGGCGTGCAGGCGGCATCGCTCATCTTTGCCGTGGTGGGGAAGACCGGCACCTCCCGCAAGGCGGACATGCGCGGCGGCGGATACACCGACAGGGTGATCGCCTCCTTCGTGGGGATCGCCCCCTACGAGGACCCGGAGGTGTGCATCATGGTGGTGGTGGACGATCCGGCTGACCGGCAGTCCGGCGGGGAGATCGCCGCGCCGGTGGTGGGGCGCATCGTCGACCGAGTGCTCACGAGGCTCGGGGTGACCGGCAGGCGCTACCGCGCCGCGCTCCCGGCGAGGACGCGGCGGCTGGAGAGCCGCGTCTCCTCCGGGAGGATGCCAGACATGAGGGGGATGAGCGTGGCCCAGGCCCTGGCCGCCCTCTCAGAGATCACCCGGACGCGGCCGATCCCCTTCGACCTCTCCGGCAGCGGCAGTGTCTATTCGCAGGATCCGGCGCCGGGGGCGAGCCT
Source organism: Spirochaetota bacterium (assembly GCA_016929135.1). Taxonomy (GTDB): domain Bacteria; phylum Spirochaetota; class UBA4802; order UBA4802; family UBA5550; genus JAFGJK01. The sequence goes on along the minus strand of JAFGJK010000102.1, from coordinate 2,547 downwards.
CGCGGGGGCCGAACGGATCAGCATCAGGTTTTCGGAGGAGTGATGGCGGGGATGCTGGAACAGAACCTGGAGGCTCTGAGGGCCCTGCATCCCCCGCTGTACGACGCGCTCCGGTCGCTGCCGGGGGACAGCGGCATCGAGGTGGTCGAGACCCCCTCCGGCGCGCCGGTGCCGGTTGCGTATCCGGCGGGGAAGCCCCTGCCGCTGCACAGCAGGTTCGACCCGGTCCGCGAGGCGGTCCGCTTCGTCGGCCAGGTGGATACGGAGCGCTTCGATCTCTTCGTGGTCCTGGGATTCGCCTTCGCCTATCACCTGGAGGAGCTCCTCTCACGCATGGGGGAGGATTCCCTGTGCCTGGTCATCGAGAAGAGCGCCGCCATGGTCCGCGAGGCGGCTGCCCGGAGGGATCTCAGGGGCCTCCTCTCTGATCCCCGGCTGATCATCCTGGTGGCGCCGGACGAGGATGCAGTGGCCGAGGCCCTGAAGGGGAAGGCCTCGCGCACCGTGAGCTTCATAACGCACCGCGGCTCCTTCTCCGCGGAGCCGGAGTACTACCGGAACAGCCTCGAGCTTGCCAGGTCGTACCTCTCCATGAAGGACGTGAACATCGCCACGCTGGCGAAATTCGAGAGAATCTGGAGCTCAAACATCGCGCGAAACGCCCCCAGAATGGTCACCCTCCCCGGCGCGAACGTCTTCTACGGCCGGTTCACCGGTGTTCCGGCGATCGTGGCCGCGGCGGGGCCGTCCCTGCTGGAGCGCATCGATTTCATACGGGAGAACGCATCCCGGTGCGTCGTGGTGGCGGTGGACACCTCCTTTGCCGTGCTGCAGCGGCACGGCATCGAGCCCCATTTCTGCGTCACCGTGGATCCGCAGGTCGTCAACGCCCGCTACTTCGAGGGGACGGTACCCTCGGCCGCCGTGCTGGTGGCGGATCCGGTGGTGCACCCAGCCGCCTTCAGGCTATTCCGCGGCAGGGCGGTCACCACGGGCCTGGCATTCCGCATCATGAAATGGATCGAAGGAATCTGCGGCGAGCGGGGGGAGATGACGCACGGGGGATCGGTCGCCACCAGCGCCTACGATTTCGCCAAGCGGCTGGGGGCCTCGCCGGTGGTGCTGGTGGGCCAGGACCTCTCCTTCACCGGTGGGTACGCCCACGCCAGGGGGTCGTACCTGGACGGCGAGGTGCGGCTGAGGACCGGGCGGCTTTACCGGGAGGAGATGTTCAACCGCTTCCAGCTCACCGCCCTGCCGAGGCTCATGGTGCGCGGCATAGGAGGCGAGATGGTCCACACCAACCAGAAGATGATGATCTTCCTCTCCTGGTTCGAGAAGCGGAGGGATGCGGCGCTGGTGAACGCCACCGCCCGGGGTGCCCTCATCCCCGGCGTGCGCCACGCGAAACCGGAGGAGCTCGCCTTCGGCGAGCCGCCGGAGGATATCCGTGAGACCGTGGACCGCCTCTACCGGGAGGCGGGGGGCGCAATACCGGTGGCGGCGCAGCGGGAGGGTCTCCTGTCGGCGCTGACGGCGATGACGGCGGAGTTGGATTCACTGGTGCCGGTGCTGGAACGGGCGGTGCGCGACTCGGAGACCCTGGCGGGAACGGTGGGCTCCGGCGGGGGGGACAGGAACAAGGTGGCCTACCTTCTGCGCCGCCTCGACGAGGCGGACAGGGAGGTGGAGTCGAAGCGCGCCATAAAGGACATCGTGAGCTTCTCGATGCAGGGGGTGATCCACACCATAACCGAGGGATACGACGTGGAGGGCGAGAACGATTCGGCCGCCGATGAGGAGAGGATCGCCCGACGATCCCTCTATCTCTACCGGGGACTCCTGGAGGGCTCCCGGTTCACACGAAGGGCCTTCGGCAAGATGGAACTGCTGCTGCGGGGGCTGCCGCAGTGAAGTGCGAAGACTAGCGCAGTAATCTCCGTTCGCTGAACTCCCGCTCCAGGGCCCTCCGCACCAGCCCCGCGTCCGGTTCCAGCTCGATGGGCCTGTTGGCGTACCGGCAGTTCACCCCCTCGAGCCTCCCATCGTGGTACCCCACCTTGAACTCGGAAAACTTCAGGCCGTGGGCCGTCGATACGATCACCACACGCTCGTCTTTCGAGATGACCTGCCGCTCCACGAGCTTGATGAGGACCGCCAGGGCCACGCCGGTGTGCGGGCACGAGTACATCCCGGTCCGGTCGGCCAGCGCCGCGGCGTCCGCCAGCTCGTCCTCGCTGGCCTGCTCCACGATCCCGTCGAAGAGCTGGAGGCTTTTGATGGCCTTCCGCACCGACACCGGGTCGCCGATCTGGATGGCCGAGGCCAGGGTCTTCCTGGGGGTGATGGCCTGGAACTCCCTGAAGCCGGTGAGATAGGACCGGTAGAGGGGGTTCGCCCGCTCCGCCTGGGCCAGCACGATGCGCGGCTTCCTGGTGATGAGCCCCAGGTCGAGCATCATTGTGAAGCCGTTCCCCAGGGCCGAGACGTTACCCAGGTTGCCGCCGGGGATTATCACCGTGTCGGGAACCTCCCAGTCGAACTGCT
>JAFGJK010000101.1 GCA_016929135.1 Spirochaetota bacterium | reverse complement strand
CGAGGCCCCCGCGGCGTCCTTCCCCTGGTCTACGTAGTACTCCAGGCGGTGCCGGTCGTCGGTGAAGGATCGGAATTTCGGGTCGGCCCTCAGGCCGCTTCGCGTGCCGGAGACCGCCACGGACAGGCAGAGGGCGGCGATCACTGTGACACTGCACGAATGTTTCAGGCGAATGTTCCGTCTCATGCCATCACCGACGAGTTTATGTTTTGAATATGCCGTGCCATATTTGCTTCATCAACCGGATCCAATGCCTTCACGCCCCCATGCACTTCACGCATATTTGAAATGCCTCAGTGGATTTCACCGGACTGCATGATCATGTAATCGCTCCCGACAATCACCAGGGTATCGTTCGCCGAGCAGATATCATAAATCGTATCACTTAAGGGCACCTTCCTTGATTTCCAAACAATACCGTCCATTGATGTCCAGAAATCCCGTGATCCTTTATTAACGAGGATAAAGTTGCTCTTATAGAAAAAAACGGTCCCGTATTCGTATCCAGAGGAGGATGTCTTTTCGACTTTCCAATCAATCCCGTTAATAGACGAAAGAACCGTGCTGTTTGCACCCGACACTATGAATATATCATTACCGAATGCGATGGAATTGAGTCTGTCCGTGGTTCCAGACGACCTGCTGGTCCATGTGGACAGATCAGACGAGGTTATTACCGCCCCGGAAGAACCTACGGCCACGTATAATCCCTTGCCATACTCAATATCGTTCAATATGGCGGTCCCGTATGACTTGTCAGACCAATCGATACCGTTATCGGATGATAGAATGGTACCTGCATTCCCGGTAGTTATGAATCTGTTGTTCAGATGCTCGATTTGAAGAAGGTTTGAAGCCGATCCTGACACTCTGCTTGTCCATGAATCGCCGTCAGACGAGGTGATGATTTTTCCACCAACACCCACCGCGACAAAAAGGCCGTTACCGTATCGTATCTTGTATAGTGGATCGAAAACAGTTGATGTCGTTTTTGACCAAGTATACCCGTCACTCGACTTCAGCAGTGCGCTGTCTCCCCCCACGGCAATGAACTTGTTGTCCCCGAATGCGATGCCCCATATTGATTCTGCTATAGGTAAAAACCCGGTAATGATCGAGTTCCAGCTGTTGCCGTCCGATGAGGAAAACGCAATCCCGTATTCACCGAAGGAATAAAGCTTCGTTTCCCCGCTGATGATCGTACAGAGGTCTCCCGTCGATATGCTCCCGATTTTCTCCCATGTTGTTCCGTCATCAGAGCGTGCGATTATTCCGTCATTCCCGGCTGCGTAAAATTTCCCGTCCTTGTGTGTTACTGATTTGAAATACGTAAACGATGTCGATATCTGATTCCAGATTTCACCGTCCTTTGAATTGACTATATATCCGGAATCTCCCACCGCGACATAGGTACCATCTCCATAGCAGACATCTCGCAACGCCGCGGTGGTATTGGACACCTTCGTGCTCCATGTCGTTCCATCCGGTGAGGATAGTAAAGTGCCGTAATCGCCTACGGCGACAAACCTGCCATCTCCATAGACAACCGCATTGAGAACCCTGTTCTTCACATCGTATTTCCTGCGCTCAGCCCAATCGACCGCGTTTGAAGTTGCGATGATCCCTCCTCCCTGCCCCACGACCACAAATAACCCGTTCCCGTATGCAACGTCTAACCAGTAGCCGGAAATGTTGCATAGTCTCGACTGCCATGTCAGGCCATCGGGAGATGTGATAATGCGGTTTCCGCCCACCGTCATGAAGGTATCGCTGCCGTGGGCAATTCCATAAAGAGGAGTATCCATTCCTGAGGGAATGGTATCCCATTCATCACCGTCCAACGATCTGAGTATCAATCCATACTCACCGATTGCGATATATGTACCGTTGTCATAAATCGCTTTATATACTGTGAGATTGCTTGGCAAAGGATTCCGCCAGTACCATTTATCAAATGCTTCGATTGAATCAGGAGAATGATTGATTGCAGAACCTCCAGACGGTCCTCCCGGTGGTAGCAATCCTCCACCGCCGCCGTCTCCACCACAATTAATTATGACCGCAATAAGCAGAACGGCCGGAATGACACATAGCTTCGTGAGCATCTGTGGGAAAAGTTGTCTATGTGGAAAAAGCATATATCCCTCCGGAATCGTGAATTTCAGTCTCAGAGAGTATTTGTGCGTTCATTGCCGTCTCCGCGTCGCGCGACGTTCCGCGGTGGATCATCATTGTATCGTTGAACTCAATGGCAGTATTGAGAAGAGGTGGCAAAAAGGCATAAAAAAGCACGATGGCAGATGGGCCTCGTGCGGCAGGAGTATGGAAAAATGTTGTTTTATACCATGGTGAATCCTCCCACAGATATAGAAACAGACGATAATAATCAGCCTTGGTTCTATCGACGAGAAATCCGGAGACATCAAGGTCCCCGGTATATTTCGCCGATGGTTTCTGTACCGCTCTATTCGCTGAACATGAAGTGGGATTTTGTATAGTCGATGAGGCAACGGTAATGGCATCACCCGGAAGAACGAGTACGTCAGTATGCGATCCCAATGTCCCGATACTGCCGGGGAGCATCCCTGCGTAACAGTATATTCCCATCGGTTCCCGTTCCGATGCTACGGCATTCCCGATTGATACGCGCTCCAGGCGGCGAATCAGCTCCGCCAGTATCCGGTGTTCCATGGAGCCGCTGTCCCTTGATGCTGTCATGAGTTCAAACCGCGCCGCGTTGCACAATGCGCATACCGCCCGCAGTATATCCGCGCCGCACTCCGCGGTCACCGGCATCGGGTTATCCTCGCCGCTGCGAATACCAGCCATGACCCTCTCGCCCAGGATCACGCCCCCGGCCTCCCGCTCCCACGATGCGGCGGCCTCCTCCCTCCCCATTGCGAGGAGCGCCGGCGCGGCGGACAGGCATGCGACCGCGGTCAAAACTGTGGCAATCAATCTCATGGCATCCCTTTCGAATCAGTTCGATTCATCCCGACGAAGCCCATGTCGATTAATCAAGCACTTTTTTAATGTTATGCGATAAAACGCAAAAAAAATTCGAATTCCCCAGCGCCGCTCCCGTTGACCAGTGGTTAACGTAACGCGAAATCGGTCCGCCGTCATTGAATCCATGTTCATATAACGCAGGATTGTCGTCGCAGAATCGCGATTGAAATGGCGGTTCATTTTTCGAACACTGTTTGGCGTTGAATTTCGCGCAACTTTGAAACATTTTTTTACATTTAACGCCTGTTTTTCTGTAAATCGGTTGACAGTATATACGTGCATTTTACCATGAACCGACTCTACCTAAAAAATATATTTGTTCAATTGTTCAATCGGAGATTGAACGGTCTCACGGTGTCCGGGGAACGCTGTTTTTTCTGGAGGGAGGAATTTTTTTTCCCGTTTCCGGGGTGATACCCGTTCCTACGAGTAGGGGGCATCGACATCGTTAGAAGCTGGAGACAGTCCGACCATGAAATTCATACCGATACTGCTGCTGGCGCTTGCCGTCGCCTGCACAGGGTCCGACGGGGCCGTTGAGTCCTATAGGAAGGCATGCCTGGCCTTCCAGAAAAAGGAGTTCCCGCAGGCAAGGGAGCTGTTCCGCAGGGCCCTGGATGCCGACGGCTCGCTCCTGAACGCCCGTCTCATGCTCTCGAAGATCTGCTACTACGAAAAAAACTTCACCGGGGCACTGGAGCACCAGGACCGCATACTCCGGGAGAACCCGGACCACATCGGCGCCCTCTACTGGAAGGGGCGGACCCTGGCGGTATCAGCGGCAAAGGACACAGAGGCCATCGCCTGCCTCACCAGGGTGGTGGAGCAGGACGGGCACCACGTGCCGGCCAGGCAGCTCCTGGCGCTCCTGTACGAGAAGAACCGCAAGTACGCCGACGCGCTGTACCAGTACCAGAGCATCGCACAGGAGGAGGAATCGCTCATAAACGCCCGGGCGAACCTGGGAATCCTGTACCTCAGGATGGGCCTGAAGGATAAATCGCGGGGCGAGATCGCCGCCGCCATCGCCATGGCCAGGGCCACGGGCCTTCCGGTGAAGAACCTGGAAACGATCAGGGAGGAGGTGGAGCGATGAAAGGAACGATGGAATCAACATACGGCGACAACCTCATCCCGGGCGACGCTGGCAACAACGTCATCCCGGCCGGAGCGCAGCGGAGCGCCGGCCGCTCTCGGACATCCGCCAAAAAGGATGTTTCAGTGCCGACGCTGCATAGGATGTGCAGAAAGGCGTCGGCCTGTCCTTCGCGCCATTCGGCCATCCTGGCCAGCGGGATCCACTGCGGGAATGGAGCGGATCTCACTGGAGTTAATCCCCGCGAAAGCGGGGACGGGGAGGACAATATGATCATGGGTCAAATTCCCGGAAAAATGAGGCGCCTAATACCGGCGGCGCTCCTGATCATCACAAGTTTTTGCTCCTGCACCCATTTCGATTTCACCATGCGGCAGATGACGCTCTCGAAGCGGCCCTCGAAAATCCTGGTGGGGCACTTCGAGCGGCGCCAGGTCTCCTTCAATCCCTACCTGGTGCAGAACTTCCGGGACGCCGTCACCTACGAGCTCTTCAGGCTGGGATACGCGGCAGAGCAGTACCATGGCAACGGCGACGCCCGCGTGCCGAAGGTCCTGGTGGCGGACCGGATCAGGGAGGCCTGCACCTCCAGGGGCGCGGACCTCTTCATCCAGGGGGCGGTGTCGGAGCAGGAGACCGGCGAGTTCACCGACGTGACCGTGTACACCCTGGTGACCTTCACCGTGCACGACGGCACCGGCGCGAAGCTCGGCGAGGGGTACCTTTCCGGCAGGGACCGGCTCGCCGACGTCGCGGTGATGCGCGACGTGGCACGGCGATTCGTCCGGGAGCTCCACGGCAGGATCAATCCCCTGACGAAATGAGCGCATGCCATGAGCCGGACTTTTCACCTCCCCTCTCTCCGGGCACGCTGCGTACTGGTCACATTTTTAATTGTCACCGGCAATCTCGGCGCCCAGGATGAGATCCCGGCGCTCCCCGGCACGCAGGCCGCACGGGAGGCGATACCGGCCGTTCATGACAATCCCGGCACCAAAGAGACAATACCGTCCATCCCCGCCGGCCACGGAGACGAAGAGAACACACCGGCTGTTCCCAAGAATCCCGGCGCAGAGGAGGTCATCCCGGCCGGCCGGCTGCACGTTTCCGGCGAGGGGACGGAGCCGCTGACCCTCACCCTGGAGGACGCGCTGGGGATCGCCATCACCAACAGCTTCGACCTCAAGGCCATCGGGGCGAGAAGGGAGATCTACACCTACAGCATCATCGAAAAGTGGCGCGACTACTTCCCCTCCCTCTCCGTCTCGTACCTGAAGAACCAGCAGGTGAACCGGTACGACACCGATTCCCGCCAGAACACTCTCTCCTTCGAGTCGAACATCGTGCTGTACGACGGCGGGAAGCGCGGCCTGGCCTACGACATCGCGAAGCTGCAGGCGATCCTGGCGCGCAACGACTACCGCATCGCCCTGAACCGGCTCATCATGCAGGTGCAGCAGGCGTATTTCGAGATACTGCAGCTCCGGGGGACCGCGGCGATTCACGCAAAGACCCTGGAGAACAGCAACCGCCAGCTGGAGCTGATCAAAATTGAGGAGGGGCTGGGCGAGGCGACGCCGCTGAACGTCCTGGAGATCGAGACCAAGGTGATGGAGACCCGGCTGGCCATGGAAAAGGCAATGGACCAGTACGCCACCGCCATGAACCAGTTCAAGCAGTTCCTGAAGATCCAGTGGCGGCAGCCGGTGGAGCTCGCCGGCGACATCGAGACCGATTTCACCCTCGCCCCCCCGGCCGGGGCGGGGCACAGCATCGACGTGGACGAGTACGTCTCCCGGGCGATCAGGAACCGGAAGGAGGTGGAGTCCAGCGACGTCTCCTTTGCCATGAGCAGGAAGAGCTACCGGCTCGACCGGCTGTACTACTTCCCGAAATTCTCCCTGGGGCTGAAGTACGCCCTCACCGACGACGGCGCCGCGGACCATATCGTGCCCAGGGACCGGAGCTGGGGGATCTCATTCAAGGTATCCTCCGCCCTCTGGGGCTCCAGCGCCGACGCCGGCTTCTCCTACGACAGCGGCGACAACGGGGCCACCAGGGGCTCCACGAAGAGCGGGACCCTCCGGGTGCTGGACAGCCTCTCGTACAGGCGAAGCATCGTGGAGAGCAGGATCACCATGTTCACCGCCAGGGAGAAGGCCCGGGACACCAGGGAGCAGGTCGCCCTGGAGGTGCTCACCGGGCTCATGAACCTGGACAACTCGTGGAACATGATCCATATATCAAAGAAATGGCTCGACGTATACGACTCGCTCCTCTCCATCGAGCGGCTCAAGGCGGACATGGGGGAGACGGTCCGATACGAGCTGGTGAAGAAGGAGCTGGAGCGGGGCCAGGCGGCGATCTCGTACCTGGACGCCCGGGTGAAGTACCTGGTGTCGGCATCGAACTTGGAGATCGCCATGGGGCTGGACATCGGGAGCCTGGGGCTCTCCACACTGAAGGCGGGGGTGCATGATGCGAAGCAATAGGGGAATCATGAAGATATTCGGGAAGGTGAAACAGCTGCCGAAGGCCGTGGCGGTGGTGATCGCCCTGGTGCTGATCGGCGTGATCGTTCGCGGGGCCCTCTCCTTCCGGGACGACGAGGGGGCGTTCAGGAAAGAGGCCGGCGCCATCGCGCCCGGCGACCTGGCGCTCGTCACCGTGGAGCGGAAGGAGGTGGCCGAGGAGCTGGAGCTGCTGGGCCAGATCCTGTTCCGGGAGAAGGTGGCCATCGCCTCGAAGGTGGAGGGGCGCCTCGCGAGGATCCGGGTGGACGCCGGGGACAGGGTCGCGGCGGGCACCCTCATCGCCGAGATCGAGCGCCTCCCCCTGGAGCTGCAGATGCGGCAGCAGGAGGCGGAGCTGGACATCGCCCGCAAGGCATACGACCTCTCGAAGGCGAAATACGAGAACGCCCTGAAGGCCATCGAGGTGAAGTTCCGGATGATCCAGAAGGCCAGGGCCGACCTGCACGACAAGCAGGTAAGCTTCGAGAACATGGACCGGGTGCTGAAGAACAAGACCAGGCTCAGGGACGCCGGCGGGGTGAGCGAGAGCGAGCTCAAGACCGTGAAGGCCCAGCACACCACGGTGCACACGGCCCTCCTGAACGCGGGCGCCGACCTGGAGATCCAGCTGGTGGGGTACCGCGACGAGGACATCACCACCGCCGGGTATCCCCTCCCCTCCGCGGATAAGGAGAAGATCGAGCTTTTCAAGAAGCTGAACACCAGGATCGAGTACGCCGAGCTCCAGTCGGCGCAGTCGCGGATACGGCAGGCGGAGAACGCCATCCGCTCCACTGAGATGATGCTCCGGGAGACCTCGATCCGCTCTCCCCTCACCGGGATCGTGGCATCCAAGAACATGGAGGCCGGGGAGATGGTGAAGGGGGACTCGGTGATCGCCGTGGTGATGAACATCGCACGGGTCTACGTGGCGGTGAACGTGAACGAGAAGGATTTAAAAAAACTCCACCAGGGGCAGCGGGTTGACTTCACCGTGGACGCCCTGGGGGACCGGACCTTCGAGGCGAGGATCGCCCGCATCACCCCGCTCCTGGACACCAAGACCAGGACCGTGGAGGTGAAGGCGGAGATGGCCAATCCCGGCATGGCGCTGGTGCCGGGGATGTTCGCCCGGGCGAAAATCCGTGTGGGGAGCCCGGAAAAAAGGCTCCTGGTGCCGCGCTCGGCGCTCATCACGGCGGTGGGCGACCAGGGGGAGCTCTATCTCGTGAAGAAGGGGATCGCCTTCAGGCAGAAGGTGATCCTTGGCCCGCAGTTCGGCGACTCGGTGGAGGTCACGAAGGGGATCGAGGAGCGCGATACCATCGTGGCGAAGGGGGTGAACAGCGTGTATCCCGGCATGGTGCTGCCGAAGAGGAAGGGGACCGAACGCCTATGATCGAGGCTCTGATACGCCGGCGGGTCACCACCGCCATGCTCTACCTGGGGATCTGCCTCCTGGGGGTGATATCCCTGGACCGGCTGCCGGTGCAGCTCTTGCCGAGCATCGAGTTCCCGAAGCTCACGGTGATCACCCCCTACGAGAACGCCCTCCCCTCGGAGATCGAGACCCTGGTGACGCGGTACGTCGAGGAGGCGGTGAGCGCGGTGAACGGCGTGGTCTCCGTGCAGTCGGAGTCGCTGGAGGGGCTCTCGCTCGTCACGGCTTCCTTTCAGTGGGGGACGAACATGGATCTGGCCCTGGTGGAGACCAAGGAGAAGGTGGACCTGGCCAAGGGGGAGCTCCCCCAGGACGCCGGGATGTCCATGGTGGTGAAGTTCGATCCCCGGGCCGAGCCGGTGATGATCTATTCCATTGTGAACAAAGGGGGCGACTTCCGGCAGGTGCGGCGTCGCATCGAGCGCGAGCTCGTCCCCTACCTGGAGCGTGTCGAAGGGGTGGCGCTGGTCGAGGCGGGCGGCGGGTTCCGGCGGCAGATCAACATCGACCTGGACGTGGCCAAGATCTACTCCCATTCCCTGTCGCTCGCCGAGGTGATGGAGCGCCTGGCGTCCGAGAACCAGAGCTTCCCTGCCGGGTACCTGGAGCGCGGCTCGGTGGAGTACCTGGTGCGGGCAGCAGGCGAGTTCAGGGAACTCGACGAGATCCGGGACGTGGCGGTGGGGAGGAACGAGGCCGGCGTCCCGGTGTATCTCCACCAGGTGGGGACGGTGGAGGACTCGTTTCGGGACCGGAAGTCCATCGTCCGGAGCGACGGCGGCGAGGCAGTGGCGCTGTACATCCACAAGGAGCCGGGGAAGAACACCGTGGCCACCTGCGCGCGCGTCGATGAGGAGATGACGAGGATCCGGGAGAAGTACCGGAAGGACTTCACGATCCGGCGCATCTACGACCAGTCGGAGTTCATCCAGAACTCGGTGGACAACGTCTTTTCCGAGGCGATCATGGGGGCTCTCATCGCCTTCCTGGTGCTCTACGTCTTCCTCGGCGAGCTCCGGGCGCCGGTGATCATCGCCACGGCCATCCCCATATCGATCCTGGGCACCTTCGGCCTCATGTATTTCAAGGGGATCTCGCTGAACACCATGTCCCTCGGCGGCCTGGCCCTGGCCATCGGGATGATGACCGACTCCGGGATCGTGGTGCTGGAGTCCATCGCGCAGAAGCGCGCCGAATCGAAGGGGAAGGACCCGGTGCGGCCGGCGATCGACGGCACCAACGAGGTGATGCTGGCGAACATCGCCTCGAACGTCGCCTCGGTGGTGGTCTTCCTCCCCATCGTCTTCCTCTCCGGGCTCTCCGGTGCCCTCTTCGCGGAGCTCGCCCTCACCATCACCTTCACCCAGATCTTCTCGACCCTGGGGAGCGTCACGCTGATCCCCATGCTGGCAACGCTCTCGGTTCCGGTACCGGCACGACTCCGATCCTTTTTAACACGAGGGGCATCGCTGCAAACACGCATCCATAACTGGGGCGACGGCGTGATGGTTCGTGCCGAGGAGCTCTACGTGCGGGTGATCGAGCTCGCCCTTTCCAGGAAGCGGCAGGTACTGGCCGGGGGCGTCGCCTGCATGCTCCTGGGTCTCCTCCTCTTCCCGCTCCTCAAGGCCGAGCTCATGCCGCCGGTGGACCCGGGCGAGTTCACCGTGGAGCTTTCGCTCCCCCAGGGGACAACGCTGGAGGAGACGGCAATGGCGAGCGCCCGCGTGGAGGGCTATTTCCGGACACAGCCGTACGTGCAGGGGGTCTTCGCGAAGGTCGGGAGCGATCCGGAGGAGAGCATCACCGAGCAGACCTCGGGGCGGCGATGCAACAGCGCCCTGGTGAAGGTGCTTCTGGTGAAAAGCCGGCGGCCCCACGTGCGGGAGATCGTCCGCCGTTTCAGGAATGAGGTCCCCTTCGGGGACCGGGTTCGGGCCGACGTGGTGCTGAAGGAGAGCGTGATCGAGTCGGTGGTGGCGCGCCGCCGGAAGCCGGTGCACGTGGAGGTCTACGGCGCCGAGTTCTCCATGCTCACCGCCATCGGTAATGAGGTGAAGCGCTCGCTCGCCGGCATTTCAGGCGTCACGGGCATCGCCGCGCTCTTCGACAGGGGCGAGCCGGAGCTGAAGGTGGAGATCGACCGGAACCGCCTGGCCTCGCTGGGGGTATCGGTGTCCCACCTGGCCGCCACCATCAGGGCCGCCCTGCACGGCGAGGTGGCGACGCGCTTCCGTGACCGGGACGAGGAGATCGACATGCGGGTGCGCCTGCAGAAGGCGGACCGCACCGGGAGCGAGTCGCTGTATAAAATCATGGTGAAGTCCGAGTCCGGCGGGGTGATCCCGGTGTCCCAGTTCGCCACGGTCACCGAGGGGACCAGCACCAGCAAGATCATCCGCTCCGAGCAGAGCCGGGTGAACGTGGTGACGGCGGATGTCGCGGGCAATGCCGATACGGTGCTCGACCGGGTACGTGCCGCGCTCTCGCGTCTGCGCCTCCCCGAGGGGTATGAGGTGAAGATGATCGGCGAGCTGGACGAGGCGGTGAAGGTGCTCGGCGAGATGCGCTTCGCGCTGGTCCTCGCCATCGTGCTCATCTACATGGTGCTGGCGGCACAGTTCCAGAGCCTGAAGAGCCCCCTCATCGTGATGCTCTCGATCCCGGTGGCGTCGCTGGGCATCTCCGGGGCGCTGCTTGTGACCGGGAAGTCGCTGAACATCAACTCCGGGATCGGCATCGTCCTCGTGGCCGGGATCGTGGTGAACAACGCCATCGTCCTCTTCGACTACATCCGTCTCGAACAGGGACGCGGCCTGTCAATCCACGACGCCATCGTGAGCGCCGGGCGGCGGCGCCTCAGGCCAATACTCATGACGAGCCTCGTGAGCGTCTGCGCCCTCCTCCCGGTGGCGGTCGGCATCGGCGAGGGCTCGGAGCTGCAGCAGCCCATGGCCATGGCGGTGCTGGGGGGGATCACCGTCTCCACCTTCCTCACCCTGGTCTTCATCCCCACGGTCTATTCACTGGTGTACCGGGAGAGGGAGCGATGAGATACTTCCTCGTAAATAAAATAAGCGCCTTTATGCTCTGCGCCGCCGTCGCCCTGATCGGCGCGATCAGCTGCGGGCGCCTCCCGGTCTCCCTCATGCCCCGGGTGCAGTCCCCCGGCATCTCGGTGATCATTGAGTATCCCGGCGTCTCGCCGGACGCCATCGAGCGCATCATCACCAAGCCGGTGGAGAAGATCGTGAAGATGGTGGAGGGGATCGAGTCCATCGACTCGGTCTCCGAGGAGGGGAAGAGCCGCATCAACATCGCCTTCACGCTCGATTCCGACATCCGCCTTGCGGCGCTGAAGGTGCGGGAGCGGATCTCGCTGGTCCGCCGGGGCTTTCCCCGGGAGGTGCAGGAGCCGGTGGTGGTGCGCTACGATCCCTCGGACCGGCCGGTGCTGATCGCCACGATCGAGAAGCGGGGCGCGTCCATGGCTGCGATGCGGGAGACGGCCGACCGGACGCTGAAGCCGACGCTGCAGCGGATCGACGGCGTCTCCGAGATCTTTATCGCCGGGGGGGCCGTCAGGGAGATCCACGTAAACGTGCACCGCGACAGATTCGAGGCCAGGGAGCTTTCCTTCGGCTCGGTCGCCTCGGTGATCCGGGACGGGAACATCTCACTTCCCGGCGGGACGATGGAATCGGGAGGGAGGGAATATCTCGTGAACGCCAGCTCCCGGTTCCGTTCACCCGGGGAGATCGCCGCTACGGCGGTGATGACGGCAGGCCAGGGCTCGGTGGTGCGACTGGGGGAGATCGCCGCAGTGGATTACGGCTTCCGTGAGGCCGAGGACATCTCGCGCCTCGACGGCGCGGAGCGGATCACGATCTACGTGCACCGCTCGGCCGATGCGAACACCCTGTCGGTGTGCCGTCAGGCGGCAGCGGCGATACTGCGCGATCCCTCGCTCCACGGCAGGATTTTATACAACCAGGGGGATTCCATCAGCCGCGCCGTCCGTACCGTGGCCGAGGCGAGTGTCTGGGGCACTCTCATCGTGATTCTGGTGCTCGCCCTCTTCGTCCGGCGGACCGTGCCGGTAGTGGCCATCGGCATCTCCATCCCCTTCGCGCTTCTCTCGGTCTTCGCCTTGATGTATTTCGGGAAGATCGACCTGAACGTCATGAGCCTCTCGGGCCTCGCCCTGGGGGTGGGGATGGTGGTGGACAACGGCATCATCATCGCCGAGTCGGTGTTCCGGGAAAAAACCATCACCGACGACACGGTCCACGCATCGGTCCTCTCGGTGAGAAACGCCATCGTGGCCTCCACCCTGGCAACGGTGATCGTATTCCTCCCCATCGCCTTCGGCGATCCCGAGACGCGGCGCACCTATGGCGACCTTGCCTTCACGGTCTCGGCTGCCCTCCTGTCGTCGCTCTTCGTGGCAATCGTCCTGGTACCGGTGATCCTGGCCGCTGCCGGTGATCGGAAAATGATTTTCCCGACGATACATCTGGGAGCAGCTTTGGAACGATGCAAGAGAAGAATCATTACGGCCCTTCACTCAATCCTTCTGGCCATCGACCGTGGCGAGGCACGCTTCATGGCCTGGTACGATGCCGCCCTGGACTACTCCTTCGCGCACCGGGGGCGCATCCTGGGATACACCGCCGGCGCGGTCATCCTCGCCGTGGTCCTCTCGCTCTTCCTGAAGAGCGAGGTGGTGGACCCGGCTGCGGGCCGCGAGTTCTACCTGTACCTGGAGTATCCCACCGGCACCACCCTTGCGGACACCGACCGTTCGGTGAAGAAGGCCGAGGCGTACCTGAAAAGGCTCGGCATCGCCGAGACCGTCACCACCAAGGTGGAGAAATGGCGCGGCACCGCGGCGGTGACCTTCCGGGATGACATCACCTCGCTCCGGGAGCAGCGGAGGATCAAGGGGAGGATACGGGTCGAACTGAATAAACTGATCGGGCCCGACGGCGCCTTCGCCTACATCGCCGAGGCCGACGAGATCGCGTCAAGAGAGCTGGACATCCACTTCCTGGGCAACGAGAACGAGGTGCTGCGGAATCTCGCCAGGAACGCGGCGGGGAGGATCCAGAAGATCCCGGGGATCGAGGAGTGCGTGCTCCGCTTCCGTGAAGGGAGGCCGGAGTACACCCTCTCTGTGGACCGGGCCAGGGCCGCCGCCACCGGGGTGTCCGCCTCGGAGGTGATCGAGTTCTTCCGCTCCGCCCTCTACGGCCCGGTGATCACCAAGTTCATCGATAAAGATCGCGAGGTGGACGTGCGGGTGCGCTACGACCGGCCCTTCCGGGACACCATCGAGCGGGTCCTCTCCTATACCATCAGGAGCGCCTCGGGAAGCGCGATCCCGGTGAGCGGCCTGGTGACCATGAAGGAGAATGAAGCGCAGACGCGGGTGTGGCGGCGGAACGGGCGGCGGAGCGTCACCATCACCGCGAAGATCGGCACCCTCGCCTACGACGAGGCTGCCGGACGGATACAGGAGGCGCTGGCATCGGTCCAGTTCCCCCCGGAGTATACCTTCGAGCTGGACCGGAGCCTGCAGCGGATGCGGAAAGACCGCAGGGCCATGATGGAGGCGGTGGCCCTGGCGATCCTCCTGGTCTACATGCTCCTGGCATCGCAGTTCCAATCCCTGCGCCTCCCCCTGGTGATCCTCACCACGGTCCCAATGGCGCTCATCGGGGTGGTCCTGGTCCTCTTCGTCACCGCCTCGACCCTGAACATATCCGTGTACATCGGCATCATCACCCTCACCGGCATCGTGGTGAACAACGGGATACTCCTCGTGGACGCCCTGAACCAGCGGTATTTACAAGGGACGGTCACCTCTACGACGCTGGAGCGCGAGATCAAGGAAATCTGCTTTTCCCGCGTGAGGCCCGTGGTGATCACCAAGATCACCACCATCCTGGGGATGGTCCCCATGATGCTCTCGGGCGGTGATGGCTCGAACCTCTGGCGGCCCCTGGCAATCACGGTGACGGGCGGCCTCGCGGTTGCCACCCTACTCACCCTGGTGGTGATCCCGGTGCTCTGCATATACCTCTTCCATCATACACTCAAGGAGAAAAACAATGAATGGGCGAACGCTCTATCGTATCCTTAGCGGTGTCGCCGCCATCTTCATGACTGCGGCATTCAACCAGATACTGATCGTGAATGCCACGCTCTACACCGCGGAGAATATCCTTCTGGCTTGCATCATGGCCTTGCTGATATATCAGCTGGTGCGTGACGATAGCGAAACTGTCTCTTTCCATGAATATTGTTCTCTTCTCCTCACCCTCCTGGCAGGGACGAGCTTCCAGAGCAGATCCAAGCTCTTTCTGTTCCTGTGCCTGCTGGGAATCGTACAGCTCGCTTCGGGTCTGCGAACAAAAGACCGCATTATCCTTTCAAAGAATACTCTGATGCTGATTGCTTCCATAGTGGTTAGCATAAGTGCCTTCATCGGGATCAAGTTCAACCTGTTCCCCCTCTGGGCCGTCTTCTCGGTTACCGTGCTCTATCTGGCGCTCCTGATAGTGCGCCTGAGGTTGAAATCCATGTGAGCGGAGGAAATGCCATGCAACGGTTACTCATCGCCTGTTACTGCGCGCTGATCGCCCTCACCGCCGCCACCGGCTGCGACAGCGAGACCGCATCGATATTCGATTTCGGCGAGTTCACCGTGTCCGCATCGGTCCCGGCGAGCGGACAATCCGGGGTGGACCCCGATGCCTCGGTGGAGCTCTACTTCTCCGAGGACGCCGACATTCTCGACGTGGAGCGGAACTTCTCCCTCACCGGCACTTCGGGGAAGGTGGAGGGGAGCTTTTCCTGGACCTCCCGGCGGGCGATGCGGTTCACGCCCCGGTACCAGCTCGCCCGCTCCCGGCGCTACTCGGTGGAGCTCCCCACGACGGTGCGGAGCCAGGGCGGGCGCTCCCTCTCCCGGGGGTTCCTGTCCGATTTCTTCGTGGGTGACTACGCAGCGAATCCGGGCGTCGCCGCATCAACGCCCGCGCACGTCACCGGCGGTAATGTCATCGACCCATCGGCGCTCACCGAGCTCACCTTCACCTTCACCAGGCCCATGGACTCGATGAAGACCCAGGCCGCCTTTTCCCTCTCCCCCTACGTGTCCGGCACCTTCTCCTGGTCGCCCGATGCGACGATCCTCACCTACCGGCTCACCGCGACGCTCGACTACGGCAGGACCTATTCGGCCCGGATCGGCAGCGCCGCCGAAGACACCGGCGGGAATGCCATGGCCAGGGACTTCCTCCTGGTGCTCGTGGCGGGGGATGACACCACGCCGCCGCAGGTCCTGGGGATGAACGACAACGGCACCGCCGCCTACTGGAACACCGCGGAGTCGGGAATCGAGAACAGTGTCGGGACATCGGTGAGCTCGATCTACGTCGCCTTCAGCGAGGCCATGGACAAGGAGCGCGTGGAATCGGCCTTCTCCATCACGCCTGCGGTGGACGGGCACATCACCTGGCCATCGGACGCCATGCTCTGCTATCACCTCGACGAATCGCTCCAGGCAGAGCAGTCCTACCAGATCACCGTGGATACCGGCGCAGAGGACATCCACTCGCTGCACCTGCAGGAGCCCTGCAGCGTCATCGTCCGCACCACCGCCGCCACCGCGAAGCACGTGGCCATCGGAGAGGTTCGGGGCTCGGCGGACGGCGCCATGCTCCCCGCAGCTGCGGATTACCTATTCTCCGGCAGCGCAATCCCCTGGCCGGTGATGGTCCCCCTCTACGGGAACGATTCCCCCAACGGCATGAAGTATTACTTCATGATCCAGTTCCTCAGGGACGGGATACCTGTCGCCATGGACAAGACCTCCCTCTACGGCAACTACCTGGTGGAGAAGTTCAGCGGCGATACCACATCGCCCCGGGTCTTCGACATCACCTGGCACGATGCCGACACCGTGGCCAAGGTATACGTGTCCGGCCTGCTGCACAAAACCCTGCCGGATACCTCTGTCCTCTACCGCTTCACCCTCTCAGGCGGCTCCGGCGGCATCAGGGACGCCCTGGGGAACACCATGGCCGACACCTTCACCTTCGAATTCAAGGAGGTCCAGTGATGACACGAACAATCGCTCCGGTACTGGCATCATTGTTACTCATCTTCTCCGCCTGCGAGACCGACGACATCATGAACCTGGACTTCTCACAGCCCCAGGTGAGCGCGGTCGCCCCGGCGAACCGGCAGGAAGACGTGGGGGTCGATGCGACCGTCACCCTGATCTTCAACAAGTCCATGGACCGGGTCAAGACCGCCAACAGCTTCTCCCTCTCCTCGTCGAAGGGACGCGTGGATGGCTACTTCACCTGGGACGCCGGCGGACGAGTCATGACCTTTCATCCCTCGGGCGAGGGGCTCTCGGGCGGCCAGGCCTATTCCGTCATCGTGAATACCGACGCCGAGGACACCGGCGGGAACGACCTGCTGGGCCCCTTCGCCTCGGTCTTCTACGTCGGCTCGGACATCACGCCGCCATACGTGGCGCGCTTCTCGCCGGCGCACAATTCCCAGGTGGCGGACCCGAACCAGAGTATCGAGATCGTCTTCTCCGAGCCGGTGGACTACGACACGGTGTACAGCGGGTTCTCCCTCTCGCCGTCGGTGCAGGGGCTCTTCAGGTTCGAGGAGCGCTTCGATCCTCCCCAGAACCGGGTGGTGACCGCGGCGACCTTCGACCCCACCTATCCCCTCCCCTTCGGCACCACCTATGCCGTGACGGTGTCCACCGCCGTGAAGGACCCCAACGGGAACCCCCTCCGGGAGGAATGCGCCTTCAACTTCACCGTGGGAACCGATTTCCAGCGGCCCTCGATCGTCTCGGTCACCCAGACCGACCCGGTGGACGGGGGATCCGTGGTCTTTGCCGATCCCACGGGCGCCTCCGAGAATACCCTGGTGGAGCGGGACTGCGATCTCATCGTGCGGTTCAGCGAGCCGGTGAGGGTGAGCACCCTCCAGGGGGCCATCACCCTCTCCAACGGCGCCGATTTCTACCTCCTCCCCGGCTCACCCGCCGATTCGGTGACGGTGAAATTCCGGGAGCCGCTGAAGAGCCAGGACCACTACCTCCTCACGGTGACGCAGTCGGTCACCGACCTGGGCGGCAACCAGTTGGACACGACCTATCGCTACCGGTTTTTCACCGATGGCGAGCGATCGACACGGCCGGAGGTGCTCTCCATGGAGGCGGCCCAGGGGGGCGACATCTCGATCCTGGCAAGCGAATCCGAGGTGTACCCGGTGAAGCTGGCCTGCAGGTATTATGTGGAGTTCTCCAAGGATATCGACCCCGGGAGTATCGAGGTGAGCGTGGAGAAGGTGGCGGGGCCCGTGGCGGACAGCCCCTCGGTGATCAACCCGAACTGGGACGACGCGCCGGGGTCGTTCAGAGTATACTCCTTCGACCTCAACGTCTCCCAGGCCGGCAACACCTACCGGATCACCATCCAGGGGACCAATGTCACAAAGGATTCACGGGGCAACTATCTCGAAAAGGACGTGTCGCGGTACGTGAAGTATATCATCCTGTAGCAGAGGGCCCTGCCGGAAACGGCAGGGCCCCCGTGTTTACCATTTTCCAGTTTTTCGGATCTCCGGCCTCGGGTAGCCGTTCATCACCTTCAGCGCCCGCTCTACCTCCTCCTGCGTCGGAACGTAATCCGCGAGCTTGCCGTGTATGAAGGACTCGTAGCCGTTCAGATCCATGAGCCCGTGGCCGCTCAGGTTGAAGAGGATAACCTTCTCCTTCCCCTCCTCCTTCGCCTCCCTGGCCTTCCGGATCGTCGCCGCGACGGCGTGGCTCGTCTCCGGCGCGATGATCATCCCCTCGGTTCTGGCGAACATGAGGGCCGCCTCGAAGCACTCCAACTGCTGTATCGCCATGGGGGTGAAGAGCCCCTCGACGACCCCCTGGGACACCAGGGGCGACATGCCGTGGTACCTGAGCCCGCCGGCGTGTATCGGTGCCGGTACAAAGTCGTGCCCCAGCGAATGCATCGGCAGGAGCGGCGTCATCTTCGCGATGTCGCCGTGATCGTACACGAAGGGGGCCCTGGTGAGGGTCGGGCAGGAGGCCGGCTCAACCGGTATGATTTCGATCTTGGCGCCGTTGATCTTGTCAGACGCGAAGGGGAACGACAGGCCGGCGAAATTACTGCCGCCGCCGGCGCAGCCGATGATCACGTCCACATTCTTTTCCCCGGCAAGCTTGAGCTGCTTCTTCGCCTCAAGCCCGATCACCGTCTGGTGGAGCATCACGTGGTTCAGCACGCTCCCCAGGGTGTACCTGGTCTTTCCGGTCTCGTCGGTCACCGCGTCCTCGATTGCCTCGCTGATGGCAATTCCCAGGCTCCCCGGCGTGTCCGGATCCCTGTCGAGCACCTCCTGCCCCGCCTTGGTGTCGGTGCTGGGGCTCGGGATGCACTCGGCCCCCCAGGTGTGCATCATGACCTTCCTGAATGGTTTCTGGTCGAAGCTGATGCGCACCATGTAGACCTTGCATTCCAGCCCTATGAGGGAGCAGGCAAAGGCCAGGGCGCTCCCCCACTGTCCGGCGCCGGTCTCGGTGGTGAGCCTCTTGATGCCGAACTGCTTGTTGTACCAGGCCTGGGCCACCGCGGTGTTCGGCTTGTGGCTCCCGGGCGGGGAAACGCTTTCGTTCTTGAAGTAGATTCTCGCCGGGGTCCCCAGGGCCTGCTCGAGCCTCACCGCGCGCTGCAGCGGCGACGGCCTCCAGATGGACAGCAGCTTCATGATCTCTTCCGGTATATCGATCCAGCGCTCCTGGCTCACCTCCTGCTCTATGAGGTTCATGGGGAACACCGGCGCCAGCATATCCGGGGATATGGGCTTGCCGTCCGGCCCCAGCGGCGGCTGCATCGGGCTCGGAAGGTCCGCGGCCAGGTTGTACCACTGCTTCGGCATCTCTTTTTCGTCCAGAAAAAACTTGATCGTCATTTCTCTCTCCTTGTACTGTATTCGGAAACGTTATTCCCTTTTCGACCTGAGTTCATAAAAACGGTCGATCATGAGCTTGAAATAGGACGGGTTCTTCTTCAGCTCCCGGGAGCCCCTGGTGATCTTGCAGAGGCTGATGCCGAGCCTCTCGGCGATCTTTCTCTGCGTCATCCCCCGGTCGAGCATCTTGACCAGCTCCCACCGGAGCGACAGTTCGTTGAGCTCCTTCGGCGTGAGAAAGCTCGACAGAAACCGCTCGATGAGCTTTTCGTCGTCGGTGTCCGCCAGTACCGCCGCTATCTCCCTGAACCTGTTCATTCCCGCCATCCTGTGATTCTATCAATAGAATCATTTGGGGGAACCGCACAAAAACTGTCAATATTTTTTTGTTTCTATTTAAAAGAACAATATAATTTTCTTGACAGATTTCCGCCCGGCGATGACATGTACGGGACGCACGGGATACGGGGGTACATTATGTTTCTACAGAAAGTAACATTCAGGCCGGAGCACTATCCTGCGAACGACGGTTACCCCTTCGGGATACGTCTTTTCCACGACACAGGGGAGGTCGCGCTGAATAGCCCCGTCACCTTCTTCGTGGGCGAAAACGGGTCGGGAAAATCCACCCTCCTCAAGGCCATCGCCCGCCGCTGCGGCATCCATATCTGGGATGAGCCGGAGCGCGGGCGGTGCGTGAAAAACCCCCTGGCCGACGAGCTCTACCGCTACATCGATGTCCACTGGGAGGGGGAGCCGGTGCCGGGCGCATTCTTCGCCTCCGAGCTGTTCCACCATTTCGCCACCAACGTGGACGACTGGGCCTCGGTCTCCCCGGGTATCCTGAAATACTACGGCGACCGGTCCCTGCTCACGCAGTCGCACGGCCAGTACCACATGTCCTATTTCAGGAACCGCTACAACCGCAGGGGCATCTACCTTCTGGACGAGCCTGAAAACGCGCTCTCGCCGGCGACCCAGCTGCAGTTCCTCGACCTGGTCCTGGACTACGCGGCGGCCGGGCACGCCCAATTCATCATCGCGACCCACTCGCCGATCCTCCTGGCGATGCCGGACGCGCGCATTCTCTCCTTCGACGGCCCGCGCGTCAGCACCGTGTCGTACCAGGATACGTCACACTATAAGATCTACCGCCTCATCCTCAACGACGACGGTGACTACTTCAGCAAGAGGAGCGTCCCATGAGCGCTATTGCCGAGATATCACTCTTCCCGCTGGACAAGGGGATGCACCTGAGCCGGTATGTGTCATCGGCGGTGGAGGTGCTCCGCGAGAGCGGCCTCCCGCACCAAACCGGGCCGATGGGGACATGCGTCGAGGGGGAATGGGACCAGGTCCTGCAGGTAATCGACAGGTGTGTTCGCCGTCTGAAGAGCGAGAGCGACAGGGTCTACTGCGTGATCAAGCTTGACATTACCGGCGGGAAGGAGCCGAGGATGGAACGAAAGGTGCAGGCGGTCACCTAGGGCCTACTGCCAGTCGATCTCTCCCGGCGAAACCACGTGGAGATGGATCGAGTCCCCCAGATCCATGACCTTGTCCAGATCGCTGAACATGCTTTCGGCAATTCCCCGTACCCCCTCCACCTCCGGCGAGGCCAGCACCAGCCGGAAGGTATTGAATTTCTTTTGCTCCTTTTCGTCCCTTCCGAAGAAGATAAGCTCCAGGAGGCGGGCGTGCACGAAGGATTCGTCATTCACCTCCACCACGTACACCAAGAGGCGGTTCCCCACGTTAATTCTGTATCTCAGCCTGATGTCGATATTGAGCCGTCTGTTTTCCTCTACCTCCACGTTCTGGAAGACCTCATCGGGGCACTGGCATCCCAGCGTCTCCTTAATAAACATGCACATTTTCTGAACATCGTTCATCGCGATACCAACCCCTTTTGGACGACGTTACATCAAGACGGCGGGCGATACACAATCCTGCACCAGCTCCGGACCACCACACCCCACAGCCCCCGGGCGTATCAGTATTTCAGGGGGTGTTGCCTTTAACATTACGAATACGCCGCAGTTGTCAATTTTATTTGTATTAATTTGAAAAATTATTTATATTGTATTCACCATATTGTCTCATTTATTATAATGATGCAGTCAAATTCTGTTTCAAAGCCGAACTGCAGGCTCCCGGATGTGCTGACGGTCTCCCATCTAATCGGAAAGACCGTCACGGCGCTCCGTGAGGCGGGAAAGGACCGCGACATGAGGGATTTCATCAACGATATCAGGAGAAAGGACCTGCAGATGGACTATTACTCGGTAATGGCCATCGCATCCCGATACGTGACATTCAATGAATGATCCCCCGGTATAGCGACCACCCGAAAGCCTGTGTCTATGAATTATTTGCATTGACAGATGCGCCCTCATACGTAGACTCTTTACACATATAAAACGAACAATAAACCATAATCGGAACCGTGCAATGAAGATACCCGGAGTGGGCAGGAATGTCCGCGTAGTGTCCTCCATGGCAGCATCTCTCGCAATCGTCGCACTCTGTTCCCTCACCGTAACGGCGGCACAGGGACCGTCCCAGAAGACCTCAAAAAGGCCCGTAAAGCAGACGGTCCAGAGGAGGCAAGGGACCGCCGCCGTTAAAAGCAGGAAAAAGGCGGAGGATCCGAAAGAAAAAGACGAAAAGACCGCCAAGTGGATCCTGGAAACGCTTGAGTACGGGATCAACAAGGAGAGACGGGAAGCCATCAACAAGATCCTCACCATCAAGGATTCCGGGCTTAAGAGAAAACTGGGAAGAACGCTCGTCGACCTCCTGAGGGACGAAACCGACCCGGAGGTGACGGTGAAGGCCATCACGGTCATCGGGGACATAAACGAGACCAGCGGTATCGACCGGATCCTCAAGCGAATTGACGACCCCTCGGAGGACGTGAGGACCGCGGCGGTATACGGCCTGAAGAAGCTCAAAGCCGAATCGACAAAGGGGAGACTCATACAGAAACTGGAGAAGGAGGACCTGAGCAAGCACACAAATTTCAACGAGGCCCTCATCAACACGCTGGGGGCCTTCAAGGCGAGGGAGATGCTCCCCTTCGTCGAAAAGGCGCTCGAAAGCGACAAGACCAACGGATCCATCAGGGAATATATGGTGCTCTTCCTGGGAAGCCTGGAGAGCGGTGCGCCGAAAAAGCTGCTGCTCACCCTCTACAAAGACGAGGACGAGGAGACCACGGTGCGCTGCTACGCGGTAAATTCGCTGGCCAGGCTGAAGCTGAATGATACCGCCGGCGATATCAAGCAGGTGCTCAGGGAGATCGAGTCCTTCGGGTTCGAAAAGAGAAAAAAATACTACAACCTCTACATCTACTCGGTGGCGGCCCTGGCGTCCATGGGCGACAGCGAAGCGGTTCCGAAGCTGATGAATTCCCTGAGGAGCGACAACTCCATGGTGCGGCTGAAGGCGGTGACCATACTGAAGGATCTCAAGAACGAAAGAACAATTGACATTTTGAAATACCGTATGAAGAATGATCCGAGCCGGAAGGTACGGAGGGCCGCCAGGGGCGTCCTGAAGGAATTCGGTATCGATGTGGGGGAAGAGGAGAAAAACCTCCCCGGCCAGGACGATTCCGAGGATTGAACCCGGCAGCAAAGAGACAAGGCGGCAACGGCGCATGAACAACGAGAACCTCTACGAGAAATCGAGGATTAAGGACCGCTTCCGGGACCTGGCGACCCTGGCGGGATTCACCGTCGCCGTGGCGATACTGTCGGTGGTGGTGATGGATCTGCTGGTCTATCCCCTGGCGGTGGCGGCGACGAGAAACACGGAGGTATTCACCGCCCTCATAAAATACACCATCGTGATCCTCCCCGTGCTTGCCGTGATGGGGATGCAGGCGAGGAGGATCGTCATTATGAGGAGGGAGGGGATACCCGGCAGGACCATCGCGGCGATACTGGCACGCAGGCCGCTGTACCACCTCGCGGTGTTTTTCATCATCCTGCTGTTCACCGTGCTCATCGCCGGCGCCCTTTACCTCCTGCTGGGCTATAATTATTACCTGCTCTACAGGTTATCAATCTGAGAAATACCGGAAGCCATGGTAAGTTTTGACAGATATTTTCTGCACCTCCCGATTCTGAACAGGGAAAAGGACTTCAAGGAATTCTGGGACAAGTCCATCGGGGAGCTCAAGAAGGTACCCATCGAGCCGGTGCTGAAGAAGGACCCGAAGCGATCGGGATCCCGCTTCACCGTCTACGACGCGCAATTCACCGGCTTCATAAAATCCAAGATCAGCGGAACGATCCTGGTGCCCGGCGGCGTCTCCAAGCCCAGGGTGATCATCCATATCCATGACTACAACAGGCTCCCCGACTATTCCTTCAACCAGCTGAATGAATCCGTTGCACATTTCTTCCTGACGCTGAGGGGGCACGAGGTGCTGAAGGCCGGGCAGATGGAAAACCAGCTGAGTCCCGGCTACGTCATCGAAAATATCCTCGATCGCGACACCTATTACGCCAAGGCCGTGTATCTGGATACCCTCAGATCCATCGACATGCTGCGCCTGATGGGCGATGTCAACTGCAGTTCCGTGGGTATCATGGGCACCGGATTCGGCGCCGCAGCTGCGGTGTTCGCAGCGACCTACTCCAACAGGATCACCGGCCTGGTGCTCGACTCCCCCTCCTTCTGCTATCTGGGGATGAGCCAGAATATCTCAACCAGCGACGCCACGAACGAGATCAATGAATTCATCGCTACGAGGAAAAGCAGGAAGAAGGAGATAAAGAGGAACCTGAGCTACTTCGACGCCATGAACTTTTCCGATAAGATCAACTGCCCCGTGCTGGCGGTGACCGGGTTCAAGGATACCGTATCCCCTCCGGAATGCGTCTTCGCACTGTTCAACCACCTGCTGACCGAAAAAACCATCGAGGTGTATCCCGAGGAGGGGCATTCACCGGGGGGCGAGACCCAGTTCAACAAATCGGTCAAGTGGCTCGTACAGAAGATATCTATGGTGAACTAGGAGACATTATCAGCGGCACGAAGGTGGCGCGCCATAGCTCTTCCTCCAGTATCTCCCCGGAATCCCGTTTCGTGAATCTCCTGATGCTGTGCCCGTCGCCGCGCCCCAGGGGTATCACCAGCACGCCGCCGTCGCGGACCTTCGAGAGGATCCCCTCCGGCAGCGACTCCGCGCCGGCGGAAACAATGACCGCGTCGAAGGATCCCTCCAGCCCCATGAAGTCGTCGGTATTGATCACCTTGGCGTTCGTGTAATTGAGGCGTATCAGCGTCTGCCGCGCCCGTATGCTGAGCTCCTTCACGCGCTCGACACTCACCACGGAAGCGGCAAGCTCGGCCAGGAGGGCGGTCTGGTACCCCGAACCGGTTCCCACCTCCAGCACCCGCTCCCTCCCGGTGAGCATCAGCGCCTGGAGCATTCTGGCGATAATGGAGGGCTTGGATGCGGTCTGTCCGTGGCCTATGGGGATGGAGTTGTCCCTGTAGGCGTTGAAGCGCAACGCCTCTGATACGAAGAGATGGCGTGGTACGCGGGACATCGACTCCAGCACGGGACCGCATACCAGCCCCCGTTCGATAAGATCCTGAATCATCCCCCTGCGTGCGTGTTCCATATCGCTCCTAGGGGACGAAGTAGCCGCACCATTCATGCCCTTTCTCCCCCTTGTAGTCCACCTCGATCTTCACCTCGGACCAGAGCCCCCTGAAGGCGGGGAGCTTGTAGGCGGTATAGACCAGCACGTAGCGGTATTCCTCCGAGCGTTTCATCGAGTCATAGATGGACCTGAGACCGTCCGTCTGGCTCGGCCGGAACAGGGCGCCGCCGCTCTCCATGGCGATCCTGCGGATGAGGGGATGCGGCTCCCTGAAGGAGACGATGTATATCGGCACGTAGTGGCTCCGGGCATAGTGGATGATATCCTCAGGCGAATAGCTGGCGAAGGACTCGTCGGACACGGTCCCCTCCGTGATGAGCATCACTCCGCGCCTGTTGACCCTGGGGATGAGATCGCTCACGGCGGTGTAGAGCGCCTTCCCCAGGGACCTCCCCGCGGCATAATCCCTCTTCTCCAGGGCCCTCACCGTTCTCCGCCTGCTCCAGTCGAACCTGCTCCCCTCCCATACATCGTTGTTGTAGTTGACGAGCTTCACGGAATCGTTCCTTCTCATCTTCTTCAGGAGAAAATCCGCCACCCAGGGTATCTCGCCGTGGTTCCCCTCGTTCCCCCTCGAGCGGTCCACGCAGAGCACCACGGAGACCGACGGGGCCAGTCTCCTCAGGTAATCGACGTACAGGTGCGTGATGGGAGTGCTGTCCTCGGTGATGGAGAAGTTCTCCGCCCTGAGGCCGTAGAGCGGCAGCCCGTCCCTCCCCCTGATATTGACGTAATAGGCCACCACGGGAAAGCTCTTCGTGTCCACCGAGGTGATCTCCATGTCCAGATTTGAATAGCGTTTCCTCTCCTGCGAGTATATGTGCACCGTCTCCCTGTTGTAGTCGAGGCAGTAGAGGTAGCCGTCCCTGTCGTAGACCGATGAGGAGAGGATGGAGAAGCCCCTCTGTCCGTTCCCCGCCCCGCCGAACCAGGATTGCGTGGCGTTGACCGTGTCGTAGAAGCAGAGCCCCTTCCTCTCATCGGAGATCAGAAGCACCGAATCCCTCCTGCTGATCCCCCGGGGCTTCTGGAGTCCGTCGATCTCGATATTCTTAATAAAATTCCCCGAATCGTCGAAGGCGGCGATTCTTCTGTTACCCGTATCGGTGACGTACACCGTCCCCTTGATCCAGGCGGCATCGGTGGGGCCCGTCATCTCCCCCTCGTACTCCCCCTGTTTCCCGCATTGAAGAAGGTACTGCCCGGCGCCGTTGAACTTCTGCACCCTGTGGTTCGCGGAATCCACCACGTAGATGTTCCCGGGATCGTCGAAGCATACACCCTCGGGACCGTGGAACTCCCCCTCACCGCTTCCGCTCTTCCCCACGGTCTTGAGGATGCGGCCGTCGGTGGCGACGAGATAGAACCTGTCGTTCCGGAAATCCGTGACGGCCAGGGTAGTGCCGCGGCAATCGATGCCGTAGAGCCTGGAATCCAGGGCCCCCTTGGTTATCCCGCGCCCCCTGCCGTTCACATCGATCTTGACGAGCTTCCCGGAATAGAAGGAGGTGACGTAGAGGTTCTTTTCGTTGTCCAGGACGAGGTCCAGGGGATGGCGGAATCCGAAGCGCTTGAAGTCGTAGGAGCGGTAGGACTGATTGAACACCAGTGATTCCGCGGAGGTGACCTCGTCCCTGCCGGTATCGAGGTATCGCAGGCTCTCGATCTTGCCGAGGATTGCCACGTTCTCGGGACTGATCTCTCTGAGGTTCTCCCATTCCCTCGTGGCTGAATCGGTGAGGCCCGCCAGTCTGTAGGATCGCGCCAGGTATTCCCTGGCCGTGTGGTAGTCGGGATATCGCTCCACGGCCTTCCGGAAATACTCCGTGGCCGCCAGATACTGCATGTTGTTGAAAAAGACGTTCCCCTTCTTGAACAGGCCCTTGGCGGACTCAAAGCGTACGAAATCGGCAGTGTCCGCAAAACCCTGCAGCGTGAAGAGAAGGAGCATCCCCGTTATTAGTGCACTTTTTCGCCCCATAGCCACGATGGCGCCATTCCCGCCGGCGTTCCTGTTTTATTATCGTCCCGCCGGGGGGGCGATCCTTACATTTTTCTCGTACTATTGCACAAAGGGACCGGGCCTGTCAACGCCGATCCAGGACCCTTTTCAAAAATTGGCCCGTGTAGGAATCCCTGCAGGCGGCGACCCTCTCCGGCTCCCCCTGGACGATCACGCGGCCGCCGTCGTCACCCCCCTCGGGCCCCAGGTCGATGATCCAGTCCGCGGTCTTGATCACGTCCAGGTTGTGCTCGATCACGATGATGGTGTTCCCCCGGTCCACCAGGGACTGCAGCACGTCGATGAGCTGCTGTATGTCGGCGAAATGGAGCCCGGTCGTGGGCTCGTCGAGAATATAGACGGTCTTTCCGGTGGCCCGCTTCGAGAGCTCCGAGGAAAGCTTCACGCGCTGCGCCTCCCCCCCCGAGAGGGTCGTTGCCGGCTGACCGAGCTTGATGTATCCCAGCCCTACGCTCTTCAGGGTCTCCAGCTTCGAGCGGATGCCGGGGACGCTGCCGAAAAACTCCAGTGCCTCGCTCACCGACATCTCCAGCACCTCGAAGATGTTCTTCCCCTTGTAGCGCACCTCCAGGGTCTCATGATTGTAGCGCTTCCCCTTGCAGACATCGCAGGTGATATAGACGTCCGGGAGGAAATGCATTTCGATCTTGTTGACGCCGTCCCCCTGGCAGGATTCGCACCTGCCCCCGGTGACGTTGAAGGAAAAACGACCCGGGCTGTATCCCCGCACCTTCGATTCCGGGAGGTTTGCGAAGAGGTCCCTGATGGGGGTAAATACGCCGGTATAGGTGGCCGGATTCGAGCGCGGCGTCCTGCCGATGGGGGACTGGTCTATGTCGATCACCTTGTCCACCTTGTCGATCCCCTGGAGGCGGGCGAATTTACCCGGATGCTCCTTGGCCTTCATGAGCAGCGACGCCAGGGCCCGGTAGAGTATCTCTATCACCAGGGTGGACTTGCCGGAGCCCGAGACCCCCGTGACGGCGCAGAGTACCCCCAGGGGGAATGAGACGTCGATGTCCTTGAGATTGTGCTCCCCCGCCCCCTTCAGGGTGATGAAATCGCGGGGGGGACGGCGAATTTTCGGCACCGGAATCGCGCTGGATCCGGAAAGGTACCTGCCGGTGATCGATTTCTCGTTCTCCTCGATCTCCCCCGGCGTGCCGGTCGCCACCACGTAGCCCCCCTCCTCGCCGGCACCCGGCCCCAGGTCCACTACGTAATCCGCCTCCCGTATCGTCTCCTCGTCGTGCTCCACAACGATGATGGTGTTCCCCAAGTCCCGCAGGTGTTTCAGCGTGTTCAGGAGCTTCCTGTTATCCCTCTGGTGGAGGCCGATGCTCGGCTCGTCCAGGACGTAGAGCACCCCGGTGAGGCTCGAGCCGATCTGCGTCGCGAGCCTGATTCTCTGGGACTCGCCGCCGGAGAGAGTCCCGGCGGACCTGTCCAGCGAGAGATACCCGATCCCCACGTCGTTTAAAAACCTGAGCCTGGTCTGAATCTCCTTGGTGATCTGGCGGGCGATCATCTCCTCGGTCTTCGAGAGCTCCAGGCTCTGGAAAAAACGCTGCGCCTCCTTGATCGACAGTGCGGTCACGTCTGCGATGGATCTGTCCGCGATTCTCACCGCAAGGACCTGTTTCTGCAGGCGCCTCCCGCCGCAGTCGTCGCAGAGGCTGTTGGTCATGTACCCCTCCATCCATTCGCGCATATCCTCGGACTTTGTCTCCCTGTAGCGGCGCACCAGGTTCGGGATCACCCCCTCGAAAGAGCGCGTGAATTTGAACTCGGAATCGTGCCGCTTCACGTCGAACCTGAGTTTCTCGCCCCCCGATCCGTAGAGAATCACGTCCTTGATCTTTTTCGGAAGCTTCTCCCAGGGCGTATCGCCGCTGAAGCCGAGATTCTTCTCCAGGCTCTTGATCTGCTCGATGTACCAGTAGCTGGTGGACTTGCCCCAGACGTCCAGGACCCCCTCGTAAAGCGATTTTTTCGGGTCCGAGACGATGAGGGCCGGATCGAACTGCATGATGAATCCCAGGCCGCCGCAGGTGGTACAGGCGCCGTAGGGGCTGTTGAAGGAGAACATCCTGGGGGAGAGCTCGGGGATGGAAACGCCGCAGTCAGGGCAGGAGAGCTGTGTGGAGAAGAGCCGCTCCTCCTGGTCTGCCCAGACAATCACGAGACCGCCGGCGATCTCGATGGCCGTCTCAATCGAATCGGTGAGCCTTGGGCGGCCCCCCTCCTTGAGGACGATCCTGTCGACAACGACATCGATGCTGTGCTTCTGGTTCTTGTTGAGCTTGATATCGTCCTCGATACTGACGATCTCGCCGTCGATACGCACCCGTACGAAACCGCTCTTCTTCACCTGCGCCAGCACCTCGGAGTGCTCCCCCTTTCTCCCCCGCACCATGGGGGCCATGATCATGAGCTTCGTCCCCTTCCGGTACGTGAGCACCGCCTCCACGATCTGGTCCAGCGACTGCGAGGTGATCTTCTTGCCGCACTGGTAGCAGTAGGGTATGCCGATGCGTGCGTAAAGAAGCCGGAAATAGTCGTACACCTCCGTGACCGTTCCCACTGTGGAACGGGGATTGCGGTGCGTTGTCTTCTGTTCTATAGAGATGGCGGGGGAGAGGCCGTCGATATAATCGACGTCCGGTTTTTCCATGAGGCCCAGAAACTGTCGCGCATAGGAGGAGAGGGACTCTACGTAGCGACGCTGCCCCTCGGCGTATATGGTATCGAAGGCCAGCGATGACTTTCCCGATCCGGACAGACCGGTAATCACGATCAGGGTGTCTCTCGGCAGGGTCAGGGATATGTTTTTAAGATTATGCTCTCTGGCTCCCTTGATAACGATATTGCGGCCGCTCATATCTGGGTGATGTTTATGGAGCCGCACATGGGGCAGATGACGTCGTATTCACCCTCCTCGTCATCGAAGCCGTCCTTGGACTTGACGATCTGGTCCTCCCATCGATAGTCGCAGTCCTCACAGGCGAAGCTGATCACCACTCTCTTCTCATCTTCCCAGCTGGAATCGCCATCCGCGTCGCCGTCGGCATCGCTCTCTTCGCCAAGCTCTTCTTCGTTGTAGTGCTCTTCGTAGTAATCGTCTTCGTACACTTCATCGTCGTATTCTTTTTCGTAGCGTCTCTTTCCCATACAAGCACCCTTTGTTTCTGTCATGAAGCCAGCTTCACAACCGTCATCGCAGCGTATCCAGCCGGCACGCCATTCTATTCCTCTTCCCGTTACGTGCCCATTACCAAGCGCTCCCGGTGTTGCACCGCAAGCCCCCCTCTTCCCTGTGGCTGCCAGATCCCCGTTCCGTGATTTTTATCTCTTATAAATTACCAAACATAGCCATTAAATTCAAAAATTATTTAGGCATTTTTTTGTCAAAAAAAATTTTATTTTTTCTTTCGTTTTGCACGGCGGGTGGGATGGGGAACGGTGCGGTCTTTTCGTGGGTCGCCTAGCGAATCTCGACGATATGGTCCTTCTCGGTCGGTTCCCCCTTCCCTTCGGCAGCCGCGGGCTGTTTTACGGTGCCTTCGGGTCCGCCTGGGTACCGCCCGGTCTCGGGCACCGCCATGTCCCATATGCCCCAGAATCCGTTCATGGGGGAGTACTCCCGGAACAGCAGCTCCACCGAGCCCCTCACTGAATACCTGTAGGGGATTTCCTTACGGTACGGCGGATCCTCCCTGATGAGCGCCGAGTAATCGAGACTGTCCAGCAGTTCCTGATTCGATGTCTCGGGGTTCTTAATGAATATCTTCAGCGTCGTCGGGTACATCGCGCTGCTGTACTCCTTGAACCGGACGAAGTCGATCATGAGGCTGTAGGTGCACTCCCTCATCAGCCCCTCGATGGTGATCCGTGTGCCGTGGGGGGATATGAACCCGGCAACGCCGTCGATCACCGGTCCGCGGTCATCCTCCAGGATAAGGCCCTTGCGTTTCCCCCAGTAGAAGATACTGGAGCGTTCGTAGACATCGGGCCACATGGACCGAATCGAGGGATCGCCGGGATTTATAACAATAATCCGCAGGGCCGACAGCTCCTTCCTCTCTCCCGCCTTCCCTTCCTTCTCTGCGCCGGCGGCATCCCCCTTTTCCTTTTTATCCTCGATCAGCGCAGATTTGTCGCGGACATCCTTTCCGTCGCCGGGGGCCGCCTTCCCCTTTCCGGGGACGGCGGGAGATTCCTTTTCGCGGATCGCATCGGACGTCCCCCCCTTGCCAAGATCGCGAATATCCACCGCTCCGGGGACGCGCTCCTTTCCGGCGGGGAGCTTGCCGCGCTCGATTGTACGCTTCTCTGAATCTGTGTCCCGGGCCTTCCCCTTTTTCGGGACGGTCCCCCTCCCCGCTCCCTTCCCCGCAGCGGCCTTCCCCTTCGTGTCCTTTCCTGCGGTTGCCTTCGTACTCCCCTGCTTCTGTTTCACGGCGCCTGCGGTTTTCTGGGATGCGGCCCCCTTGTCCTGCATCGCCTGTCCCTTCCCGCCATCCTTCGGGGCGTCCATCTGCGGTGCAGCCTTCTCCTTCTCCTGCACTGCGGCGGCAGGGCCTGCGGTTTCGGGGCTTTCCGCACCCCGAAGGGGCGGAGTGACAGTTATTGCTATCCAGCACAAAGGGAGCACAATGGCGGGTATATACAGCAGTGCCGCTGGGAGCGGCCATCTCCTCGTCTTCATTCTTTCAGAGTATGATCCGAATACAGACCGGTATGTATTTTCACGGGCCCTTGAGGGGCCCCGGTGAATCAGCGAATCAGCCTCATGACCGTATCGGGCTGGAGGTTGGATATCGCCTCCACCCTGTCGATCCCCGCCTTGGTGAGCGAGGATTCCACGTTCTGCACCAGCGAGCCCAGCTTCTCCTCGCCGACGAGATTGGAGGCCACGATATTGTCCAGCTCCACCTGGAGCCGTCTCAGCCGATCGGCGTCCCGATTGATCAAATCAGCGTTCTCTGCGGACCGTTGGGTGAGCCTCCCCGCATCGGGATTCTCCCCAAGAAACTGCCGCAGTACCGGCTCACCCTCGAAGCGCACGCGCTCCATGATCTGCTCTCGCTCACCGCCTGCCGTGTCCCTCTGGAGCTGGGCGATGCCGTCCCTGATAATCTGGTTTTTCGTGAGTGAAGACTGTATCTCACGGAATTCGGATTCGATGGTATCGATGCGGGAGCTTATCCTGCTGCTGATGGTGACTGAATCGGTTCGGGCCTGCGTCCGATTGGCCCCTGTTCCCTGTTCTTCCTGCTGCCGCTGGCTCCGCAGCCTGTCGGCGGACCCCAGTATGCCGTCGATGGTGATCTTCATTTTACACCCTCCTTTGTGTGAAATGGACCGGATGAGAGAGATCCCTCTCCCTCTCGACTTCTCCGCCATCCGATCCCGGCAGTCCCGCGGATGAGGGGAGGCTTCCCTTCATCCGCGGCAGATCAAAAAAACCTTTTGCAACACGTCAAACACTGATCAATGTAAATGAAATTGCACGTTCTGTCAAGTTTTTTCTCTCAGGATACGGTCAGCTCCTTCCGCTCTACGCCCCCCATGCGGATCGATATGATCTTGGACACCCCGGGCTCCTCCATGGTGACCCCATAGAGGGTCTCGCTGATGCTCATGGTCTTCTTGTTATGTGTGACGATGATGAACTGCGTCCCCTTTGAGAACTCCTTCACGAGCTTGATGAAGCGACCGATGTTCTCCTCGTCAAGCGGGGCGTCGATCTCATCCAGGAAGCAGAAGGGGGACGGCTTGACCATATAGGTGGCGAAGAGAAGGGCAATGGCGGTCATTGCCCTCTCCCCACCGGAGAGGAGATTAATGTTCTTCAGTTTCTTACCCGGGGGGCGCACCATGATGTCGATGCCGGATTCCAGCACATTGGCCGTGTCGGTCAGCTCTATCGAGGCGGTCCCGCCGTTGAAGAGGCGCCTGAATATCTCGGAGAAATTCCTCTGTATCTGGGTGAAGGTATCCAAAAACATCTCCACCGAGGTGCTGTTTATCTCCTCGATCACCGAGAGTATGTCGTCACGGGCCTTCTCTATGTCCTTTTTCTGGTTAATGTAGTATTCGAACCTCTTTCTGAGGTCTTCGTACTCCTCTATGGCCAGGTTGTTGATGGGCCCCAGATCCTGTATCTGCTTTTTCAGCTGCTGCATCCTCTCCTGCAGCTCGTCGCTCTGCTCCTGTCTCACCTGCAGCGATGCCATGTCCGCGACCTTCTTCTCGTATTCGATCCAGAGGTACTCCTCGATGCTGTTCTTCTTGAATATCAGTTCCACCTGTGACTTGTCGAGGGTGGTGATCCTTTCGGCGAGCCTGTTCACCTCCTCCTCTGCCTTTCTGCCGCTGCTCTTCCTCTCCTGGATCGACGTATCGATCTGCGAACGCTTATCCGTGAGCTCCGCTATGCTCTTCACCAGCGCCTGGCTCTTGTCGCTGAATTCGATCAGACGGTGCTCCCACTCCTGGATCTCCCTGCTGAAGCCATCGATCATCGAATCGGCCCGCTGCATGTCCTCGCCGTGTGTCTCGATCTGCTTCTCAACGTCCTTCATCTGCTCGGCGAGGCCCTTCAGGTGCTTCTCAATCCAATCAATCTCGTTCTCGTTCTTTGAGAGATCCTTCTCGATGCGGGTGATCATGTCATTCACCCCCTCGAGCTCGGACTGTTCCTTGCGAATCTGATCTTCCAGCGCCACTATGGATGACCGCAGCCCCTCGATGGCATCCTCCCGGGCGTGGATCTGTGCGTCGAGACCTTCCTTTTCTGCATAGACCCCGGTCTTGTCGAAGAGGATGGACCTGAAGCCGTCCTCGTAGCTCTCGAACAGGGCGATGTCCCTTCTGAGCGCCGCCATATCGATCCCCCGGATCGCATCGGCGGTAGCGGCGGCGTCCCCCCGCTCCAGTCCCTCCAGCGCCCTCCCCAGCAGTGTATCGACCATGTCAAGGGCACTGTCGATGCGGCCGCGCACCTCCTGGCGCTCCCCCTCCTGCTGGGAGAGCTCCGCCTTCCTCTTTTCTATCGCGTCGATGATCCTCCGAATGACGCCCTCCAGCCTGTTCCTGAGCTCCTTCAGGCCGGTCTCATTCTCCTTTATGCGCTTCTTCGCCTCCTCGATTCTGTCATGGAAGCTGTTGATCAGATCAATCTTGTTCTTCCTCGTATTGAAGTAACCCTCGAGCGCCTCCCTGTCCTTCCTGATCTTTTCTCGGATATCGATCCCGGACTGCCCCGTCTTGTCCCTTTCCTCTCCAAGACGCTGCAGCGTTTTCTTTCTCTCGTCGACCTTTTTCTGAATGCTCTCCTTCCTGGCCACCTGGTCCTTGATCATCGCCCTGTTCTTGTCGGTCTTCGCGTCGATGTCCTCGACGCGGATCTTGTAGGCATGGAGCTTCTTTTCCAAGTCGAAGAGCTGGTGCTGAAGATCGTTTTTTCTCTTCTCGTCCTTCTCGTTCTCGGCGGAGGTGGCGGAGAGGCTCACCATCAGGGTATCACGCTCATTGTGCAGCTTCTCGATGGATTCCTGTATCCTCTTCTGCCGCTCCTCGAATCCGCGGTACCGGATCAGGTTGTTCTTCAGGTCAAGGTCCGCGAGGTCCTTCCTGAGGACGAGGTACTGCTTCGTCTTCTCGGCCTGCTGGGCCTTCATGTCCTTGCCCCGCTCAATCTCCTTGATGATATCATTGATCCGCTCGAGATTGTCTCCGGTCTCCTTGAGCTTTTTCAGGGATTCCTTCTTCTGCAGCTTGTAGCGCGATATCCCCGCGGCCTCCTCGAAGATATAACGTCTGTCCTCGGCCTTGGTGGAGAGGATAAGGTCCATCTTCCCCTGCTCCATGACCGAGTAGGCGGACTTGCCGATCCCCGTGTCCATGAAGAGCTTCTCGATATCTTTGAGCCGTACCGGCGACTTGTTGATCAGGTACTCCGATTCCCCGTCGCGGAACATCCGCCTTCCAACGGTGACCGTCTCGGAGTCGAAATCGAGGATCCGCTCGGAATTGTCGATAGTGAGGGCCACCTCGGCGAGGGACATGTTCTTCCGCTGGTCAGTGCCGTTGAAGATGATGTCCTCCATGGTCTCGCCGCGGAGGTTCTTTGCCTGCTTTTCCCCCAGAACCCACTTGATCGCGTCCACCACGTTGGATTTGCCGCAGCCGTTTGGCCCGACTATGGAGGTTATCCCCTGCTCGAACTCGATGGGGATCTTGTCGGCAAAGGATTTAAAGCCGAAAAGACTCATGGATTTGAGAAACATATCTTCCCCGCGCCGCCTGTTGTACCTTGTATAATGCCGTAATGAAGATCTGTCCTGTTGAAGATCCCTGGCTACCCATGGAACATGAACAGGTTGCCTCAAGGCAAGTAAAAAAAATTGATATGCGGGTAAAATATGGCGATATTTTAAGTGCCCGGCATCATCCGCAGCCCAGGGTGCCGCGAGCCGATTCTCATTATAATGACAATCATGCACATAATGTCAAAAAAAGGAATCCCCATAATCCCGTGCGTTGCGGTCATCCTCATCGGAGCATCCTGTATCTCGGGCCAGAGGGAGCGCTCATACCGCAACAACTACGTCCGACAGATACCCTCCGGGGAGGCCGTGACGGCCGTTGAAGACATCGACGGAGCCAGGACCTACCAGTTCTTCTTTAAAATCAAGGAGCCCACCGACTGCATCAGGATCGTCATTAACGCCATCTACACCACCGACACTCTGCCGCCCAAAAAGGTGTCGGTGAAGACCTTCTTCCTCGTGGAAAAGTTATTCAATATCGGCATGTTCCACCAGAAGGAACGGGAGATCTATACCACGGTGGCGCAGAATTTCTCATCCCAGTGGGAGCACCAGCCGTCAGTCACCATCTGCACCTCGAAGACCGAGCCCCTCCAGAAACTCGATCCAGTGAGCCGCTACAGGGTCCGCTACTCCGCACTCTCGGACAGTCCCTTTCTCTTCACGCTCACCATCAGCGCAGACACCGAGATCTATACCGGCTTCTGAGCAGGTGCGGCGCTTCACCCTGAACGGAAGCGCCTCGGCCAGAGCCGCTTCAGACGTTCCCGAATGGTCTTCTCGCTCCCCAGCTCGGTGGGTTCGTAGAACAGGCTCCCCTTCAGCTCCTCGGGGAGGTAGTCCTCCTCAATGAAGTGCTCGGGATAGTCATGGGGATACCGGTATCCCTTCCCGTAACCGAAGCGCTCCATCATGCCGGTGGGGGCGTTCCGAATATGCATGGGGATCGTGAACTCGCCCTTCCTCACCGCCTCCTGGGCCCTGCGAAGGGCCATGTATGAGGCGTTGCTCTTCGGCGCCGACGCCAGGAAGGTGGCGCACTGGGACAACACAATCTCCGCCTCGGGCATGCCGATAAGACGCACCGCGGTGAGGGTCGACACCGCCATGGTGATGGCCTGGGGCACCGCGTTCCCCACGTCCTCCGAGGCGAAGATCACCATCCTCCTGGTGATGAACTCGGGATCCTCGCCGGAATGCAGCATCCTGGCCATGTAGTAGACCGCGGCGTCCGGGTCAGAACCCCGCATCGACTTGATAAAGGCCGATATGGTGTCGTAGTGATGGTCCCCGGCCCTGTCGTAATAGAGAAAAGAATTCTTCACTGCCTCATCGATGCATCCCTGGTCGATGAGGCCCTGGCGGGAGACCAGCGCCGCGGTCTCCAGGATGTTCAGCATCCTCCTGGCATCCCCGTTTGATATTCCGATCAGCTTCTCCTGCACCCCCTCATCGAAGCGGATATTCATCCCCTTCAGTATCTCGTCGGACTCCAGGGCGTGGCGGAGGATCGTTTCAAGCTCCTGTGCGGAGAAGCGCTCGAGCTTGATCACCCTGGTCCGGGAGAGCAGCGGCGAGATGATGCTGAAGGAAGGGTTCTCCGTGGTGGCCCCGATGAGGACGATATCCCCCGCCTCGACCGAGCCGAGCACGGAATCCTGCTGCGCCTTGTTGAAGCGGTGGATCTCGTCGAGGAAGAGAAGGGTTCTCACCCCATTTTTTCTGTTCTCCCTCCCCTTCTCGATGACCTTCCTGACATCGGCGACCCCCGCAGAGATGGCGCTGAGGAAATGCGAATCCATGGAGCAGTGCTCCGCGATCAGCCGGGCCAGAGTGGTCTTACCCGATCCGGGCTCGCCCCAGAATATCATGGAATAGACCGTGTTCTTACCCAGCATGGTCTTCAGAATCCTGCCGTCCCCCAGCAGATGGCGCTGGCCGATGAACTGCTCCACCGTGGCCGGCCTGCACCGTTCGGCGAGGGGAATGACCGTTGGATCCTTCTGCATGGCGCTACCGCCTGTTTCTTGGAGAAATAAAAAATCCGGCCAGGCCGGATTTTATGCGCGTCGGGTAAAGAGACAGATCATTCCGCAGCCGGTGAGCTCTGGGGCTCGCGGGAAGAACTCCTGGCAGGCTTGCGGGTCCTGTTCTGCTGCACCGACATCCTTCTTATCTTCTTGAGGCGACGGCGCTCGGCCTCCTCTCGTTTCCTCTTCTTCTCTTCGCTCGGTTTTTCATAGTACCGCCGGCGCTTCAGCTCCTTGAAAATGCCCTCGAAGGCCATCTTTTTCTTCAGGTTTTTAAAGGCCCTTTCAATGTCGCCGTTCACATCGACTTCCAGTGGGGTTGTCATACCATCACTTCCTGATATACATAATAGCGCTGATTCGCACAAATATTGTGGCACAATAAAATATTGTAAGTATTTGTCAATGTAAAAATATGGATACTATTTCCGCCTCCAAAGAAAAAAATGCTTGCGGTATCCCGGAGTAATATCTCTATAAATTGTTTATCTCATTTTCGGTTAAGACGTATAGTAACGAGACGCCGACCCTTCCAAAATTAGAAACGAGATCACAGTATGCTTTTTAACTCGTACCTCTACATTTATGTCTTCCTGCCCGTATCGGTCTCCGTCTATTTCCTGCTTTTCCGGCGATTCGGGCGCTCTGCCGCGCTCTGGTGGCTCTTTTCTTGCAGCCTGGTCTATTACGGATGGTGGGACCCACGTTATGCACTGCTCTTCTGCCTCTCCATGGCCGTCAACTACACAGTGGGCATCCTGCTCCAGCGGGAGCGTTGGAACGGCCGCGCCAGGATCCGAAGGACCTTCCTCATTATCGGAATCGTTGTAAATGTGGGCTTGCTGGCGTATTTCAAGTATACTGATTTCTTCATCGGAAATTTAAACCTGTTTCTCCCACAACCACTGCAGCCGCTCAGGATCTCGCTCCCGCTGGGTATAAGCTTTTACAGCTTTATCCAGATCGCCTACCTGGTGGACACATACCGCGGCGGTGCGGGAAGAAAGGGACTCGTGGATTACCTATCCTTCGCATCATTTTTCCCGCAGATCTTCTCCGGCCCCATTGTGCGGTACGGGGATGTATCCCGACAGCGCGGGGATGCCCGCACAACGTTACTGAACTACGACAATATCGCCAAGGGCCTCTTCCTGTTTTCACTGGGCCTATTCAAAAAAATCATGATCGCCGACAACCTCGCCCCCTTTGCCGACACAGGATTCGCCCTCTCCAGTCAGCTCACGCTGGCGGACTCATGGCTGACGAGCATCTCCTACACGCTGCAGCTCTATTTCGATTTCAGCGGCTACACGGACATGGCGATCGGCACCGCGCTGATGTTCAATATCCGTCTGCCGATAAATTTCAACTCTCCCTACAAGGCCCGGAACCTGCAGGATTTCTGGCGCAGATGGCACATCACGCTATCCTCGTTTCTACGCGATTACATCTATATCCCTCTGGGAGGGAGCAGGGCAGGAGAATTCAGAACCTACAGCAATATCATTATCACCTTTCTCGTAGCCGGCATCTGGCACGGAGCCGGATGGACCTTTGTATTCTGGGGCTTTCTGCACGGCCTGGGCCTTGTGATCCACAGGTTCTGGAACAAGACCTCTCTTCATATGCCCAGACCGCTGGCACTTTTCATCACGTTCAATTACGTGAACGTACTGTGGGTCTTTTTCAGGGCCCGGTCCTTTTCCGATGCCGTGAATGTGCTTTCTGCCATGGCCGGCCTTAAGGGAATCGTGCTCCCTCGGACGGTGGGGATTCTGCTGGGGAATCCCGCCGAAGGATACCTCCGCTTCGCGCACGAATGGATGCTGCGGGGCGATCTGACAACCATGATTATGATCGGCATGCTGGTCGCGGCGACCCTGATACTGAAGAATAGCAATGAAATAATCGAAGGCTTCAAGCCCAGCGTACGCTATGCGGCGCTGGCAGCAGCCGCATTCTGCGTATCGTTGGTGTTCATCCAGCGGTATACCGAATTCATATACTTCGGTTTTTAAGGAGAATCATGACTGCCAGACGATGGTTCTATCTGGTCGCGTCTGTCGGAGTTGCGGCCTTTTTCGTGCTCTCGATACTGAATTATTGCATCGATCCCATCCAGTACTTCCGCGAGGCCTCCTTCTACAGGCCCTATATCCACGGCAACTACTGCAGGTATATCAATCCCGGCATGGCAAAAAACAGGCGTTACGAAACCGTGATCGTGGGGTCCTCGTACATGGCGAACACCGATCCGGCCATGGTGGATAAGGTACTTCACACCCCTTCGGTGAACCTCACAATGTTCGGGGCAACCATGAGGGAGATACGCCTGATTCTGGAGACCGCCATCAGGACCGGTCGTGTGAAGCGGGTTGTCTGGGGTCTCGATCTGGACACGCTTATGGATGATCCGGATATGTTCAGGATTCCCGACTTTCCGCTCTACCTGTACGATGATAATCCCTGGAACGACTTCCGGTATATAGCCAATTTCGACCTCCTTTTCAAGCTGTCACGCGAAATCATCGCCGTGAATCTCCTGCATCGCAGCGGGGGGAGTGCCGATTTCGACTCGGCCTATAACTGGATGGAGATTAAAAAGCCCTTTTTCGGCCGTGAACAGGTGCTGCGAAGATGGAAAAGAGCACAGGAGCTTAAGGGAAGAGCGGAGAGAAATGCAGACACACGGCGGCTCATGGCAAACGGCCGCGGGAACATCACGACGAACCTACTCCCGCTCCTTCGCGCCAATCCCTCGATCCGCTTCGACATCATCTACATGCCCCATTCGATACTCTACTGGCTGGACGTATACAGGAGCGGCGGACTGGACGCATATGTCCGGATTAAACAGGAACTCTTCGAAACCATGAAGGGGCTGAACAACGTCACCCTTCACGACCCCCAGAGCGACAGCGCCATGCTGTACGACCTCGACGAATACTGTGATACCGGGCATTTCTCGGAAAGCTTCAATGATCGTTTCATCAAGGCATTGACCACCCATGAGTTCACCGTCACCGGGCAATCGATCGAGAGAGCAGCTTCCAGGCTCATGGAGGAAACCAAGAGGAGTCTGGATGTCTACCGGTAACGGCGTCCATTTTTATATATCCGTACGGAATATTTCTTGACCCGGCCCTTCCTTCGGCTATGCTCTTCACAAAGGCGCAGCGATCCATCAGGACCCAAGAGGCTCATCATGACAGATCACGAAGGAGGCAACCCGTCACGCCGCAGCCGGTTCGGGAGGTTCTTCAGCTCCCCGAAAGAAAGCGCCACGGCCCTGCTGCACGAACTTTTCAGCCGGGAAGGGGTGAGCGGCTGGGTCATCACGTCGCTGAAGGTACTCTTCGCCTCGATACGCAGGTTCATCGCCGACGACTGCCTCACCAGGGCCTCGTCGATATCCTATACCGCGATCATGTCCCTCATTCCAACACTGACGGTGGTACTCACCGTCTACTCCATCTTCTCCGGCGTCGAGGGGAAGAAGGAGGAGCTCTTCGGCGCCATATCCTTCTTCATGAAAGATCACGGCATCAACATCACCATAGACCCGATCTTTGTGGCCCTCTCCGGCCTGATAGACAACGCGGGGAAGATCGGCGGCATCAGCGCCGTGGTGATGGTATTCACCGCCACCGCCCTCCTGCGCTCACTGGAACGGTCGCTCAATACCATATGGAGCGTGAAAAAGAACAGGCCCATCTTCCTCAGGGTTATTTATTACTGGGCCATCCTCACCCTGGGGCCCGTGACCCTCATCGGCGGCACGGCGGTGACCACTCAGCTGTCGGACTTCTTCTCGGCACCCAACTACCACAGCATCGCCTTCACCGGGAGCGGCGAGCGGTGGATCGTGGGGGGGAAGGGGGGCATCTACCGCATGGGCAAGTCCATGGAGCTGATCCCCCTGGCGGAGAACAGAATCGATTTCGACAACCAGAAATCCTACCTCTTCAACGAGGCCTCCGGCATGTTCGAAGAAAAGGACCATCGGATCGACCAGGTGCAGTTTGAAAAATCGGAGTTCAACAAGATCCTCTTCAGGGGCGATGCGGGCTGGATCGTCGGAAACCGGGGCATACTCCTGAAAACGGATGACGGCGGCATGAGCTGGGCCCTCTCAAGATTGGATTCCTTCAACCTGAGGGACCTCTGGATGCTGAACAGAGATCACGGATTCATTGTGGGGGACCGCGGCGTGCTGTTGCAGACGGACGACGGGGGGCTTTCATGGAGCTTCGTCAGGCTCCCCGGCGTCACCCGGGATCTCAACTCCATCAACTTCGCCGATACCCGGGGCCTGGTGACAGGCGACAGCGGGATGCTCGTTCACACCTACGACGGCGGCACCACATGGATCGTGGAGAAGCTGAAATCGGCGGAACTGAGCGGAAGGCATGTGAACCTTTTCAGCTCCTGTATCGTCAATGACTACACCTGCTACCTCGGCGGGAGCGAGGGGATAGTGCTCAGAAGCACGAACGGCGGGATCACCTGGGCATCGAAGAAATTCCGCGCCTACAGCTACCGGGCCATCCATTTCTTCAATTCCAGGGAGGGGATCGCCGCAGGGGACCGGGGATCGCTGGCGATCACGAAAAACGGCGGCGATTCGTGGACCCGCACACGACTCCCCACCTACCAGATCAACGCCCTCACCGTGCAGGGGACAGCCATCTGGGCCGTCGGCGACACCGGCCTTGTGATGAGTTCAGCGGACAGAGGCCGGCACTGGGAAGGGGTGGAGGGGAGGAGCATCATCGCCTTTCTCATCAATTTCCTGGCCCCCTTCGTTTTCATCTGGCTCCTTTTTCTGGTGGCATACATCGCGCTGCCGAACACCAGGGTCCCCTTCAAGGTCGCGGCGATCGGCGCCTCTTTCACCAGTGCCGTCTGGGCCGTCTTCATTCTTCTTTTCATCTACTACACGAAGACCTTTGCACGGGGGACCCTGGCGATCTACGGCGCCCTGGCAGCAATCCCGCTCTTCCTCCTCATCGTCTATTCATCGTCGGTGATAATTCTCCTCGGGGCAGAGCTGTCGTACGTCCTGATGCATCCCGAATCGTACAGTACGCTGGACCTG
Organism: Spirochaetota bacterium; assembly: GCA_016929135.1. Classification (GTDB taxonomy): domain Bacteria; phylum Spirochaetota; class UBA4802; order UBA4802; family UBA5550; genus JAFGJK01. The sequence goes on along the minus strand of JAFGJK010000101.1, from coordinate 17,322 downwards.
CGCAGGGGCACGCGCACCGGCAGGATGTCGGCGTACCACGCACTGGCGATACTCCACAGGATCTACGGGAGATTCGAGCAGGGAAAGGGGCCGACAGGCTTCAGGGACCTCCTGCCTGTGGCGGGGGACGGCGCTGAGACCGTGGACTTTTTCACCGCGCTGTTCGGCGAGCGGGAACTCATCAATCGGCTCCCGGACGGGAGGTGGACCCCCTCGCGCCCCTCGCAAAGCGTCATTATCGCCGAGGTGATGGAGTATCTGGACGAAACCGCCTACACCGTACCGTCACCGCGCGGCACGGGGCGGTTCCGCCATGACATCCATCGTCTTTTCAGGAGAATCATTGCGTCCAGGCGGGAAACCCTGAAGGGGATCACCCTCGCTGACCTCCTCGGTAAGGATGCGGGTCACTCCACGTAGTAGCCGAAGATAAAGGGAATCACGATCGCCTGCCCCTTGATGTCATCGGGCACCTTCCCGAAGGATTTCGAAAGCCTGATCGCGTCGAGGCAGGACTTGTCAAGCGGCGTGTTGCCCATGGAATCGACGATCTGCACCTTCTGCACGGTACCCTCCCTGTCCATGATGAAGTAGAGCTTCACCTCCTGGCTGGGGATGGCCATGATCCTGGTGTAACCCGGGGCGTACCCGAATATGTAGGAATTCGCAAGGATGGGGGGAAACCAGTTTGAGGCGATCCTGTTCTTCATCGCCCTGAAGTATTCGAAGTGCTTGAATTTCGCCGTGTTGTATGAGAACCTGCCGTCGTTTGAATAGAAGAGAGCGTTCTCCCGTGTGATGCCCCACTTGTCGGGTATTCGCACCATTGCCGAGGTGCCGTCGAAGCCGTAATTGCCGTAGGGATCATCGGCGGAGAGACGCACCGATATCTCCGAGTCGCTGGTGACGAGCATCTTCTCCCTATCCCGCGATGACGCCTGTCTCCCCGAGGCCTGGGATCCGCTCTTCCCCTGTTTCAGGGTGAACTCCAGCGAGTTGTTCAGCCACTTGTCCCCCTCCTGGCGGGTGATGAAGCCCCGGGCGGTGGAATCCCTGTCGGAGAGGAGCGTCTTGTCGGTGATCTTCTGCTGGTCGTCCTGGTTTATGTTCACGATGATGTCGCGGTTACCGAAGAGCCGCGCATCGCGCCGCATCCTATCGGCGGTGACCAGATCGTTGAACAGTGGGATGATCGTCGTCGAGAAGATGATCAGGTGCACGAATGCCGCGATCAGCACCGTGAATGAGAGTCTCAATTCATATCCGTGTTCCACCCGCTCTCACTTCCCCATATCGTCTTTCTGGTAATGGTTGTAGAGGTCCCTGAGGAGCGCGGCGTATGTCTCATTCATCACCATACCGCGCCTGGACATCATCACGCCGGCCGTGGCGATGAAGTCTTCGAGCCATGTCATGCTCTCAGTCCTGCCGTTTATGAACCACATGAAGGGGGGCACGTGGTAGGGGGTGATGGAGCCGTTGCTGACGAGCATCGCCCCCGGACCGATGCTGGCCCCGGTGTTGATGAGAGTACCGATACTGGTCTTCACGTGATCCCCCATGAAGCATCCCATCTTGGCGGTCTTCGTGTTCTTCCGTATCTCCGGAATGTACACCTTCACTTCCTTGTAATTGTTCTTCAAATCGCTGTTGGTGGTGAGCGCCCCCAGATTCACCCACTCGCCGATGTAAGAGTGGCCGATGAACCCCTCGTGGTATTTATTCGAGAATCCGTGGAATATGCTCCCCTCCACCTCGCCGCCGATCCTGCACCCCTGCCCGATGGAGCACCCCTGGCGTACCTTCGCCCCCAGGATCTGGGCATTTTTCCCGATATAGCAGGGCCCCTCGATCCTGGAAAAGGCGCCCACCCGGGCGCCGTCATCGATCATCACCGGCCCATACCTGGCGTCCATCACCACGAAGGGCTCGATGACGACGTCCCCGCCGATATATATGTGAGAGGAATCGCCGAGGATTGTTACTCCTTCCGCGGGACGGACGCCCTCAGATCCGGCGAACAGTGCGGCATCCGCCTCCAGCATCCTCCCGTTCAGCGATACCAGGTCCCACACGTAGCAGGCCTTGCCGATGTGCATGAGCTCCTCCTGGGAATGCGAATCGAAGAGGCGCACATCGGAATTCCGGATCATCGCGGTGATGGACTCCGTCGAACGGTTCAGCTTCTTGGCAGGGATCCTCGCGGCCACCGGCTGGTCTCGAAGGAAGAGGGCGGACTCCTTTTTGCACTCCAGTGTCGATGCCCTGGGATAGGAGGTGGCGTTTATGAAATGGAACTCCTGGAACTGGTAGAAGACGCCGGGATTGTTGATTTCGCATTCCGGGTCGGCAGAGCGGCACCAGGGGGCCAGGTAGTCCCTGGTGAAGAAGAAGAGCCTGCTGTTTTTGCCGAACTGCGACCTTATGAGCAGTTCCCACCGCTCCCTGAAGGAATAGACGCCGGAGCGCAGATCCCACAGGGGACGTGTCAGGGAGAGGGGATAGAAGTTATTGTACAGTTCATCTTCAAATATGACAAAGGCCTTCATGGTCGCTCCCGCCGGCAAACCACCCGCTCCCCCCGCGCGGGCCCCTGCGGGCGGTCGCGGCGTGCTCCTTCAGTATAGAAACTCTACTTGTTCGCCTCGTCCTCGAGTTCCTTCTTCCTCTCTTCAATGACCTTTTCGGCGATGCGGCCTGATATCGGATCGTAGTGGGAGAACCGCATCTCGAATGTTGCCTTGCCGCTGGTCATGGCCCTGAGGTCGATGGTATAGCGAAGCATCTCCGCAAGCGGCACCGTGGCCTTGACGACGGAGACCCCACTCCCGCCGTCATCGGGGTTCTCCATGCCCAGGACCCGCCCCCTGCGGCTGGTAATGTCGTTGAGGATGTCACCCATGTATTCCTTGTCGACGTAGATGCTCACCTCCATAATGGGCTCCAGGAGCTGCGGCCCCGCTGCCTCCATGCCGGCCTTCAGCGCCTGCCTCGAGGCTATCTTGAAGCTCATTTCCGAGGAGTCGACGTCATGATAGGCACCGTCGAAGAGTTCAACCCAGATGTCCACCACGGGGTATTTCGCCAGAACCCCCTCCTGCATCCCCTCGACGAGCCCCTTCTGCACGCCCGGAATATACTGCTTCGGCACGACCCCGCCGACGATGCTGTCCTTGAATTCGAAACCCTTCCCCCTGGGGAGCGGCGCCACACGGATGAAGACGTCCCCGAACTGGCCGTGTCCGCCGGTCTGCTTCTTGTGGCGGTAGTGGGCCTCGGCCTTTTTCGTGATGGTCTCCCTGTAGGCCACCCTGGGCTCGTTGGTGATCACCTCGATCTTGTTCTTCTCCTTCAGCGTGTTCAGGATGATTCCCAGCTGTATCTCCCCCATGCCCGAAAGGACCGATTCCCTGGTCTCGGCGTTGAAGCCGAAGGTGACGGTGGGATTCTCGTCCGTCACCCTGCCGAAATACTGGCCGATCTTGTCGTCGTCCCCCTTGTTCACCGAGTATATGGCAAGCGAGTAGACCGGCTGCGGCAGTGTGATGATCTGCAGGGCCACCGGGCTCTTGACGTCGCAGAGGGTGTCAACCGTGGCGGTCCTGTTCAGCTTCACCACGACGCCGATGTCGCCGCACACCAGCTTTCCCATCTCCTCCTGCTTGTTGCCGATGGTGGTGTATATCTTCGAGATCCTTTCCCGTTCCTTTGTGCTCGAGTTGAACACCTCGGAATCGGGGAGCAGCTCTCCCGATATGGCCTTGATATAATTTGCCCGCCCGGCATACTGATCGATATAAGTCTTCCACACCACGCCGGTAAAGGGCGCCGACGGATCGACGGTAACCTCGATCTCTTTGGACTCATTGTGCGGATCGCATCCCTTGTACACCTTCCCAATTTCCGGCGCAGGGGCGAATTCCTTGATTATATTCAGCAGTATCTTCACCCCCAACGGCTTCGAGGTGGCGCCGCAGACCGCGGGGAACACCTTCGCCCGGGCAATCTGTGCCTTCAGACCCCTGCGGACCTCATCGTCGGTCAGCTCCTCCCCCTCGAGGAATTTTTCCACCAGGGCGTCCTCCCCCTCGGCGGCCAGTTCCATGATGCTGTTCCTGTATTCGTCGGCCCTCCCCTTCAGTTCTGCCGGAACGTCAGCCAGGGTCACGTCCTTCGTCCCATCCTTCGGAGTCCAGAGCTTCATGTCAATCACATCGACGATGCTCTTCGCGGCCGCCCCCTCACCGGAGGGGAACCCGAGGACCGCCACATTCGCCTTGAGGCCGCTCTTGACGGCCTGCATGACGTTTTCGAAGTTGGAACGCTCTTTGTCTATCTTATTGACGAAGAACATGCGCGGGATATTGTTCTCGCTCAGATAGCGCCATACCTTCTCGGTCTCGATCTGCACCCCGTCAACTGAATCGACGACCACGATCACCAGCTCCGCCGCCTGGATCGCCGCCCTGGACTCGCCGATGAAATCCGCGGTGCCGGGGGTGTCGAGGATATTGATCTTCACGCCTTCGTACTCGACGTACCCCATGCTGCTTCGAATGGAAAGCTTCCGGTTCTTCTCCTCTTCGTCGAAATCTGACGTCAATGTGCCGTTGTCAGGGCTGCCGATTTTTGCGATCTTACCTCCATAGAAAAGCATCGCGTCAAAAAGGGTGGACTTACCGGTGGTACCGTGGCCGACAATGGCGACATTGCGAATCTGATCGGTTTTGTATTCCTTTAGCATTCCTCAACCTCCAAAAACATCATAGCAAAAGTATGTACGCCGGAGAACTTGACCGGATTACGTTCGGGATGAAGAGTCTCCTCCGATTCAGTGAAACGTGAGGGAAACATTATAAAGGGTGATGATTTTGTAAAGAACTTTATTGAACCGGCCGGTCCCGCCGGCGTCTCCGGTATGCGGAATTCATGCCGGCCCCTCAGCAGCGGGCCTCCCTGCGGGCCATGTACCCCTCCAGGCGCGCCAGCCCCTCGGTGATGTTCTCCATGGAATTGGCGTAGGAGAAGCGGATAAAGCCCTCCCCCCCAGAGCCGAAGTCCACGCCGGGGGTCACCCCCACCTTCACCTTCTCGAGGATATTGAATGCCTCTTTATAGGAATCCTCGCAGAAGGCTCTGGCGTCGGCGAAGACGTAGAAGGCCCCCGTGGGATCCACGTGGATGGTGAATCCCATCTCGCGCAGGCGCCGTATCATGAATACGCGGCGCTCGTTGTAGATCTTCCGCATCCGCTCTATGTCGGCGCCGCAGTCCCTGAGGGCGGCGATGGCGGCGTACTGGACGAAGCTGTTGGCCGATATCATGAAATTCTGGTGCAGTCGCTCCATGATGGGGGAGAATTCCCTGGGGAAAATAAGGTAGCCGAGCCGCCATCCGGTCATGGCGTAAAGCTTCGAGAATCCGTTGATCACGAAGGCCTTCTCGGTATACTCCAGGATCGAGTGTGCCCTCCCCCCATAGACGAGGCCGTGATATATCTCGTCGGAGAGTATGTACTGGTCCTCGAATGCGGCGATGGTCCTCATCTGCTCCTCCCCCATGACGATGCCCGTGGGGTTCGACGGGGAGTTTATCATGATCCCCTTCGTCTTCTTCGTCATAACCCGGCGTATCTCCTCCGGCCGATACTGGAACCCCTCCTCGGGGAAGGTCCTCACCTCAACGACCCTTCCCCCCACCGCCTCTATGAAATTCGGGTAGCACGCGTAATGGGGATTCGAGATGATGATCTCGTCGCCGTTTTCGATGATCGCCAGCATCATGAGAAGCATCGCCGGAGAGGTCCCGGAGGTGACCAGTATCTGATCAGGGATGATCTGCACACCATACTCCCGCCCGTAATACGCGCATATCTCCTCGCGGAGTTCCTTCATCCCCATGGCGTGGGTGTAATGGGTGCGGCCGGCGCGTATCGCCTCGATCGCGGCATCCTGCACCGCCCGGGGCGTGTCAAAGTCGGGCTCCCCCACCTCCAGGTGTATCACGCTGTGCCCCTGCCTCTCCAGCTCCCCCGCCCTGGCCATCACATCCATCACGATGAACGACGTGACCTCGTTGGCGCGGTGGGATATAATGCTCTTCTTCATCGGCTCCTCTTCCCCGGGATGTATCGGCATAATGACTACCGGTGAATCCTAGTAGGGTCCGCCGCTCATTGTCAACAAATAATAGGGAGGATGGAAAAACTGTTGCGGGAATAGGGTCGCCGGTATAGTATAACCGTAATGAAACATGCAAGGAGCAGCCGATGAAAAAAAAGCATATACTGATCCTGGCCGGGATCGTCATCCTCTATATTGCCGCCTCCTCTGTGGCGGAATTCTACTTCGATTACCGCTGGTTTGGCATATACGGCGGCGAGGTGATCTTCTGGAGGCTCCTGACGACCAAGTTCTACGTGCACACCTTTTTTTCCCTGGCCTTCATCGCGCTCTTCTTTCTCAATTTCCTGCTGATTCGCCTCCTGGGCGGTTCCGGAAGGATATTCACCGCCAAGATCCTGGACAGGCTCAAGATGCCGATCTTCGGTACGCCCCGGAGGGCCCTTTTCATTCTTCTCGCCGCCGGCGTGGTCCTCATCGGCTTTGTCATGGGGGGTGCCGCCGCCTCGTTCTGGAAGGAGATACTGCAGTACCTCTACTCGGTCCCATTCAGGGGGTTCCCCGCGGACCCGATCTTCGGGATCGATCCTGGTTTCTATGTCTTTTCACTGCCGGTGTACAACTTTCTCTACGGATGGCTCTTCTCCGCGTTCATCATCATTCTCGCATTCTCCGCCCTGTTCCATATCATGAACCGGGGGATCTATGTCACCGATGGCAGGCTCGAATTCTCCCTCTTCGCCCGGGCCCACATCTCCACCCTGCTGGCGGCCATCGTGGTCCTCTACGGTATCGGGTACCGGCTCTCGGCCTACGAACTACTTTTCTCCCAGATGGGTAAGTTTTTCGGCGCCGGATACACCGCAGTCCACGCGAACCTTGTATCATACACCGTGGCCATGGTCCTCTCCTTCGCGGCGGCGGCCCTTTTCCTCTTCAATATCTTCAAGCGGAGCTTCCGCCTCCCCCTGCTCGTGCTCGCGGCGCTCATCCCGGCATACTTCATCCTCGGTGTGATCTACCCGGCAATCCAGCAGAAGTTCATCGTTGAGCCGAACGAGCTGGGCAAGGAGCGGCCCTACATCGAGCATAACATCCGCTTCACCAGGATTGCCTACGGGCTGCAGAACGTCAGGGAAATCGATTTCGCGAACAAGGACACACTGACCTACGCCGACATCCTGAAAAATCGTATCGTCATCGAAAACGTGCGGCTGTGGGATTGGCGCCCGCTGAAGCAGACCTACAAGCAGCTGCAGGAGCAGAAACCCTACTACTTCTTCAACGACGTTGACGTGGACCGGTATGTCATCGACGGGAAGAAATTCGCGGTCAACCTGGCGGCCCGGGAACTCTCAATCGACGAGCTTCCCAAGAACAGCCAGTCCTGGCAGAACCGGCACCTGATCTTCACGCACGGCTACGGCCTGGTGATGAGCAGGGTCGACAGGATCACCCCCGAGGGACAGCCGGATATGATCATCCGCGACATACCCCCGAGGACCACCGCGTCCCTGCCCGTGGACCGTCCCGAGATCTACTACGGCGAGCACCGCAACGATTACGTCATCGCCAACACATCCATCGAGCCGGGTGAATTCGATTATCCCTACGGCGACGAAAACAAGTACGCACGGTACCAGGGGAAGGGGGGCATCCCCATAGACTCGCTCTTCACCAGGATCCTCGCGGCGGTCTACTTCAAGGACAAGAACATGATCTTCATGGGGAGCATCACTCCGTCGAGCCGCCTCCTGTACCGCAGGAACATCGTGGACATGGTGAACACCTTCACCCCCTTCCTGGAGTTCGACGACGATCCCTACCTGGTCCTCTCGGAGGGGAGGCTCTACTGGATCATCGACGCCTACACCACCACCGGCCAGTTCCCCTACTCCTCTCCGATTGAGGTCGGGAGGAGGCGCATCAATTACATCAGGAACTCGGTGAAGGTGGTGATCGACGCCTATGACGGTACCATGACCTACTACATCACCGACCGCAGCGACCCGCTGATCCGGACCTACGACCGGATCTTCCCCGGCGTGTTCCGGGACATCACCGCCATGCCGCCGGACCTTCTGGCGCACCTGCGGTACCCTGAGACGATCTTCAACATACAGAGCCGCATGCTGCTGAAGTACCACATGACGGATCCGACAATCTTCTACAACAACGAGGACGCCTGGGCGATCCCGATGCAGATCAGCGAGAACCAGGAGGAGCCGGTTCACAGTTATTACCTGGTCACGAGACTCCCGAAGGAGCAGAGGGATGAATTCATTCTAATTCTCCCCTTCACCCCCTACCGGCGGAACAACATGGTCTCCTTTTTCGTCGCCAAGTGCGACCAGCCCTCCTACGGCGAGCTCTCCCTCTACCGGCTCCCCAAGGACAAGCTGAGCTACGGTCCCATGCAGGTGGAGGCCCGCATCGATCAGGACCCGGAGATCTCGTCTCAGCTCACGCTATGGAACCAGAAGGGATCGAGCGTACTCAGGGGGAACATGCTGGCGATCCCCATCGAGGAATCCATCCTCTACATCGAGCCGCTCTACCTGAAGGCGGCGAGCAGCGAGATGCCAGAGCTGAGGCGGGTTATCGTGGCCTTCGGCGACCGTATCGTCATGGAGAAGGACCTCTCCTCCAGCCTGGAGCGCCTCTTCGGCAAGGGAGGCATCGCACAGCAGGCCACCGCCCCGGGTATGACGCAGGAGATGAGGCTCCGGGACCTGGCATCGAAGGCCTATAACTCCTACCAGAGGGCAGAACAGTCCGTCCGGCAGGGAGACTGGGCGAAATTCGGTGAAGAGATGAAGCAGCTCAGGGATCTGCTCCGCATAATGGGGAGCGGGCAATAAATCGCCCCTCACGCAGTCCCCGCGTATCCTGCGGGGATTGCGGAATGCGGTCAAACGCTCAAGACTCCGCCAGCAGGATGATCCTGTCGTCCTGCGTGAAGGAAATCCTGCCGGACTTCTCGGGATTCACCACCACGCCGAAGGAATCCGCCTCGCTGTAGGCCTTCGAGGCGATCTTGTATCCCATGGCCACCTCTTTCCGGCGCGCCGCCGCCTCCAGGATCGTGTAAAAATTCACGTCGCCGCCGGGCGTGAGGTAGTCCGTCACCGGCTTCAGGTATATCTCCGAGCCCTCCGGATCGAAGAGATCCGCGAAGACCGCGTTGAGCTGCTTGCTCTCGGAGACCTGCGACATCAGCAGGCTTATGAGCTTGTCGCTGACGATGAAGTCGTTCACCCGGGCCACCTGCGCCAGGTCCCTGTTCTTGACGTCCATCATCTCGCTTATGACGTTGAGATTCCGGCCGGTCTTCTCCGATATGTCCCGGAGATGCAGGAGCGTCTTCAGCGTCCTGGCGTCCGCCTGCTGCACCTCCAGAACGTCCGAGTAGCAGAGGATGATTATGTGGTCGAACTCATGAAGGTTGAGCTTGTCCAGCACCGTCCTGTCGGTGGTGTCGGCCGCCATGAACCGTATGGTCTGGTTCTTGTTGAAGCCGGAAAGCCGCTTCACGATGCCCTCCTTCTCTTCGATGGGCACGTCCGCCACCACCATCACCGACGACCCCTGTGCGACGTAGCCGTCCAGTTCCCTGATGATGACCGGCCCCCGCCAGTTCCAGCCCAGGATGAGCAGAGATTCCGGCCCTGGTTTCGTTGCGGTGGCCGAGGATATCCTTTCCGGCTCGATGCCGTAATCCTTCAGCCCCGAGAGGCGCACCGTATCGTCGTCCTCCGATATCACGATGAGCCGGTCCCCCTGGCCTATCTTGCTGTCCATAGGCGGGTTGAGCAGCGGCGTGCCGCCGGAGGGGGCGATGCCGATGACCGCCGAATCCTCGTACATGAATAATACGTCCCGGAAACTCATTCCGGTCAGGGAGGGCTCCTCCTTGAAGTAGATCTCGTCGCCGCCGAAATCGAGCAGCTCCGTGTACACCACCGAGAGGCCCCCCTGGCGGCTCGTCTGCGCCACGATGCGTGCGATGAGATCCCCCACCAGGACAAGCTCCGCCTCGTCCTTCCCCACGATGCCGGCGATGTCCATATTCCTGGGGTCACGTATCTCCGCCACGATATGATAGGGGCCCTTTTTCCGGTCCGGCTTGTTCGTGATGGCCAGCATGGTCTTGATCACCTCGGCGTCCGGGTCCTCATCCTGCGGCGAGAGGACGATGATGGATTTCGCATCATCGATGTTCACGATGTCCAGGTCGTTCAGGTCGATGGGGTTCCCGGTCCTGCAGACGACCCTGGTCCTGCCGGTATTGCCGACACTGGAGCGAATCGCCTCCTCCATCTCCACCTTGTCCCGGTTCCCCATGATGGCGATGCAGGACCTGCGCTGGTTCTCATTTGCCGTGACCAGCTCAGTGATGATGGTGAAGATGTGCTCCGACCAGCCCAGTATCACCGTGTGGTTCTTCTCCATTACCACGGAGCGTCCCTTCCGCAGCTCCTCGATCCTCCGCTCGATGCCCGAGTTTATGATACCGATGAGCGTGCTCACGATGAAGATTCCCCCGAAGGTCAGCCCCAGCATGAAATAGCTGTAGATCCCCCTGTCAGCACCCATGGTGCCTGAATCGATGGAGCGCATGAGGCTCATCCAGACCACCTGGAAGAAATCTCCCCCCGCCTCGTCGGGGACGGCGCCGGCGATCCACACCATTGCGGAAAAGACGAGTATCATCACCAGCGTGATGATGCTGAGCCACAGAATCAGTGCCGGTGTCCCCTTCGTCAGGGTGTTGTCAAAGGAATAGCGAAGTCTCTGTGCAAACCTGTTCTTTTTCATCGAGACACCTCTGGTCTATCGGAATAGGCGGAAACACGTCATTTCGGGATCAGCGGTGAATGTTACAGAGCACGGCCCCGTATGTCAAACCATTTCTGCGGGGTCGATTTTCGATGATCCCGGGAGGGGGCCGCATGGTGTGGGGGAAAGGGAGGTGCGGGCGGGCCGGAGACGGCTCGCCCGCGGTATGATCGCTAGCGAATCATCGCCCCGCCGATGAGGAGGCTGGTGATCACGCCCACCAGAAGAAAGAGGACCACCCCGGCCGCGATGAGGATAAGCAGGGTCACCACGTAGTACATCACCATCTTATCCTGCGGCGGCTCCAAAAGGTCCCGCATGCCCCAGAAGAGAAGCACCAGCGAGTAGATCGATCCGGCGGCCTGCACGAGCCGTCCGATATAGGGGATGATCAGCGCGACGGAGCTCACCAGCATGATTATGTTCGCAAAGACCATCACCTTGAGGGCCACCGAGTCGTCCTTCTTGGCGCCGAAATTATCCGCCAGGCCGTAGAGCACGAAGGTGCCGCCATAGATGAGGCCGAAGGCAACCACCCCAGCGAGAATGGCACTCACCACTGCATTCATGAGAATCCTGCCGAAACCGAGGAACTGAAGCACGTAGGGGGTTATCACCAGGCTGATTATCGTGCCCAGCAGGGTGGCCACCACGTAGATAATCAGTATCGGCACGAGGATCTTCATCAGCAGCGTCTGCTTGTCGTACTGCTGCGCCTTGATCTTCTGCCATTCCTCCCCTGGCTTCGTAAGGAATCCCTTGACGGTATTAATTATCAAAGAAAAGTCCATTCCGATGACCTCCAGATAGTAAAAGTTAATGTAATATATTCATGGAAGGGACAACTCTCGATGAATGTCAAGTGTAAAATTGTCCCTGTCCGATCCGCTGAAAACGACGCACCCCATCCTCTGATGTTCCGCGATCCCCGCCGGCGGTGGGCGCTCCCCCTCAACACTTCGGCGCTGTACCGGCCGGGAGACCGGAAAGGGGGAAGTCACAACAATCATTCCGCTCCATGCCCGGCGTACACTATCCCCCGCCCCTCTTCCCGAAGAGCGGTGTTTCAAGCACCGCCGGCGTATCGGCAGGAAAGGATCAATGATGCATCCTATCTCTTTCTCCCCTTTTTCGGAGGGGGGAATTTTCTCGTCACTGGTATGGGATCGATCACCTCGACCTCCGGCTCGTCAACCGGCTCTTCCGGAGCCGGGCCTGCCGGGACATGCATGTCGTACTTCGGCCGGAACCTGCTCTCGATGGCCTCCCTGAAGCGGTCTATGTAGCCGAAGATCGCGGGGACCACGAAGAGCGTGATCATCGTGGATATAATGAGCCCGCCCAGAATCGCCATGCCCATGGCGGTCCTGGTGGCGGCAGCCTCGCCCAGCCCGAAGGCCACCGGGATCGTCCCCGCGATCATGGCGAAGGTGGTCATGAGGATCGGCCGCAGACGGATGATCCCGGCCTTCAGAATCGCCTCATCCCTGGAGAGCCCCTGCCGTATCCCCTCCATGGTGAAGTCCACCAGAAGGATCGAGTTCTTCGTCACCAGTCCCATGAGCATGATGATGCCGATCATGGACATCATGCTCAGCATCTCGTCAGACAGGAGCAGGGCAAAGAGCGCGCCCGAGAGAGCCGGCGGAATGGCCACGAGTATCGTGAAGGGGGTGATGAAGGACTCGTAAAGGCTCGAGAGCACCAGGTAGATGAAAACCAGGGATAGCACGAAGGCGATCATCATGTTGGTCACCAGCTCTCCGTAGCTCTCGGTCTGGCCGATGAAGGAGTAGGTCACGCCCTGAGGGAGGGGAAGCTCGGTGCGCATGATGCGCCTCACCTTGTCGATGGCATCGCCGACGCCGCCTCCGGGCGCGATATTCGCGTTCACCTGCACAACCCGCGCCCTGTCCTGCCGAAGGATGTACGACGAACCCAGCTTTTCCGTGGTCCTGCTTATGGCGGAGAGCGGTATCAGCTTCGACCCGCCGCCCAGGTTGTTGGGGACCTTCACGCGGGAATAGATCGTCTTCAGATCCCTCTGCTCCGGCCTGAGGCGCATCCTCACATCGTACTGCAGGCCGTTCTCGTGGAGCTGCCCCACCACCTCGCCGGCGATGAGATAGCGCAGCTCGAGGCCTACGGCGCTCGATTCCACCCCCAAAAGCTGCATCCTCCGCGGCTCCAGCTGTATCTGGAACTCCGGCCTCCCCGCCTGCAGGCTGGTGTTGATCTCGATGAGGTCCGGAATCTTTTTAAGCCGCTCCACGAGCTTCCCCGCGTATTCCTCGAGCTGCGGCAGGTCGCTCCCCGCGATGCTCAGCATGAAGGGGTAATTGCCGCTGCTGCCGGTGGTGGAATAGTGCGTGATGTTCGGCTTGGCGAAGGCGAAATCCTTGAAGTAGTCCCGTATCACGGCCTTCAGATCGAAGGAGGTCCGTTTTCTCTGGGACGAGGGGATCAGGGTCACCCCGATGACCGACTTGTTCGCCTCCCCCTGGCTCCCGCCGACGACGGTGGACATCATGTTCACCTCGGGGAGTTTTTTAATCCGCTCCTCCAGCCGCGCCGTCACCTCCCGCGTCCCCTCCAGGCTCGTGCCGGGAGGGAGCTCCAGGTTCACCATGAATTCCGGCTGGTCCGTTTCCGGAAAGAACGTCTTCTTCAGGAAGCCCAGGGTCCCCAGGCTGGCAAAGAACACCGCCGTGGTGATGCCGATCACGATGAGTGGATGCTTCAGGCTGAAGCGGATGATGACCTCGTAGTAGCGCTCCAGGGCATCCTGGAAGCGGTCGAAGAGCACAACCACCCTGTTCCTGCGGGCGTGCGCCTTGCCGGCGAAATAGGCCGACAGGAGCGGCGCCACGGTGAGGGCGTCGAAGAGGCTGATCAGCATGGCGAAGACCACGGTGAACCCGAACTGCTTGAAAAACTGTCCCACGATGCCGCTCATGAATCCGATGGGGAAGAATACCGCGATGATGGTTGAGGTCGTTGCGATGACCGCCAGGGCCACCTCCATGGTTCCCACCTCCGCGGCCTGCACCGGATGGAAACCGTGCTCGAGCTTTCTGAAGATGTTCTCCCGCACCACGATCGCATCGTCCACCAGGAGGCCCACGGTGAGCGAGAGGGCCAGGAGCGACATCATGTTGATGGTGAAACCCATCAGGTACATCAGGACGAAGGCGCCCAGAAGCGAGTTGGGAAGCGCGATGCCGGTGATGATGGTGGACCTGACATTTCCAAGGAAGAGATACACCACCACCACCGCCAGGATGACGCCGAGGATGATCGTCTCGAAGACGTCGTCGATATTGATCCTGATCCATCGGGCGCCGTCGTATACCAGGTCCACCCGGGGGTGCCCGGGCATGTCATGTATGTCCCGATTGATTTTTTCGAGACGCTTCCCCACACCCTCAGCGACGGCCACCGTATTGGATCCCGACTGCTTGAAGACGTCCAGCATAAGCGTTGGCTTCGACTCGCGGCGGACCTCCCTCCGCTTTCCCTTGCTGAAAAGGTTCTTTATGAAGGAGCCCGATTCCCCGCCGCTCTTGCCGTCCGTCACCGGGGCATAGAGGAATCCGAGGCTGGTGGCGTCCTCGGTACCGTCCTTGATCTCCGCAACCTGGCTCAGCACGACGCTGGCGAAATCTCCCGAGAAGGAGACCACCACGTCCTTTATCTGCTGGATGCTCTCGAACTGGGCGACCGCCCTGAAGATGGTCTCCTGGGCCCCCCGCTCGTGCTTGCCCGCCGGGATGTTCACGCCGGAGTTCTTAATCTTGTTGGCAATGCTGGTGGCGGAAAACTGGTAGAGCTGCATCTTTTCCATGTCCAGTTCCACCTGGATCTCGCGCCTGGTCCCTCCGATGATCCTGACGGACCCCACGTCCTTCACCTGCTCGATCCTCGCCTTGATATCCTCCTTGGCCAGATCGTAGAGCTTCGTGGGCGGCATGTCCGCGGAAATGGCGATGCGGGCCACTGGGACATCGAAGGGATCGAAGCGACGCACCAGCGGCTCGTCGACATCGTCGGGCATCTTCGGGCGGACCAGGGCCACACGGTCCCGCACCTGCTGTTCAACGTCCTTCACGTCCGTCTCGACGGGGAACTCGATCACCACCAGAGAGGTCCCCTCGTAGTTCCTGGAGGTAATGCGCTTCACCCCGGAGACCGAAACGAGCTCGTCCTCCAGTGGCCGGGAGATGAGGTTCTCGATCTCTTCGGGGGCGGCGCCGGGATAGGTCGTCGTCACGACGACGATGGGAAGTGTGACATCGGGAAACAGGTCGACACCCATCCGGTTCAGGGCGATCCTACCGGTAATCAGGAGAAGGATCACGAGACTGGAGATGAATATGGGCCGCTTTATCGATAATTGCGCAATGTTCATAACGAGTTCCGCAGGATGTTGAAATCAGACTGAACCGTTTCACCGGCTCGCCGCATCACTCACGGCAGCCCTGATGGTGAACGGCAAGTTCCCCCTCATCCCTGTCTATTGTGCATGCTAATTTAGCCAGCTACATGAGGAGGCGGGCAATTTTTGTCAATACTTATTTATTCCATTCCTTCACGCGAGGTTATGCTTCCGCTGAACTGCTTCTCGATCTTCTTCACCTTGTAGCGAAAGAACGTATGGATGGAGAGTATGGCTATGAAGAGGACCACCGCCACGAGGATTGCCACATGGCTCTTCGTGATGATCCGCTTCAGCCACTCCCAGTTGCTTGCCCCATAGTAGCCAAGGTAGATCCAGAGGGGGACGCTTATGAACGCCGCAATAGTGTCGATCAGGATGAACACCGGGTATCTGACGAATCTGGTGATTCCCGCTGACAGGAAGATCGCCGCGCGGAGGCCCGGCATGAAACGCGCCGCGAAGAGCACCGTCTTCCCGTACCGGTCGAACCACTCCAGTATTGTTCTGTACCTCGCCGGCGTAACGATCCTCCTCACAAATCTCCCGTTGAGAAACCGGTTTCCAAGATGATGGCCGATATAGAACATACTGGTATCGCCGATGAGAACCCCCGTCATGGAGACGGCGGTCATCACATAGGGATTGGCATAGCCGAGCCCGGCAATCACCCCCCCCGAGATGAGCGATATGTCTTCGGGAATGGGGATGCCGAGACCGCAGAGTATGAGGACTCCGAAAACCGCAAAATACCCGAACTCAAGAAAGACCGTGATCAGAGACTGGAGCATGTAAAACCGCCAGAATTGGTACATCGCCCGTACAGGCGAAAGTACCCCATTGAGGAGACGCCTCGCATTTTTGTAAATCCTTTTTCCATGCACTTCCGGGCATTCCTGAAATATATATACGCATAATTCCTCAGGATCGTTGTAATTTTTTTATTAAGATATTGACAATTCGATTTCCGGTGCTATCATCAATCTCCCTGGACAGGGATCTGATGCTGTGGCACCGCCCTGCAGCGCGCAGAGGGGGTAAGAGAGGTTATTATGGAATACGGGCCGCTGGCCTGGCTGATCGCCGGCCTACTCCTGATGGGGCTCGAGGTCATCGTGCCGGGCTTCGTGCTCTTCTGGTTCGGCGCCGGAGCGCTGCTGACGGCCCTGCTTGCGTTTCTGACACTGCTCACCTCAGTGTTTTCCCAGGCGCTCTTTTTCTCGATCTCGTCACTGGCCTTCCTGACGACGTGGCATTTCTACCTCCGGAGATTCTTCAAATCACGGGTTGTCGACGAGACCAGGGACCCCACCCTCTTCAACAAGAGAGGGAGGGTCACCCGGCGGATTGAGCCGAACAGGTCCGGCGAGGTGGAGCTCTACGATAACTTCCACGGCATCAAGATATGGTCCGCCGAATCGTCACAGGTGCTGGAGGAGGGGGAGGAGGTGATGGCCGTCGAGGCCAACGGGATCAAGCTTGTGGTCAGGAGGCCCTGATCATCCCCGATATGCCGTCCGGTGCCGAGCCGGATCCGGTGAAGATACAGTTTAAACAATAAAAAGAAGGAGGAATCAATGGCCCTCACCATTCTGATAATCGTGCTTCTCTTCGTCGTGGTGGTGCTGGTATTCAAGGGAGTACGCATCGTGCCGCAGGCGGAAAACTGGGTTGTGGAACGCTTCGGCAAGTACGCCTCGACGCTCAAGGCCGGACTGAATCTCATCAATCCGCTCTTCTCCAGGGTGGCGGTGAAGATCGACGTACGTGAACAGGTGCTGGACCTGCCGCCCCAGGGGATCATCACCGAGGACAACGCAGGGGTGAAGGTGGACGGCGTAGTGTTCTTCAAGATCCTGGACCCCTACAAGGCCTTCTACGGGATAGAGAACCTCAACCTCGCCATCTCGAACCTGGCGCTCACCT
>JAFGJK010000100.1 GCA_016929135.1 Spirochaetota bacterium | reverse complement strand
GAGGGAAAGCTGGCGCGACCGCCGGGACGAGGTCTTGAAAACGAGGGGATACGCCTCGGCGCGATGGGCCCTGGCCGGCGACCGCATGCTGGAGCTGAAGCTCTACGCCGGCAACTGCTGCTTCCAGGTGGAGTGGCAGTATACCCACGGGGCGCTCTTCCATGAGGCGGAGGAGTTCAAGCGGTCCATCTACATGCACCCCTGAGCCCTTTCCCGAGGGAAATCGAATTCACGGCTTGACGCGGCGTATGCGCCGTGGTAGTATCCCCCGTACGCCCAATCACCGTCGTCGATACCGGAGACTGCCATGAGACAATGGGTAAAAAAAATCCGTACCGGGGGAGCCGCCTTTCTCCCCCTGCTGCTGCTCGCACAATTGGGCGCCTGCGCCGTCACGGCGCAGAGCCAGGTGGAGGTCGAGCCGGTCTACGTGGTCTACCGGATACGGGTGACCAACAGTGAGTTCCCGCCGGACTCCTACCGCGTGAAGGTCAACTGCATGTACGATACGGACCGGCTCTACTACGTGAAGAGCGAACACACCCTCTTCAGGTACCGCGAGCCGGTGATCGTGCCGACTGAGAAGGGGCTGCATATCGATTTCAAATCGCTGCCGACGAGCTATACCGGGCCGCTGGGGGAGATGGCGCTCTACTTCATCCCCCTCGCGGAGGGGACCGGGACCATCGCCGGCGAGCTCGCCGCGAAAGAGAGCGAGATCTACCTGGGGCCCCGGCACACATGGGTCACGAAGAGGCTCCCCTCGCTGGAGTACAGGACGGTCAGGGCCTTCCGGTGGCTCGATGCCGGGGGTTCCCGCTTCCTGGACGAGCTGGGGAGGCTGGGGATCGCCGGGGCGGAGGACTTCCTGAAGGGGAGGCATGCCAGGATTTTCATCCCCGCGGCGGTCTCCGGCGACCGGGCCGAAGGGCTGCTGCGGGAGGTCATGTCCGGCCAGGGCTTCCGGGAGACCGGCAGCATATGGTTCCCCGACGGCATGTGCCGCACCTTCCTCAAGGCGGTCCCGGAGAAGCGGCAGGTGGTGGAGGTGCGGGGCACGGTGGAGAACTCCGAAATGGGGAGGCACCTGCACCTGGCGGCCTTCGGCATCCAGGGGGTCGACGAGCTCTTCGATACGCTGGAGGCCCGGTACCGGGGCCTTTTGGGGGAGTGAGCAGCTCCTTCCGGCCGGGTCGTTATCTGGGCAGAGATCTCGATACCCTGTGGGTCCAGAGGATCGGGGAAGGGGGGGAACTGCTGAAAAACTGGAGCGGGCGCAGGATGCCGGATTGTATCTGGAGCATTTCACCCGGCACAGGGGCCTTCCCTATAAAACCACCTAGGGGGGGTGAGGCCGCCGGGTAGTTCAATCCACCGAAGGGGTTCAAGAGGTGAGCGCGGTCGGTCATCCGGTGCCGTCCCATGCGGTCTCGTGAATCGTTCCGTTCATTTAAAAAAAAGCCCTGCCGGTGAACCGCTGGCGGCGAAGGGGAAGGAGCGGCGTCATGGCGCATACCGGCCATACAGGTACAGCGGTATCGCGATGCTCAGCGCCGCCAGCAGGAGCGAGAGGAGGGCCATCACCCTGAAGCCGTGCACGGGACGGACCATCCTTCGCTCCAGCTGCCTCCTCTCCAGGGGGGACTCGATACGACCCAGCGCGGCCCTGACTTCGCGCGCGGCCCGGAACGACAGCGCCACCTGAACGGACCCCAGGATCAGCAGGAGCGCCGCGCCCACCGCCTCTCCCTGCAGCATGTCACGGATGAGGCCCGCGTACTCCATCGTCAGCATGGGGTTTCCCCGTTCCCGGCCGGCGGGCGAGGGCGCGTATCGTGCATGGTTCGCTTCCAGAGGGCGATGGTCGAAAGGAAGAGGAGGCACAGCCCGAGATACATCGGGTAGAAAAACGCGTGCATGGCTGCCTCGAGCCTGTGGCGCATGTCCGATCTGACGTCCGGCACGGAAAGCACCCCGCCGAGGACCGAATCGCACCGGCCCAGAACGCCGCCCCTGTAGCACCCGACGACCTCGGCCCTCACGCCCTGGCCGATATATGTCTGCGAATACCGTTCGCCATACCCGCAAATCCCCCGGGGCACCTCGTCGTACGTCGTTGACGGGGCGCTGCCGATGTCGATGGCGAAGGGCCTGCCGTATTCACCGCCGTCGGAATCCGACGCGAGGCCGACGTCGTCGGATTCCGCTCCAGACCATTCCACCGGCACGGATCCCTTCGGTGTGGCCAGTACCAGATTCGACCGGACGCGGCCGAGGCATCGTACATCGTAATTCCCGTCCTCGTCATTGACCGCCACGGTCCACCAGTATGCCGAGGCCTGCTGGCCCATGGGAGTCCTGCGGCCGTCCGGCCCGAAGATCCTGCCCGGGTACCGCGCGGGCGTGCCCGGTGCGGAAGCGGGGTCCGCGGCAGGGAGGCCGGCGAGCCACTGGATCTCCCTGAGGCGCGCCGAAGCACTGAGCGCGGCTATCCCGTACGCTCCCATGACAAGAACAGTCACGGCACCGACGATGAGCCACGTGATGCTGAACGTCACCGCACGTTTTCCTGCGACGCTGTCGCAGTGTCGTGTCTTTCCTGTGGCGGTTTTCACTGTCAGCGGTTTCCCGTACATCGGTCTCCGCATCGGCCGGTAGTATGCCGGCTGATGGCGATACAATCAAGAAAAAAACGATGGCTCCATGGTGCAAAACGCGGGACCGCGTCCCATGGTTCCCCGACGGCATGTCGTGCACCCTCCTGGGGGCGATCCCGAAGATGCGCCAGGTGGGCGCGGCACGGTGCAATTTTCTTGTTGAAAAAAGAGCGGTTATGGTCCACTTTTATAGACGGTTCAGAGCACCTGGGGCTCGCGGGGCACCGTGCTTCGGTGTGTAAAACCGGAGTGAGGTGATTGTTCATGCTCCGGCGGCTGTATCCTCGGAGCGGCCCCGGCAATTGGTCCGCCGCCGCATTCCGTGACCTGAAGGGGGGCTTGGCATGAAAGAGATACCGTTCCTTCGCCGCACGCTGGTCCCGGTGGCCATTGTCGCCGCCTGCGCGCTGCTGTCGAATCTCGTCTATTTCGGGCTGCGTGGCGTCGACGCCTCGCTGATCAATCAGACGGTCCGTATCGCCGCGGCCACCGCGGCCGGCGCTCTCTATTTCCTCTCCACCGCCTTCGGGCCCTTCTTCGTGTACAGGGCCACGCAGCGGCGCGGGGCCTCGGTCGGGGAGAGCATCCTTGCCGCCGTCGCCGTGCCCTTCGCCTGGATGACCAAGGAGGTGCTCCTGCTCGTCTCGTCGCACCCCTTCATCGAATGCCTCTACTGGTACCTGAATCCCTTCAACATATGGTTTGTCCTGCTCATCGCCGCGGAGTGCGGCGCCGCCGCGCTCATCGTGAGAAGGGGGCGCGTGAGGGCGGGCGAGCCCGCCGGCTCCGCCCGGGTGCCGGCGCTGGTCATCGCCTTCAGCGTCGCCCTCATCGTGTTTCTGTACGCCTGGGGGAAGGGGGAGAACGTATACGTGATCTTTCTCGAGGGCTACCGGTTTCTTTTCGGAACCGGCGTATAGCGTCGTTCCGCGACGCTGAAAACCGTGCGTTTTCAAGGAGGGTGCTGTGATGAGAAAACGATCCGATGCCGGGACTGCCGGGGCCATTACGCGCCGCGGCCTTCTCAAGAGTACGGGTACCGTTGTCGGTGCCGGGATTGCCGGTCTTTCGGGATTCGGGTTCATGACGTCCCTGCTGGGCGCCGGGGATCCCCCCGCGCACCCCGCGGTCCAGCTCAAGCCGAGGAGGGGGGGGCGGGGGAGGGACGGCCGCCCCAATCTCATATTCATTCTCGGCGACAACCACAACGCATCCGTCATGGGGTGCGCCGGACACCCCTTCATCAAGACGCCGGGCCTCGACCGGCTCGCCTCGGAGGGTGTTCTCTTCGACCGGGCCTTCAACACGACCTCGCTCTGCAGCCCCTCGCGTGCCAGCATCCTGACCGGCATGTACGCCTGCAGGCACGGGGTGAAGAACAATCACACGCACTGGACCGGGGAGCATTCCACTTTTCTCCAGCACCTCAGCGATGCCGGGTACTACACGGCCTTCATAGGGAAGTGGCACATGCCGGGAAGGCTTCCGGAGCTCCCCTTCCTGGACCTCTATGTCACCTACACCTACCGGGAGGGGCAGGGGTCCTATTTCAACTGCCCCATGCTGGTCAACGGCCGGGAGGTGCCCTCCCGGAACTACATCACCGGGGAGGTCACCGATTATGCCCTGGAGTTCATGGAGGCGGTGAAATCGAGCGATGACCGCGGGCCCTTCTGCATCTACCTGTCCCACCGCCCCGCGCATCCCCCCTTCCAGTCGCCGGCCCCCTTTTCCGGCATGTATGACCGCGAAGACGTGATGGGCCTCCTCCCCCCCAACGTGGATCCCCATTGGTACGGGAAGACGAACCGCAACGTCTTCCAGGGGATCATGATGGGATCCTACTACGACCAGTACCGCCGGTACTGTGAGACCCTCACCGCCATGGACCGGGACATCGCCAGGCTCCTGGAGTACCTGGACCGGAACCGGCTCGCCGACAACACGGTGGTCATCTACATGGGGGACAACGGCATGTCCTGGGGGGCGCACGATCATCACGGCATCCGGGAACCCTACGAGGACGTGATCCGCCTCCCCTTCATCGTGCGGGCCCCCGGCATCATCGGGGACCCGGGGAGCAGGCGAGGGCAGATGGTACTGAACATCGACATCGCCCCCACGCTCCTTGACCTCGCCGGAATCGGCACTCGTGACGCAATGGACGGCGTGAGCATCCTCCCGGTGCTCAGGAATCCCCGGGGAACCACGAGGGATGCCTTCCTCCTGGAGTTCTTCAGGTACTACCCGGAGCCCACGCCGACCTACCGGGGGATCCGCACCGGGAGCCACAAGTACATCGAATTCGAACGGGGGAGGGATCCCTGGCTCTTCGACCTGGCGGCCGATCCCGGGGAACTGCACAATATCTTCGGACACGCGGGATCCGCGCCGGTGGTGGAGGGTCTCAGGGGGAGGATGGCCGGGCTCCCCTCCGGATGAGCGCGGCGGATGCATTTCTTCAGTTTCATGAACTCTCCTTGCGTGACCGCATCCGTCAATGATTTGGTACTATTGTATTACACATCCACATATCCCTGTGCCGGTTGAAGCCGAGATGTTTAATTTATGTGAAATAGCTATCGGAAGGTAAAAGACCGAGATATGAGGATGAAATATTTTTTATCGATTGTATCGATCATTTCGGGCGACGACGCTGCGGCGAAAAATCTGATCCCCGGGACCGTCTTCAGACTGAATACTCATCAGAAGCTGATTGTACAGTACATTCGGTATCTCGCGATCGATTACACCGATAGCTTCGATCCCGGAGACAAAGCCATAACACGGTTGTTTTATGATAGACAGTCATATGAATGCTAATCGATGTCAACAATCAGGGTGAATACTCCAGCCTTGTTATCATTAATCCCACCTTTCACGGACCAATGCCCTGGATCTCTCTCTTTGTCTGAATGACCGTTGCAGCTGTATTCTTCACGCGGCAGGCTCTGGGCAAACAGCACCTGAAGCGTTCAGTGCCTCTCACTTTTCATGAATACCGGCACCGGCAGAATATTCTTCGAAAACTTACCGACAGCCTTCACCTGTCGCTTCACCGATGAATTTGAAATTTTTTTTTTCACAATGGAGATATACACTGCAGATGATATAGTTGTAATATGCCTTTTTAATCAGCTTTCTTCCGGATAATGCCGCACCGGTGAGAATATGGCTTATGCTTTTCAGTTCTGTTTGCGTTGTATTTGCATGTTAATTCAATCCACTTGATTTGCCTGAAGGACTGTATATAATAGTATTATATATTCAAAGAAATGGTTTAAAGAGGTATACTGTGAAACGTAAGGCATCAAAACCGGAAAAACCGACTGGTAGCATGCAAGCGTTGCAGGAGATGATGTCCAATGTCCCGGGAGTGATGTACCAGTTTTTTGCCAGAAAAGACGGAAGCATGGGGCTCCACTTTGTAAGTGATCAGGCGAGGAGGTTGTTCGGGCTCGAACCTGATAGCGACGATTTTTTCGAGCGTTTTACAGATCGGGTGGTGCCGGAGCACCGCACCATGTTCACCTCCTCAATAAGACGGGCGGTGAAGGATGCCGCCGAATGGAATTATGAGGGACGGTTCAGGAAGGATTCCGGGGAAATCATGTGGTTTCAGGGGCACTCCAGTCCAGTGAAATACAAGGAGGAGATCCTTTTCAATGGCGTTCTCACAGATATAACGGCGAGGAAGGAAATGGAGGAGTCACTTCGAAGAAGCGAAGCGGATTATCGGCGTGTCATCGAGAACATACAGGACGTGTATTACCGGAGCGATAAATCGGGCAATCTAATCATGACAAGCCCTAGTTTTATAAAACTCCTCGGTTACGATTCACTGGATGAATGCCTCGGCAGGCCCATCGCGGAAGTGTACTATTTCAATCCGGAGAAACGGGTAGAATTTCTAAAGGAGATTTATGCAAACGGTCACGTCTCTAGTTATGAGGTCGTTCTGAAGCGGCGCGACGGCACGCCAGTCACTGTTGAAACAAGCAGTAATGTATTCTACGACGATTCTGGTGAAGTGGCAGGAGTAGAAGGTATTTTCAGGGATGTGACGGAGCGTAAGCGATCGGAAGAGGCGTTGAAGGAAAGCGAGGAGCGTTTCCGGCAGGTGAGCGAAAATGCTGGCGAATGGATTTGGGAAGTTGATCATGAGGGATTATATGCATACTCAAGCCCTGTCGTTGAAAGAATCCTGGGTTATAAACCGGAAGAGATTGTTTACCGGAAATATTTTTACGATTTTTTCATTCCGCACATGAAAGAGAACTTAAAAAAGTCTGCCTTGGGGGCCTTCTCCCGCAAAGAGGCGTTTAAAGGCTTTATACATCAGAATGTGCATAAGGACGGGAGCATTGTAATCCTGGAAACAAACGGTAGCCCTGTGATTAATGATAAGGGTGATCTTGTCGGATACAGGGGAGTCGATGCTGACATAACGGAGCGGAAACGGTCGGAAAGTGAACTTCGCATTTTCATGGAATCTGTGCAAAATTCATCCGATGCGGTTGGTATGTCTACACCAGAGGGAAGACATTATTATCAGAACAGGGCGTTTGATTCACTATTCGGACCAATTGGTGATAATCCTCCAGAGACGGTCTATGTTGACAAGGAAATCGGACATGAAATTTTCGGGACGATCATGGCCGGGGGGCAGTGGACTGGCGAGGTGAAAATGTACAGCATAGACAGGAGTGTGCTGACAATCCTTCTCCGTGCATACGCAAGCAGGGACGACAGTGGCCATATAACGGCACTCGTTGGCGTACATACAGACATAACCGAAAAGAAGAGGGCGGAAGAAGCTCTGCGCCAGAGTGAGCGCCTGATGGAAATGATCGTCGACGGATCGCCAATCCCGCAGTTCGTCATCGATAAGGATCACCGCATCATTCATTGGAACCGTGCCCTGGAGGAATACAGCAGTATTAGAGCAGGGGATGTTATCGGCACCAACCAGCATTGGCGCGCATTTTACAACCGGGAGCGGCCGTGCATGGCCGATCTCCTGGTGGATGACCTTGTGGATCAGATGACACGATGGTACGGGGGGAATTGCACTCCGTCCCGTCTGATTGAAGGAGCGTACGAGGCCACGGGTTTCTTTGCGGACATGAAGGGGGGCACCTGGCTGGATTTCACTGCAGCCCCGATAAAGGATGAAAATGGTAAAATCATCGGCGCAGTGGAGACCCTGGCCGACGTCACCATGAGGAACCAGGCCGAGGATGCCTCCATCGCGTCGAAAAATTATCTCGACAAGATCATTAATTCCGTTGGTGACCCGATATTTGTGAAAGACCGTCAGCATCGCTGGATGCTTATTAACGATGCGTTCTGTGTGTTTATGGGCTACGAACGGGGCGAGCTGATAGGCAGGTCCGATTACGAATTTGTTCCCAGATCTGAGGCAGACGTCTTCTGGGCAGTGGATGAGATTGTCTTCAGGACCGGCGAGGAGAACGTTAACGAGGAGTCAATCACCGACGTCAGGGGCGTGGTGCACACGATCTCCACAAAAAAGACACTGTACCGGAACGAAAAGGGTGAGGACTTCATAGTCGGGATAATTAGGGACGTCTCGGAGAAGAAGGAGGCGGAAAACCGCCTGAGATCTGCCTATAGGCAGCTGGAGAATATAATCGAATTTCTTCCCGACGCAACGTTCATCATCGATGAGGAAAAACGTATAATCGCCTGGAACCGGGCCATGCAGGAGATAACGGGCGTGTCAAAGGAGGAAATCCTGGGAAAGGACCACATATATTCAGCGGTGCCGTTTTATGGGAAACCGAGGCAGCATCTGATTGATCTCCTCTATATTTCCGACGATGAGTTGGGGTCGAAATACGATTTCGTTAAGAAAAAGGGCGATGCCCTGTACGCTGAGGTGTTTACGCCGGCACTCTTCGGCGGCAGGGGCGCCTATGTCTGGGCGATCGCTTCACCCTTATACGGCAGCGATGGTAACGTTTCCGGGGCCATCGAGTCCATCAGGGACATTAGCGACCGGAAGGAAGTTGAGGCCGCACTGCGCCAGAGTGAGGAGCGTTACCGCCTTCTCTTCGGCCACTCCCCGGTGGGGATAGTGCACATAGACGGAAATGGTACGATCCTCAACGTAAACGAAAAGTGGGGTGAGATTATAGGCGGACCACCTGATGCGTTCATCGGCTTTAACTTCGTGGATCGAATCGTCAATCCTGATATATGTGCAGTGATCGCGAAAGTATTGGAAGGCAAGCCGAGTTATTTCGAGGGAGAAGACGAGTCGGTCAAAACAGGAATGGTTTCTTTTCTCCAGTTTATCTGCCAGCCCCTCTTTACGCAGGACGGAAATGTCAGCGGCGCCATCTGCATCTGCCAGGACGTGACGCAGCGGGTAAAAATCGAAGCGGCCCTCAGGGACTCGCTGCGGGAGAAGGATATTCTTTTAAAGGAAATTCATCACCGGGTCAAGAACAATCTCAACGTTATCGTATCCCTGCTGGGCCTGCAGATGAACCGGGAGAAGAGCGAGGAGGTGAGATACTCACTTAACATCACCCGAAGCAGGATTTACGCTATTGCACTAATCCATGAGCTCCTTTACCAAATGGATAACCTTTCCCGGATTGATTTCAGGAAGTATATTTTGAAACTGGTGTCACAGCTCCACGGGGTGCTCACCGAGGAGACTCGGAATATAAAGGAGACCATTAGTATCCAGTCGATTTCCCTTGACATCGAGAAGGCGGTGCCCTGCGGCATACTGGTAAGCGAGATTCTCACCAACGCCTACAAGCATGCGTTTTCCGGCAGGGACTCGGGCACCATCGTAATTGAGATGTCATGCATCGAAGGTGGCTACCGTCTTAATATCGGGGACGATGGAATTGGTCTCCCAGAGGGTATAAAATTACGTGAAGGAAGCTCCCTTGGCTTGGAGCTCATCAGAGTGCTGGTGGAAAACCAGCTCCGGGGGCGCTTACGTTACTGGAATGACAACGGTTTGAAATACAGCATTTTGTTACCTGAGGATCCTGTCAGGGGGTTCCAGGGGTCATGAAAAAGCGTATTTATATCGTCGATGACGACATGATAGCGGGCCTTTACATGCAGGAGACACTGGGCGACCGGTATATCATCGCTGGTTTGGCGGTTTCTGGGGAGGAGGCAGCCGCAGGGACAGTTTTGGGTCGGCCCGATGTAATTCTAATGGATATCAGATTGATGGGCGAGATGAGTGGAATCGACGCAGCGAAAAGAATATGGGAGAGTCTCAATATCACGGTTATCTACTGTGCCGCGTATAACGATACAGATACAGTGGAGGAGACGAAGGAAATCCGCCCCGCTGGAATTCCCGCCAGGCCGGTCAATACGCTGTAGCTCACCAGGATGATTGATTCCATTCCATGAAAAACCGGTACGTTTTATTATCTTAGTATTCTTCACTTGGTCACCGCGGATTTCTCACCGGTTTCATTGTAACGTTATAGGCTTGAAGCTATCCGTCTGCTTCCGGTACGACGTATTTTTACGCATCTCTAAGACACTGGAGGGGCATAGAGGTTCGCATAGTCCGCAGCCCAGGTAACGAAGATGATAAAAAGAAGAGGGGGTCTGCCGGCGTCCCGGCGCCGGCATCTCTTCACGGATCGGCGGCAGGGTAGCGTCCCTCCTCTGTGTCGGCCGGCCTAAAAATCGCTGGACACGGCCGGGCGAGGGGCGTAGTTTTGCACATCAAAAAAACTGACGGCGGTGGTTGTATGGAGGAGAAGCATTCCAGGCGCGGCGTCGCCTCTTTCGTGATGGCGATATCGGTGGTGGTGTTTTCGGCGGCGCTCGTCGCGGCGATCACGCTCATGCGGGGCAGGATCGACCAGGGGGGTGCCTTCGCCGTCGCCATGATAAGGTTCTACGGCCTCGTCGGGGGGATCATCATACTCCTGACGCTCGGCGGCATCGGGCTCGGCATCGCCGGCGTGGTCCAGAGGGCCAGGAGGCGGACCCTCGCCGTGGCGGGCCTGTGCATCCTTGCCGTCGTCGTCATCCTGCAGGGGGTGCTCCTGGTCTCCTTTTTCAGGGAGCAGCGGCTCGCGGCGAACCGGGAGGGCCTCTTCTTCTACAGCCCCGACCAGCGGGCGGTGGACGACTACTTCAACCTCTACGAGTTCCTCTCGCAGTGGGAGGGGAACCGGAGGACCGTGCCGGACGAGAGGCTGGCGCAGTACTACCGGGGCTACCGGCGCAGCAACACCCTGCAGGGCCTCCTCTTCGAATCCTTCCTGCGGCAGACGAGGAACCCGCAGGTGCGGAAGCAGGTGCTGCGGCTCATCGAGCGGTCCCGCCTGGACGACGAGTTTTCGAAATCCCTGGTGCGCCTCTACTCATCCAGGGAGAGCAAAACGGTTCGGGAGGGGAAGGAGCGCATCACCAGCAGCTACCAGAACCGGTACTTCGACGAGGGGATCAACCTCTTCTCCCACGGCGAGTCCCGCCTCTTTGGCGGCAGGCTCGGCCTGCTCCTCTTCGACAACCCCTGGTCCGGGATTCAATACACCAAGAAGGGGGGGGCGGACCCGGACGACCTCTCCCTCATCGTCGGCGGGGAGACCAACGCCCTGGTGGCCATGTTCATGCGCTTCAGGAACGTCTCCTTCGAGGAATTCAAGCGGACCCGCATGGAGCGCAGGCACAACTACAACGCCTATGGCAACTGGAGGGTCCGCCCCCTGGAGAAGCGGGGGATACTGGAGCGGTGCGGCGCCGACCGGGTGTTCCTGGGGGTCGGCACCGGGCCGGACACCGTCCAGGGGATAGAGCGGGGCACCTTCACCCTCTACCTGTACAGCGACGGGCGCAGGGAGGGGTACGAGGTCTCCTATCTCATGAATTTCTCGCCCCGCAACAATAACTACGCGATGCGATACCGGATCTGGAGCACCCTGCTGATGCAGCTGAATTTCGTGTACCTCAAGGCCGATTGAGGGGGCCCTCAGCGGTCCTTCTTCGCGATGATGATCGTGTAGTCGTCGTGGGGCTTCTTCCCCTCCATGAAGTCGGTGAAGCGGCCCACGACGTGGTCCAGTATCTCCCGGGCGGTCCCGGCCGGGGCCTCCCGCAGTGACTCCGTCATCCGCTCCCTCCCGTACTTCTCCCTGCCCCCATTGCGCCCCTCCAGTATCCCGTCGGTCATGAGGCAGAGGACGTCGCCCCTGTCGACGCGGAACCTGACGGCGCTGAATTGCGGCGCGGGGAAGGGGATGCCGATGGGGCCGCTCCTGAAGTCCCGCCCCCGGGGGGCCACCGGCTTCACGAGGCCCGAGCCGGCCCTCTTCACCAGAAGGTCGTGGTGCCCCGCGTTGACGTATTCCGCGTGCCCCTCCCTGAAGCGGATCACCATGCCGGTGATGAAGCTGTCCAGGTTCTTCATCTCCTTGACGATACTCTCGCTCACTCCCTCCATCATCCGCGTGAGGCTCATGTCGTCCGAGGCGGAGAACTTCCGGTACAGGATGGGCTTGGCGATCATGGTGATGAGCCCCGCCGCCACGCCGTGGCCCGACACGTCGAACAGGGAGATCCCCCGCAGCCCCCGGTCGTCGAAGTAGAAGTCGTAGAAGTCGCCGGACACCGAGCTGGCGGGCCTGAAGGCGAAGGCGATGTCCCAACCGGTGGAGAGGGGCGGGCTTTCGGGGAAGATGGAGCCCTGCATCACCCCGGCCAGCTCGATCTCGGCGATGGACCTGTCGTGGGAGATCTGGAGCATCGTGTTCATCACGTGAAGGTCCTCGTTCATGTCCTCCAGGGTGCGCTTCTGCTCCTCCGACTGGTCAAGGGCGCGCCTGCTGATCATGAAGAGATTGTACGAGAATATGGTGATGAAGAATATCGCCAGCATGTTGTCGAAGAGATAATCGTAGTAGGTGACGTACAGGATGTCGATCCTGGCGTCCTGGAACATCAGGAACAGGAACAGCATGACGGCGTTGAACGCACCGTAGAAAAGGATGGCGGCCGGCCGCCTCGTGGCCGCCAGGGGGGCCGCCGCCATCAGCGAGAATATGATGACCACCGTGTCCAGGCGGGATATCGGGTCGGACCTGTCCATGAACACCACCACCCAGACGAGCGCCATGAGCATGAGGAGGATGCCGTGGGCGGCGATCCTGAAGTATCCCTTCACCAGCAGGACGGTGTAGACCACCATGAGCACCAGCACCCCGAAGATCGGCATGAGCGGAAGCCATTCGATCGAGTAGTGATAGGCCGGGTCCTGGAGCTGGAGCCAGGCGGTATAGGCGATGATTATCGGGATGACCACCAGGCTCACCGCGCAAATGTAGAGGATGAAGCGCGCCTTGAGCATCGAGGTGTAGGTCCCGTTTTCGTAGCGGTGGAGAAGCCTGTCGATGCACCGGTCCATCCACCGCACCGCGGCTCCCAGATGGCGCGGCGTTCGCGGGCCTGCTTTTTCCCCGGGTGTCACTTCGATCCTCCCTGCCTACCGGTCCCTTTTCCTGGACTTCCTGATCACCGCGTCGGAGATGATCCTGCTGAGCAGGCCGTTGCTGTAGCGGTGCAGCCGGTAGAGGAAGCGCGTCGAGAAGCCGGGGATCACGAAGAACCTCCGCTTTGCCGCAGCCTTCACGATCACCCGGGCCACGTAGTCCGGCATGAGGAAGCCCCCCATGCCCTTCACCGCACGCCCTTCCCGGGGGAGCCGCTTGGCCTCGTCCAGGTTCATGGGGGTATCCACCTCGGGGGGGCAGACCAGGGTGACCGACATTCCCAGGGGCCTGAGCTCGTATCCAAGGCTCTCGGCGAAGCCCACCAGGGCGGCCTTGGAGGCGCCGTAGGCGGTGTAGCCGAACATGCCGAAGAGGCCGGCCACCGAGGAGAGGATCACCACCCGCCCCCGCTTCTCCTTCAGGCGGTCCAGGAGCGCGGCGGTGACGTTCCGCACGCCGGAGCAGTTGATCCGCATCACCTCGTCGAATTCGGCAGCGGTGATGTTCTCGAAGCGGTCGGCGTACTTGTTGATGCCGGCGCTGTTCACCAGTATGTCCGGCGCGCCGAAGCGGGCCACCGCGTCAGCCATCTTCCTGCGCACCTCCGCGTCGTCCCCCACGTCCGCCGACACGGTGCCGACCGTCTGGGATTCACTCCTGCGCAGGGAGGAGACCTTTCCCGCCGCCTCCTCCAGCTTCGCCTCGTTCCTCGCGATGAGGACCACGCCGGCTCCCAGGGAGGCGAACAGCTTTGCCGTCTCCAGCCCGATGCCGCTGGACCCGCCGGTGATGTAGACTATTTTCCCGTCGAACCGTTTCATGGGTTGCCTCCGCCAGGATGTTCCGCGAGTGCATCAGGAGATACTAGCACAGGGGCCCGGGGAATTCAAGCCAAAATATGGGGCGGTGATGCATATATGGGGGGGATTGGAGCCCCGGCACGGAAGGCCGCCGGGTCGTTATGGTGAATTGTGATTCTACCGGTCCGCCAGGATCTCTCCGACGATACGGTTGAGCTCCCTGGAGGTGGCCCCGCAGAGCTCCGCGGCGGTATGGGCGCTCCCCCGCCGGTAGGCGCTCACGGTGTCCCGCACCAGCACGTCGAAGGACTTCACCGCGGTGGCCCCCCGGGAGTCCGTGAAGGCCAGGTCCATGGCGGCCCGGCCGGCGAAGCGGTCGTAGGGGATCATGTTGGTGACCAGCCGGGGGATGAAGAGGAGCAGCGCCGATCCCAGCTCGTAGACCGTGGCGGTCACTGAGCGGTCGTATTCCCCGTAGAAGTGCCGCACCGTGACCTTCATTCGCAGCTCGGCGCCGTCCCTGTCCGGGACAATCCTGAAGGCCCTGCCGAGGCTTTTCCGCAGTGCGCCGTCGAGTTCCGCGGCGAAGCCCTTCCGGTAATCGCCGTCGGAGATGGACTTCAGGTAGAGCACGTCGTATCCGGTCTTCTCGTTCTGCGGCCTCCGGTCGTCGATCTCCTCGATGTAGAGCCCCGGCGCCGGGGCGTGCCGGAGCTGGGGATCTATGGTGAAGTGCAGCTCCGGCGTGCAGGAGAAGAGGAGGAGCACGCACAGGGCGCGCGGGCACAGGAGCTGCAGGATCGTCCGTTTCATGCCGCCACGGCCCCGCCCCTCATAGAGTGACCGCCCGTATGTCCATGTTCTCCGGGTCGTTCGTCCCCAGGCCCATGTTCGCCGACGTCAGGATGTGGCGCGCCTTGTAGAGCACCGGCTCGTGCCCCGCCTCGCGCCGTTTCAGCTCCACCCGGTAGAGCATCAGCGTGTCGATGGCCACCGGATCGTCTCCCAGGAGCAGCTCCTTCTGGGCCCACTGCGGCGGCCCCAGGGGGCCGTTGTTGTACGATCCCAGGAGGGCGTCGCAGATGTAGAGGACCGTGGGGACCTTTTCGGCCACTAGGGCGTTGAGCTCGCTGATGCAGGGATCGGAATGGTTCAGGTGCAGCCGCATCAGGTCATACAGGCCGATCATGAAGGGCCTGTCCACCAGGGGGATCGCGCCGTAGAGGTTCTTCTGGGTCCCCGTGATCCCGGCGAAGTAGTGGTGCTTCAGGGCGGCGATGTTGATGAGTGCGTCGCAGCGCTCCGTGATGATCCTGGTGAGATACACCGGCACGCCGCCGACGCGCTCGGTCCTGGACTCGTCGTAGCCGTATCCCGGCGTGTCGGTGGCGATCACCTGAACCCCCTGGCCGCCGGCCGAGATGACGTAGCCGGCGTCGCGCATGGTCCCCTCGCCGCGCTCCCAGATCATGATGTTCCCCGGGGCGATGCCCGCCTCGACGAGGCACGAGGCCATGGTCTCCGCGACGACCCGGTGCGACGGCATGATGCTGGATGCGGTGTTTATCTTTATCGCCACCCGCAGGTCGGGCCGAAAGGAGGGGAAGAGGCTTCGCACCGCCTCGGCCGCGGTGCGCTTTCCGGCGTATTCCCGCAGGCCTCGGCGCAGCATCCCGGCGGCGCCCGGCCGCCGTCAATGGAAAAATCGTCGGAGACGCACCGCTCGTCCCTGCAGGAGACGATGCGGGCGGCGCGCCGGCACTTCACCGGTCTGATATAGCGGTAGTCACGGTACTCCTTCAGGAAATCGTACTGTCCCATGAGGAAGGGGATGCCGCTCAGGGCAACCGTTCTGAAGAATTGCCTGCGGTTCATGGATGTTCCCTATACACTACAAGGTACGGGGCCGCCGGGGAAAATCAATTATTAATGGGGGTTCCCCGGCGGCGGTCCATTTCGGGCCGTAATAGTGGGCCCGCGCCTCAATCCGTTTTCAGCATCAGGAACACCGGCAGCGCCGCGAAGGAGAGCCGCTCCCAGAACCCCCTGCTGGATTCGGTGGCGGTGACGCTAACGGTGGGGGCGCCCCGCTCCCGGAGCTCCCGGATCGCGGCCTCGGCCAGGGCGGTGCCGGTCCCCTCTCCCCGGCGGTCCCGTCGAACCGACAGCAGGTGGATCATGGCCCGGGAGCCGTCGTAGACACCCCTGACGAGCCCCACGGGCCGGCCCCCCTCCCGGGCCACCAGAAAGAGCGCCGCGCCGCAGGCCGCAACCCGACGCATGGCCTCGGGCCCCTCGACGGCCGGGTGGGCGTACTGGTTGTTCTCCCGCAGTATCGCCACGAGGCCGTCGATGTCGCTCTCCGCGAAGGGGGAGATCTCCATTGCCGGGGGGCCCCCACCTTCCATGGACAGGCGTGTCCCTGCTTCTTCTCCCATGTCTCTCACTTCGGCACGGCGATGAGCCGCTTCAGGGCCGCCGTCTCGGCGGCGGTCCTCTTCGCGGTCCATCCCAGCTCCCTGGCCGCCAGCTTTGCCGCGGCGGCGATCACCTTCCCGCCGGGATCGCCCAGGGTTCCCAGGCCGGTCCTCCGCAGGAAGATGTCGGCCAGGGTACGGGCCGACTCGTGCCGCAGGGCGAAGAGCGCCTCTGCCAGGATCTCCCCGTCGTCGTTCACTGGCCTGGCCAGCTCCCTCGAGGACCTAGCCATCTCAAGGACCGCGCCGTACTCGGTGCCGTAATGGCACGCCAGGTACTCCACGGTGTTCGCGCCGAAGTCGCCGTTCCCCTTCACCGCTTCGGCAACGAATTTCTCGATGTCCGGGATGTCGCAGCCGTGGAGGAACCGCCGCTTCGACACCGGCGGGCCGGGCCGCTTTTCCGTCTTCCTGGCCACGTGCCTGAATATCTGCGAGGCGAACTCCCGGCTCGTGGTGTACTTACCGCCGGCGGCGGTGATGAGCCCCTGGATGCCGTCCGCCTCGTGGTCGTGGAGGTCCGAGCGCCTGGAGGCGGTGTAGGTGTCCTCCGCCTCGGTTTCCACCAGGGGGCGCAGCCCCCCGTAGGCGTAGACCACGTCCTTCCTGGTGAGTTTTTCCGGGAGGTCGGCCGCACGGTTTATCACCTCCAGGAACTCGTCGACGCTCTCTCGGGAAACCTTCCAGTCGTCCACGCTCCCGTAGTAGGACTTCTCCGTGGGGCCGATGAGGCTGCGGCCGCGCCACGGGGCGAAGCTGAAGTGCCCGTGGGAGCCCACGTAGAGCACCATCGTGTCGGTGAGCTTCTTCGTCACCAGGTAGATACCCTCGGAGCGCTTTTTCGGCAGGGGGGCCTCGGTCTTTTTGTCCCGGTTCAGCAGGGACTGGGTCCAGGGGCCGGTGGCGTTCACCGTCACGGCGGCGGTGATCTCCACGGTCTTCCCGGTGATGCGGTCGCGCACCGACGCGCCGCGGACGCGGTTCCCCTGGAAGAGGAGGCGCTCGGTCTCGGCGTAGTTGGCCATCACCGCGCCGTGGGCCGCGGCAGACTTCAGGAATCCCAGGGTCAGCCGCTCCGGCGAGATGCAGAGGCAGTCGTAGTAGAGAATGGCCCTGCCGCTCCCGCCGCCGGGGACCGCGGCGCGCGCCTCATCCCGGGGGAGCATGCGGTGGCCGGGGATGCGCTTGCCTTTGTCCCAGGTCCGCTTCCGGTCGAAGGAGAGGATGTCGTAGAATACGAGGCCGAGGCGCACCAGGAGGTTCGGGTCCGGCAGCACGATGGGGTAGGGGTAGACCAGGTTCGGTGCGATGTTCGAGAGGATCCGCCGCTCCCGGAGCGATTCCCGCACCAGGGGGATCTCGAACTGCTGCAGGTACCTGAGCCCCCCGTGGATGAGCTTCCCGGTGGCCGCCGAGGTGGCGCCGCCGAAATCCTCCTTCTCCACCAGGGCGGTGGCGAACCCGCGGCTCGCCGCCTCGTAGGCCAGGGCGGCGCCGGTGATCCCCCCGCCGATGACCAGCAGGTCGAATCGCCCCCCCTCGTACTTCTCGGTGAAACGGGACAGTGAGAGTGAGTTCATGGCTGCCCCCCTATCGCCCCAGGATCCCTTTGATCTCGCGCGTCAGGGCGTCCCGCTCGCTGGCCACGTTCCAGAAGCCCAGGCGCATCATGACGGCCGGCAGGCGCCACCGGCCGATCTCCTCCAGGGTCATGCCGGTGAGCTCCCGGTAGCGCTTCAGGTAGCCGCGGAAGATGTAGTTGCGCACGATCCCGTAGAAGACGAGCTTCAGCTTGGGCGTGCCGGGGAAGAGCTCCGCGTCGTGGAACAGGAGG
This sequence comes from Spirochaetota bacterium, assembly GCA_016929135.1. Classification (GTDB taxonomy): domain Bacteria; phylum Spirochaetota; class UBA4802; order UBA4802; family UBA5550; genus JAFGJK01. The sequence goes on along the minus strand of JAFGJK010000100.1, from coordinate 4,406 downwards.
TTCGTGTAGGCCACGTCGGCGGCCGCGTCCCCCCTGGCCGCGGTCATCCAGTCGATGATGATGCTGTCGCCGCCCCGCACGATGACGTTTTCCGGGTGGAAGTCCATGTGGAGGAGCGAATCCCCCTCCGGGAGGCTTTTGATGATCTCCTTCGCCCTTTTCTTCTGCTCTCTCATGAGAAAGGACAGGGGCTTGGCCTCCAGCATCTCCAGGGCGATCTCCCTGATGTCCCGGAGCTTCTTCGTCCTCTTCCCGTGAAGCCCCGCGTGGAGCTCCGCCAGGGTCGGCGCTACTTTAAAGAAGAGGAGGGGGTTCGTGTCCGGGGTCTTGGTCAGCGAGACGCCGTCGATCCTGTCCAGGACGATACCGGTGCGGCCCTCGACGGTCACCTTCTCGTGGCAGATCATGGTGCAGGCGCCCAGGGCGTTGGCCTCCCTGGTGTTCACGTACTCGGTCTCGATGTCGGCCTTCGGGATCTCCCTGAAGAAGAGCTTCAGCACCCGTCCCTCGCTCCAGGGATAGATATCGGCGGACCGGCCGACGGCGATGGGGGACGGCAGGTCAGAGAGGCGTGCGGTTTTTTTTGCTTTACTCATCGTTGTTGTTCCTGTATATTGCTATAAGAGTAACATGTGTTACTTTTATAACAATAATATAACTGGTGTCCGAAATAGTCAAGAAATCATTGAGATTAATCGTGCGTTTTCAAAATTTGCCGCATGGCGATAGAGGTGCGGCCGGTCATACCGCCGCACGGGGGATGCACGGCGGCGTCTTCGCCGCGGCCAACATCATCGAGGGATAGCGAGTCATGCCAAAAGCCCCGGCGACCCCGGAGGAGGTCGAAAGCGTCAAGAACAGGATCATCGACGAGTCGATATCGCTGATCAATGAGATCGGCTTCTCGAATTTCAGCATGCGCAAGCTGGGGAACCGGCTCGGCGTGGCCGCCAAGACGATCTACAACTACTTCTCCGACAAGGACGAACTCTACCTGAAGGTCCTGATGCGGGGCTTCGACATCCTCTACCGCGACATGGCGGCGGCCTCGCGGTCGCACCGGGATCCGCGCGGGCGGCTCCGGGCCATGGCCCGCGCCTACGTCCGCTTCGGCCTCGACAATCCCCACTACTACAACGTGCTCTTCAACCTGGACCTCCCCCGGTTCAGCGACTACGTCGGCACCGGGCACGAAACGCTGGCGGACCTGCAGAACCGGGCGGCGCTGAGGGTGGCGGTGCTCACCAGGGAGGTCATGGCGGGGATACCCGGGGTGAGGTCACGGCGGGGATCGAAGGGCATCGACTATCTCCTCATGCGGCTCTGGAGCTCGCTCCACGGGGTCGTCTCCCTCACCAACAGCAGGGTCACCCTGGAGGTGGGGGACTTCACGAAGGCCATCGACCGGATCGTGGACGACGCGGTGGATATCTGCGGGTGACCGGCGCCTGGATGACGCTGCGCGGCGGACAGTTGCCCGTGGCGCCGCTTCGTTTCCGCCGGGTGTTGCTCGAAAACCGCCAGAAATAGAAAAATGCAGTAAGCAGGAAACGGGGAGGTAAAAGGCGATGTTTTTCATGCCGTTATGCTCTCTGCCGTGCCTTTCTCTTTACGAAGATTTCTGTGTATTCAAAAGATAGATTCCCGGCAGCAGGGCGAAATGCACACGAATTATTCAATGCGTAATTGTGTTGACATGCTTCCAATGCGCCATATCATGAATTGTATGATGCTGACGAGGACGGTGTCTGCTCCATGATACGCGATTGTGAGGAATTACGGCGCTTTGAAAAGGATATGGCGGAGAAAGAATCTCCCGATTTCCTGAAGAACCTCGCCCTGGTGGAGGGCCTCTATGATGAGGCACGAGCATTGGGTGTGTTTCCTTTAAAAAACCCTCTCGACGGCATTGAAGGCGTTATTGTTTTGGCCAGGGCCATTAATAGTGTTTAAAACGCTTCTCACCAAACTCGCCGCCGGGCTGTCACGGGCAGGAATTCCCTATATGATCATCGGCGGTCAAGCCGTCTTGTTGTACGGCGAACCCCGGCTCACCAAGGATATCGACATAACCCTTGGTGTCGAACCCGGCAGTCTGGACAGCGTCTTGAATGTGGTAAAAAAGTCTAAACTGCAGGTGCTGGTTGACGATTGCGCCGCCTTTGTCGCTAAAACCATGGTCCTGCCGGCGGTGGATAATTCGAGCGGCATTCGTGTTGACTTGATTTTTTCCACCACCGGCTATGAGCGTCAGGCCATTGCAAGAGCGAAGAGGATCATGGTGGATAAAAAGCCGGTAATGTTTGCCTCCGTGGAAGATTTGATCATCCATAAGGTCATCGCCAAACGCCCCCGGGACCTGGAAGATGTAAAAAGCATTATGAGAAAAAACAACGGGTATGATAGGGACTACGTCATTCGATGGCTGGATGAGTTCGATTCGGCCCTCGATGGAGGTTTCCTCGCGGTGTTTTACGAGTCGGAGAAGGCATAAGACTGGTTAACAACAGGGCAGTCACAATGACGTCTGGCCCGGCGGCAGATGCATTTTTTTTATGACCGGCATTGAAATTATGAAGACGGTGAAAGCGGAATCGGGGGTACGCACGGGATTTGTAAAACCGATATTCAGCGGGCGAGCCTGGCCTCGGCGCGGTAGAAGCCTGTCAGAAAGACCGTTGATATGACCCAGTTCCCCATGCCCAGGAAGACCGAGGGGCCCTACAGGAACGAGGGATCCATCGTAAACCGTACGTTGCCTGAGCGCAACAGGAGGGGGTTCTCCTGCGTCAGGTCGGCCTCGAATCCGGGGTTCCACAATGCGAACCAGACCATGGGGCCGTCGTTCATGGACAGGGCGCGGACCGGCGGGGCTATCAGAAGGATCGAGGCGAAACATATCGCACAGGCCGTCATCAACCGTTTCATGGGGATATTTCCCGGCGCATTTTCTGTTGAATGTGATGATTCTCTTGTCCCATTCTGCCGGAGCCTGATATCGAGACGCGTGGAAGCGGGGCACCGGCCACGAAGGTACGCATTCAGAATATTGCGTACATCGCGCCGGCGCCCCTGTCAATCATGACAATGCCGTTTGCACCTGTTGTGCGGGGCAATGGCGAGTACTGCAGGGATTGAGGGTTGTAGATATTCACACTCACAGGTCCAGCGAATAGACCGCGGAGACAAAGATGCCGTAGAACTGGTCGCGTCCGCTTCTTGTTATGTTTTTCACTTCTGATTCACTCGCTTCAAAAAAATGGATATACTGGTAGCGTATTCCAGCGGACAGCGTGGTTGCTATGGGTTCGATATGATAGGCCATGGAGAGTAGGATATTCCCTCCAAGACAGTGAACCAGGCCCCTTCCTTGTGACGGAACATATTGATTGTAAGGTGGCGAGAAGTAAGTCATCGTATCGTGCTGAACGTCGATAATCATGTAGATTCCGGAAACGGTACTTAGGAGATAAAAGTTGCCGGTGACAGGCACCGTGAAGGCCAGACCTATTCCGGAACTGTATCCGTTGAATGTCAGCTCCTGATTTGAGACAAGTCCCGGTCCCTGGTAGCGGAATGTGAAGCCATACCGCTGGTACTTGAACCCGAAGTAGAGCTTCATGAAATCGGTCAGCGAATAGTTGACCGCCGTGTCCAGGTCATGTTTTCTTATGTTGTTGTCGGTACGGAATACCATGACCGGCGGTATTCCCATGGTCATGAATACGCCCTGAGCCTTCGCGTGGTACCTGCCCGTGGTGAAGACCGACGAGACGGTCCAGTTTCCCTGGCTGATGGAGAGCATGGGCCCGTACAGTGGCGCAGGTTCCATGGTGAATTTCGTATTGTATGATGGATAGACAAACGGTATGCCAAACATGTTGACTCTCATGGTGGTAAGCCCGTCCTTGAAGGCAGGGTTCCACCAGGCATACCATGCCACCGGCCCGGCGCTCAGGGTGAGGGCGCCGGCAGGCAGTGCCATCAGAAGGATTGAGACGATACAGGTCACACCAACAGTAATCAACCGTTTCATGAGGATGCCTCCTTTGATTGTATACTGATCGTATGCAGTATTTACGTCATCCTTTTCTGCAGAAGCCGGAGGTGATTGTGCCGGGAGAGAGCCGGGCCGCCGGCTCCGATTAAATTGCATTGTCAGATAGCATACAATGCAATACCATCATTGTAAAGTAAAAAATGGCGATGATGCCGTAGAAAACTAACACGACGGAGACGATGTGTATGGAAACAGCCTTTCGATGTGACGCAAAGGTTCGGTGTGTTGAACGTCATTTCTTTCACGCGGGGCAACACCTTGATCCTGCCCCGGAAAAGAGGACACGAAGTTAAGCACAATGAGTATACTTAACGGAGAGGTCCACAATGGCAGAGAGAAGAAAGTT
>JAFGJK010000099.1 GCA_016929135.1 Spirochaetota bacterium | reverse complement strand
GTAGCTCCGCCAGCTCCGTCACCTCGGCGTAGGCCCTGGAGGCGTGAATGCCGCCGCCGATGATCATCACCGGGTCCTTCGCCTCTGCCAGCATCATGGCGATACGGGCGGATTCCTCAGCGGAGAGGCAGGGGACCGCCCGGCCCTTCCGTACCGCGGATCCGTACAGCGGAGGATTCAGTGTGTTCGTGTCGACCGCCGTTCCGAAGACCCCCATGCGGGCCACCACGCAGGCGGGACCGGGACGTCCGGTTACTGCGTGACGCGCCGCCAGCTGGATGCCGTGCAGCAGCTCGTCGGGGCTGGTGGCCACCGTGGTGAACTTCGTCATGGAGCGCATGATCCCCGGAAGGTCGAAGGCCCCGTATTCACCGGTGCCGTTCTGCCAGGGGCCGTACTGAGGGAGTCTGCTGTAGTCGCTGGTGTCGGTGATTATCACCATTGGTGAGCCGGACATGTATGCCTCCAGTATACCGAAGGCGGCGTTCGAGCCGATCCATGCCCCCTGACCGATCACCGCGGCCGGCCGGCCGGTGAGCCTGCCGTACAGGTCGGCCATGCAGGCCGCCGCCCCCTCGTGTCTGGTGAGGACGCTGGTAATCTTCTCGCGCTGCTGGTAGAGGGCGTCGTAGAGGAAGAGGGCACCGCCTCCGGGGATTCCGAAGGTATATTCAATGCCGCAGTCAATGAGTGTCTCCACTGCTGCCTGGGTTGTCGGTATGTTCATAAAAGTCTCCTCCGTATGATGTGATGGTTTCGTGTCATGGACACGTCATCGTAGAAGATACGGTATCTCCACTGTCAGTGCATTCTGTGGGCACTCGATCTCGCAGGGTAGACAGAACCAGCAGGTTCTGTAGAATCCGCAGGGAATGCCGCAGGAGAGGCAGCGGGCCGCCTCGCGGCGCACCTCATCCTCCCTGGGGGTGAGCTCAATCTCCCCGAAGTCCCCGGTGCCGCTGAAGTCCTTCTCTGACATCGCCATGCGGTCGCTCCTCACCGGGCCTTCTGGGGGCGTCTCGGGGGCATCGATCACCGGTCCGGCATACTCCCGTCCGAATCTGAGATGCTCGCCGGAGACGAGGCGGTGGATCGATTCCGCTGCGCGCCTCCCCGATGCCATGGAGGCAACCACCGTGGAGGGGCCGGAGGCGGCATCGCCGGCAACGAATATGTTGCTCTCCCCTACCTGGAGGGTGAGCGGGTCCGTCGCACCGGACCCTGCCGTAAGCTCCGTGTCAGTTACCTGTCCTGCGGCGATGATCACCGAATCGGCCTGGATCTCGACAATTTCGCAGGAATCAAAACAGGGTCTGAAGTGACCCTCCTCGTCGTAGACCTGGAGGCACCGTTGCAGCTCAACGCCGCGCACCGATTCGCCGTCGGCCAGAATGCGGACGGGACCCCAGGAGTGCATCGTCTCGACACCCTCGGCAACCGCGCGCTCCAGCGCCCAGGGGAAGGCAGGGAGCTCGTCGGCGGACTCGAGACTCACCATGGTTACCCTCGAGGCACCCTTCCTGAGGGCCGCCTGGGCGGCGTCCACCGCGGCGTTACCGCCGCCGATGACCGCAATGTTGCCGGAGAGAGTAACCGGTTCCCCCGCGCGAAGCGAGCGAAGGAAGCTCAGGGCATGGAAGACGCCCGGTGCGTCCTCACCGTCGATTCCCAGTTTCCGGGGGATGCCGCAGCCGGTGGCGACGAGAACCCCATCATATCCCGCGGCCATATTGCCAAGGTCATCCCTGCCGATCCTGCTGCTGAGGCGGTACCGGACACCCAGCCGCTCCAGTACACCGATCTCTCTTTCAAGGACCTCCAGGGGGAGCCGGAACTCCGGAATCGCCCACCGGAGCATGCCTCCGGGTTCAGGCGCTCCGTCAAACACGGTCACCGAGTGGCCGCGCAGGAGGAGATCGTATGCCGCCATCAGCCCTGCGGGGCCTGCTCCGACGACGGCAATCTCTTTATCGGAAGACGCCGCCCGTTGCGGCAAGGGCGCATCGTCCCTGAATCGGTCAGCAAGATACCGCTTGATGGAGCGTATGGAGATGCTGTTACTCCCCAGGAACTGATGGGTGCAGTCATTCTCGCAGGGCTGCGAGCAGATGCGTCCCATGATTCCCGGGAAGGGGAGCGTTTCCAGGATCATCTCGTAGGCCTCCCGATCCTTGCCCATTGCGGTCAGCCGTACGTATCCGCCGGCATTCACGCCCAGGGGACAGGATTTCCTGCAGGGCGCCTGCTGCATCACGAGGTTTCCCATGGGGCAGCGCTCTACGCAGATGCCGCATCCTATGCATTTTTCCCTGTCCACGATGATGTTGTCGGTCAGTGACTGAAGAAGGTTCATGTTTGCTCCTTCGCTATCTGCATGGTGATGATATTCCGCTCCCCTACCCTGATGTCTCGTGGCTCGTCACCCATGGTGAGGACGATGTGCTTCATCCAATCTTTGTCGTTCCGCTCAGGATAATCGGTACGGTAATGCCAGATTCCCCAGCGGCTTTCCCTCCGTGTCTTCGAGGCCACGGCGCTCATTGATGCGCACTGGATGATGTTCTCAATTTCGTACGCCTTGAAGAGATCGTGCACCGTGGCGATCCTCACGATATCGTGCAGTTCGCTCCTGAAGCGATCCATCCACCAGAGGGCCCTGTCCAGTTTGTACTCGTTTTTTGGCGGCACTATGTAATCGTTGATGATGCGGCGAACCTTGTACTCAAACTCCTCGACGGGAATCCTGTTGCCGCTCCGGGAGAGCCTATCGTTGCGTCCGGCGATGACCGCTTCCACGGCCCCATGGTCAATATCGGCCATCCTTTCCCTCTCTGCGTATCCCACCGCCTCCTCTGCGGCGATCTCACCGAAGACGAAGGCGCCGCTCAGGTGCCCCCTGGCAACGAGGGATGTGTCGCCCGCGGCGAAGAGGCCGGGAACGGCCGTCTCGGCTCGCTCGTTTACTCGCACGCCGGTGAGACCATGGCCGCCGCAGAGAAAGCACTCCGTGGGCCACAGCTCTATCTCTCCGCTCCGGAAATCGACCCCCCTCCCCTTGTAGAATCGCTCCTGAACGGGCCTCTCGGTGGTGAAGAGTATCTCCTCTATGGCCCTGATTCTCTCCTCGGGAAGATGGCTCAGGATTATGCGCATGGGCCCGCTCCCCTCTTTATGGTGGTCCACCAGCATCGATTTTATCGAGGGGTGTTCCTTGCTTTTGTCGAAGCCGAAGGCGTTGAGAAGCTTTCCTCCCCTGGTGAGGGTTATATAGAGGAGCGGTGCATTGATGTCCTTGACGATATAGTATATCAGGGTGTACTCAAAGCCGCTCAGCTCGGCTCCGGCCCGGTATGCGAGGCAGTAGCCGTCTCCGGTATTGCCGGGATAGTCGTAGACTCCGTACAGGTATCCGTTATTCGGCAGCCCGAAGCGCGCTGTACCGCCGGCAGAGAGTATCACCGATTTCGCGGCGCAGGCGATGATTTCGCCGCTGCGCACGTTGATCCCCACTGCGCCGGAGATCCTGCCGCCGGTTGTTAAGAGCTCCAGGGCCATGGTCCTGCCGATGACGCGCACCCCCATTTCGGCAAGGCGGGCGGCCAGCATCGTCTTGAGCTCCGGTTCCTGCATGGTCAGGCAGAATTTCCCCACCGGGTGCACCTGTAGGATCTCGTAGTTACCGCCATCATCCACGGGGAAGCAGACTCCCCAGCGCTCCAGCTTCTTCATTAAGTCCCAGCTCCGCTTTGCCATCATGTAGCTGGGTGGATCGTCGACGATCCCCTCGCAGGCCATCCGGGTGGCATCCAGGTAGAGCTCCGGGGTCGATACGCCGGGTACCGCCACTATGTTCAGAGCGTCCATTCCTCTGGCGATGCACCCTGAGTATTTAATGTCCCCCTTCTCAAAGACCACCACGTTGCACTTCGGATTCATCTCCTTGGCACGTATTGCCGCCATGGCACCTGCGCTCCCCCCACCGATGATGAGAAGATCGCAGTGAATCACCGGGTACGGCAGACTGCTCGTTTTTTTCATGATGAGTATATCCCTTTTTTCATTCTATTGCCCTGAATACCCGTCGTTCATCGGTGACGCAGTAACTGATTCGGTATTCGTAGGGAGTGTTTTTATAGGTGTACGATACCATCTCGATCGAGAGGAGCGGTGTTCCGGTGGGAACCATCAGGTGCTCCGAGAGTTCTGCATCGGCACTCTGTACGCCGAAGAGCTCGTGATTGCTCACGCAGGGGAGCCCGTACTGCTTTTCCAGGGTCTCATAGAGGGTGCCGCATTCGAAGAGTGCCGGCGGCTGGGCATCAAGGTCCTTGAAGAGATATTTCGGCAGGAACGACATGCTCCAGATTACGGGGCGTTCCGCGGAATAGAATATGCGCCGCAGCTTGAATAGGGGTTCGTGGTGTGCCACGTTAAGATGCGTCGCAGCGCTGTCCGATGATTCGACGAGGGATATCCCGTTGAAATGGATTCGCAATGAATCCTCCACATCGTCGAAATCCCGCATCATCCGGTAGTACCTGAGGCTTTCCCTCCGCAGTGTCGTGCCCCCCACGAAGGTCCCCTTCCCCTGTATGCGGTAGAGGTATCCCTTGTGCACCAGGTTCATTATCGCCTTTTTCACCGTGCCGATACTCACCCCATGCTCGGTGGAGAGAATCCTCTCCGAGGGTATGGCCTCGCCAGGTTTCCAGCGACCGTTCTCAATGTTCTTCGTCAGTATCTCCTGGAGGCGGAAGTATACCGGAATGGGTGCAGTATGAATCGGTCGAATGTCCATATCTACGATTTATTCTTAAAAATGACATTATTGTAAGTCATATATATGAGTATATGACTATATCAGCTATGGCCTGTCAATACAATTTTTCACTATTATGCATAAAAAAAAAACACCCCGAAGGGATCGGGGTGCAGATTATTCAGGAGTCGGAATGATAACGGACTACGCCTGTTTTTTTTCCATGAGCATCTTCTTTATCTCGCGCTTCAGTATCTTCCCCACGCCGCTGGTGGGGAGCTCATCCATGAATTCGATCAGCTTCGGGACCTTGTAGGGGGCGATGTTTTCCTTGAGAAAGGAGAGTATCTTTTCCTTCTCCGCGTCGGATTTCTCCAGACCGGGACGAAGCACGATGGCGCAGGCAACACGTTCGGATCCGGGACGTTCGGGATCAGGGATGCCCACCGAGGCGGCCAGTTGGATGTCCTGGTGCTTGGAGAGGACATCGTCGAGCTCCTTTGTGAACACCTTGAAGCCGGATACGATTACCATGTCCTTCACCCTGTCGACGATGTAGAAATAACCGTCCTCGTCCATCCTGGCGATGTCGCCGGTGTGCATCCAGCCGTCGCGCAGGGCGTTGGCGGTCTCCTCGGGCTTGTTGTAGTAGCCCTTCATCACCTGGGGTCCCCTGATGAGAATCTCCCCCGGCTGGCCCGCCTCGGCAGGCTGGCCGGTTTCGGGATCGATGAGCATGAATTCAGTATCAGAAATTGGCATGCCGATGGAGCTTGCCTTCTTTTTCCCGTAGCGGGGATTACAGCAGGTCACCGGGGATGTCTCGGTCATGCCGTAGAGCTCGATGAAGTTACCCTCCCCGATGATGCCCTCCAGTTCCTTGATGTTTTCCGCCGGGAAGGGGGCGGCGGCGCTGAGGCACCAATTGAGCCTCTTCAGATCAAGCTCCTTGAACTCCTGCATTTTCATGAGCTCGAAATAGACGGTCGGGACGTTCACCATCAGTGTGGGCTTGTAGGTTTTCAAGACGTGAATCAGGAATTTGGTGTCCCGGGGATTGGGTACGCAGATCTGCGGGGTCCCGTGGGTTATGGTGAATCCCCCCAGGGCCAGGCCGGCGATATGGAACAGCGGAAAGGCCGACAGGGCGAGGTCGTCCGGGCTGATGTCAAGCCAGGTGAGCACCTGCCGTCGGTTGTACATGTAATTCTTTTGGGTCAGCACCGCCCCCTTGGAAGGACCGGTGGTACCACCCGTGTACATCATAAAAATCGGGTCATCAATGGTTCTCGGGACCTGTACCGGCTCGGCCGGCATATCTTTCATCACCTGGCCGAAGCGCATCACCGATTTACCTGCCAGCGGCGTGACCGTCCCCGTGGGTATCTTCTTCAGCAGTTTTCCCAGCACCCGCTTTATCGAGGGGAGGAAATCTGCAATCTCGGTCACCACGACGGTTTCGAAGGAGGCCTTCCCCGCCACCTCGGCTATTTTTTCAAAGAGAATATCCACGGTGATGATGATCCTGGTCCCAGAATCATTAAGCTGGTGGGCCATTTCCACCGGAGTGAGGAGCGGACTGAGCCCGGTGGATACGCACCCGGCTTTCTGGACGGCTATGACTCCGATATAATGGGCGGGTATGTTCGGCATATGAAGCCCTACCACGTCGTTGGGCTTCAGTCCCGACTTGATCAGAAACTGGGCGAGCCGGTTCGAGAGGGCGTCGATCTCCCGGAAGCTCAGATTCACCCCCAGGTAGATCATCGCTGTTTTATCGGGATACTGTTTGACCGTCTCGGCGAACATCTCAGCGAAGGTCTTGTCTTCATAGGTAAGGTTTGGCGGGACCTTCGCATCGTAATGAGCGGTCCATGGCTTTTTAGAATACATCTCCTCCATAATACCCATCCTCCCATACTGTTTTTTTTTTACTATAACATGGGCATAGGGAATTGCAATACTATTTGGTGTATTTACGAAAAATAATGTATTATTGTAATACATGATAGGTAAGCCATATCGCTTCTGAGAGAAGACGCGGTCGTGGCCAGATTTAGAAAAAATTCGGGGAGGGTGTAATTAATCGTTTACTGGAGAACAGGAACCGTGATAGCTACACATTGAGAGCCGAGATGTACATATATCAGGGCTCTGATGGCTTCCGGAGCAGGAATTGGCCATGAACGATACAGTTGACCAGTATAAAAAGAAGCTGACCAGCTGCGATCAGCTCTGCGAGATCATAAAGCCGGGGAGCAGGGTCTTCCTGAGCAGCGGCCCCTCTATGCCAGTCAAGACGGTCACGGAGATAAACAGCGCCCCCCATGTATCACTCCAGGACCTGGAGATCATCCAACTCATCACCCTGGGGAATTATATAAAGCTCGACGGCAGTTCCAGCGCAAAGTACCGGCTCAAGACATTCAATACCGGCGAGAGCATCAGCCGGGACATACGCAGCGGCAAGGTGGACTTCATCCCCTCCCATCTGGCTGAGATACCCTTCATCTTCACCAGCGGCGCCATAGGGATCGACGTGGCCATCGTCCAGACATCGCCGCCTGACCGGCGCGGGTTCATGTGCCTGGGCATCGCCATTGACGTCGCCACCATCGTGATCCGTACGGCGTCGATTGTGGTGGCGGAGGTGAACCCGAACGTTCCGGTCACGGCCGGGGAGACCATGATCCATATCGATCAGGTGGACTACATCATCGAGAGCGATTTCCCCCTGCTGGAAAGGCCGACCAAGAGCTCCGACGACATAATCGACAAGATCGGGTGGCACGTTACCAACATCATCGAGGATGGTTCAACCGTTGCCCTCCACGCCGGCCGCGTTTTCGACGCCGTCGCCAGGCACCTGGTCACGAAGCATGACCTGAGGATATACAGCCATGTGATATCGGACTGGGTGATCGATCTCATAGAATCGGGCGCCATCGCAGTGGAGCGGGGGATGAGAAACCTCAATCCGGTTACCACCAGCTACTGCTACGGGAGCCGCAGGCTCTACGACTACGTCGACAGGAATCCCATGTTCGAGTTCCTCCCCCTGCTGCGCATCACCTACCCCTCGTCGATGCAGCGGATACGGAGGCTCGTCAGCGTCATGTACGTGAAGAAGATAGACCTCTCAGGCGAATCGGTGGTTTTCCCCTCCGGCGACAACCTTCTCTCGGGCTACGAGAGCAAGCTCAATTTCGCCGTGGGGGCCGCCTTCTCGCGGGGAGGCAAGGCCATCGTGGCGCTCCGTTCCATGGACCAGGACGGCTCAAGCAACGTAGTGCTTCGTCACCCGGACACCGGGGAGCAGGTGCGGTCCACCCTGGGCGTCACCAGGTACGTGGTAACCGAGTTCGGCGTGGCGAACCTCTTCGGGAAATCGATACGGGAACGGACCCTCGCCATGATTGATATCGCCCACCCTGCGCACCGGCGGATCCTGCTGGAGCAGGCGAAGATGGCGGGGCATCTCTACCCGGACCAGATATACGTCATCGAGAATGCGCTTCAGTATCCGGTGAGCCTGGAGACCGTGAAGTCGCTGCGGGACGGCGTTGAGGTGAAGTTCAGGCCCATCAAGCCCTCGGACGAGGATATGATGCGCCGCCTCTTCTACACCTTCTCGGACGAGTCGAAATACCTGCGGTACTTCGCGAAGGTACGGATCATGCCGCACGAGCGGATGCAGGAGTATGTGAACATCGACTACGAGAACACACTCTCCATCGTGGGGCTAGTGCAGCACCACGGGGCGGACCGGATTGTCGCCGAGGCACGCTACTCGCTGGACGAGCGGAGCGGCATGCATGAGATGGCGTATCTGGTGGACGAGGAGTTCCAGGGGAAGGGTATCGCTTCCTTCATGGCGTCGTATCTTCTTCAGATTGCGGCCGATCGGGGAATACCGCAGGTGAGCGCCAGCGTGCTTCCCCAGAACGAGAAGATGCTGCGGATCTTCGCGAAATGCGGATTCCCGCTGACGCAGAAGCTCGTGGACGGCGTGATGCACTGCGTCTTCACCCTGCAGGGGGAATGACGCAGCTTTTCTCAGATCAGTATCTCCAGGTCCTCCAATGGATAGGCGGCACAGGAATGGATATACCCATACTCCCTGTCTGACTTTCTGAGGAGCACGCCCTCCGGCTGGAATACCTTTCCGGACAGGAGTTTCACCCTGCACATGCTGCATTCGCCGGATCTGCAGAGAAACGGCACGATGACGCCGTTCCGTTCCAGAGAATTAAGGAGCGGCTCTCCTGAACTGGCGGTGATGGTCCGCCCCCCCTGGAGTAACACCGTGACGACTGCGTCCTCCTTGACCCCGGAGGGCCATCCGGGGTGCGCTGATATCCCCTTTGGCGTCCCGTACATCTCGCGGCGGATTTTTTTCTTCGGGATGCCGAGCCCCTCAATCTGGGGGAGGCAGAAATCGTACATCGCCGGTGGTCCGCAGAGATAGTAGGTTTTTCCCGAAAGCTCCCTCAGTTCCTTCGTGAGCACGTCGGCGGTGATATAGCCGGCAAGACCCTTGTAGTTCCTGGATGGCTTTTCGATCACCGGGATGTAGTGGATGTTGCTGAACGTGGATGATATCTCGGTCAGCTCGTCGTGGAAGATGACGTCGTCATCGCTCCTGTTGCCGTAGAAGAGGTACACCTCTCTGTCGATGCCGCACTGGACGATCTCGCGGATCATGCTCATGAAGGGGGTGATGCCGCTCCCCCCGGCGATCAGCACCATGGTCCTGTCGTGCAGTATCGGGTGGAAGAAGAAGTTGCCAGAGGGGCCGGAGGTCACGATGCGCTGTCCCGGTGAGGCCTCCTCGAGCAGGTAACTCGAAACGTATCCCTCCTCGACCCGCCGCACCGTGATGTCGTAGTAGCCGGTCTGGTTCGGCGGCGAGGATATGCTGTAGGCCCTCCCCGTCCTGACGCCGCCGATATCGAGGGTCAGTGCGATATACTGACCCGCCTGGAATGGCGGGAGATAACCGCCAGAGGCGAGGCGGAGGGTCCTCGCCGATGGGGTCTCCTCTATGATGTCGACGATTTTCAAATCGAGGGACGCCGGGTGCAGGCGGTCGATGTATTGGCGAATCGTCCCCCTGTCGATGCTGTAATCGTATCCGTACTTCCTCAGTACCTCGATCTCCTTTATTACGTCACCGTATCCGTCAAGCTGCTGCAGAATCTCCGTTTTCATGTGATACCCCCTTATGCCTTCAGTTCCTTGAGGATTGCCCGCGCCGCCGATGCCCCGGACATGAGCGTGGGCTGGTAACCGGCGCTTCCGTACCAGGCTCCGGCGCCGTAGAGGCCGACGATGGGGGGCTTGGGGGAAACGAACATGGTGGAATCCTTGGCATACTGGTCGAATCCGTATGGGCCGCCGCCCGGATGGCCCAGGTAGCGCATGTGCGTGATCGGCGTGGCGATCTCCATCTCCTCGAGATGCCCCCACAGGCCGGGGAACACCTCCTCCGAACGGGCAAGGAGCTGTTCGGCACATCGGTATTTAACCGATGCGTACTGCGACGGCGGGAGCCTGAGCCACGGCTCGGCGTACTTCATCGTCACCAGCGCCGCCTGGCAGGTCCCGGGGGGTGAGAAGTCCGGGTCGGAAACGTCGTAACAGCTTATGATGAAAGAGCTTTCATCGCATTCGAGCCGCTTCGATTCAGTGTAATCACGATCGGAATCGGTTGTGGCGCAGATGAAGTTCGTCGTTTCCGTGATGCCCAGCTCCGAGGGATCGCAGTCGAATCCCATGTATATGGTGAAAAACGAGGTCCCCACGGTACTGGACCGCATCTGGGTGATGAGCGGTTCCGGCACCTCGTCGCGGTCCATCATCTCGATATAGGTGGCGATGGGAGATGCGTTGGAGAGCACGCATCGTGCGGTGATCTCGTCTCCCTGCTCGGTTTTCACGCCGCGCACTGCGCCGTCCTTCACCAGGATCCTCTCGACCGCGCAGTTGAAGCGCGCGGTCCCCCCGTGCCGCAGGAGCTGGTCCAGGAGAGTGTTCGAAAGCATCTGGGATCCCCCCTTCATGTGAAAGGGGCGGAATTCGATGTAGGCGAAGAGAAGGGCGGCGAGGTCGCTGAACGGGAGGTGCCGAGGCGGGACCCCCATGTAGGTCCAGTAGACGCTCAGCGCGAGCTTCAGCAGCGGGTCCTGGAAATACTTGTCCAGAATGCTCTGCGAGTCAGCCAGGGCGTACTGGAAGAAGAGCGGGTACTTCTGCCGCGAGATCTCCGGATCATTGAGGTAAAAGGCGCCGATGACCTCCTGGAAGAACTTGTACACGAAATCGAAAAAGGAGGCGATGGCTTCCTTCTCCGCGGGGAATTTCTTCTGAAGCTCCTGGACCGCCTCGTTCCGATTGGCTCGAAGCGTTACATCCAACCTCCCGGGCATGATGACGCGGTACAGATCACGCATCTCCACGAAGTGCAGTTTGTCGAGAACCCCGAGGCTGTTGAGCGTGGCCCGCAGTGGCCCCGGGCTCTTTGCCGTACCGAGTCCGGAGAGCTGATGAAGTGAAACCTCAAACTCGAACCTTCCACGGCAGAAACTGGTGGCGCAGCCTCCCGGAATGTTGTGACGCTCCAGGAGAATGACCCTGGTGCCCTTCAGCGCGAGAGATGTCGCTGCGGTGAGTCCCGCGTTTCCGGCTCCGATGACGATAACATCATAATCGGTCATGGGGTGCTCCTTGGCATGTGGTATCCCTTCACGAATACTGCAGGGGGAGGAAAATGCAACCATTTTTACATAACAATGTTATTATTTTGTTTGTTGCAATCCCTGCATCGGGGCAGCAGTGTACTGGGAGGCGGGGGATGATGTAATGAAAAAAAAAGAGGAGGTTTCATCATCCAACCTCCTCTTGTGTTTCTCCGTGCGGCGATACACCCCCTTCTTGGGGACCTCCTCTTTCGGCGGTTTCACTCTGAGCCTGATGCCGCTGCGGATTCGTGAAAGCAACTCCTTTTTCGTTTTTCCCCTTCCCATACTGTTACTCCTTGAAATCAGCTGATAGCGGCATTGTGCCCCCATTCCCCTGAGGGTCAATCAATTTTCAGCGGTGATCTGCCAATGGTGAATCAACGGTATCAGAGGAATTTCTGCATCCACACCACATCGAATTCCCTGCTGAACTTGACGCCGATCCTTTTGAATCTCCCGCACTCCAGGAAGCCCTGTTTTTCGTGGAATCGTATGCTGTATTCGTTCAGTGAAGAGATGCTCGCCATGAGTACGGATATCCCCAGTCCCTTCGCCTCGGATTCCAGGCGAGCCAGGAGCATGCCGCCTATCCCCTTGCCCGTATAGCCGTGCCTCAGGAATATGGTCAGCTCCGCCGTCCTCCTGAAGACCGGCATCTGGTTGTGGGATTTGAGGAAGGCATATCCGGCGATACCTTCGGAAGCGTCCCTGATCGCGAGGGCCGGATATCCGCGGGTGATGTCCAGTATGAGATTATAAAAATCGTAGGATACCTGCGATTCCAGATAGGCGGAGTAATCGTTCAGGATGTAGTAGTTGAAGATATCAATTACCGGTTCCCTGTGTGATTCATCCAGCTTTTCGAATTGCGGTTCAGTCATGCGGTACCTCCATTGTAAAATATCGGGGATACATTCGCAGCGCCAGGAAAAGGAATTTCGCACCGGATCCTAAGAGTTGAACTGATCAGGAAGCCGATCTCCCCTGGAATGCCGGGAAAGAATATGATCATCGCGAATGCCGCGCTGTGTCAATGCTTTTAAGCCATAACGGGATTGTTTTGTCAGGACTTTCGTCACTGACCGCACTCAACGGGAGGGATTTCGCCGTGTAAAGGATATAATTTCCCGGCAGCGCTCCATCAAGGCCGGTGGAACCTGATGATGCCGTTTCATCCGCCTGCCTGCATGATGGAGGAGACCGAACCGTCGGTGATTCGTCTGTTCAGTAAATGTGCTTGTCCCGGCATTGTACTGATATATACTTGATGGAATGGCGGGAGTATTACGTGGAGGGTTTCTATGAAATTCAGAACGGCCGTACTGCTGGTCCTCTCTGTTCCCGTGCTTTCTCCGGAGGTGCGTGCAACCGATTCTCCCTCTGTGTTTCCCCACAGTCATGTCTGCGGTCCCGTGACGGTATTTTCCGATATTGATGGGGAGTTTACCAGGGTCCACGCCCGAGCATGCGCTTCAGGTGTGGAATCACTTTTCAAGTATCTTCCTGCGCACACCGGGGAACAGGGTCGAGCTCTGTTACACCAACGATAAGGAATGGTATAACCGGCTCCTGGGGCGTCACCCAACCAGCACTATGGAGGGGGCGAGGATGGTTACCGCCAGCTGGGAAGGGGATCACAGGAAGTGGTACATCGTGGCGTACAGGATCCCCGATTTCGGCACGCAGCTCCACGAGCTGAGCCATGATTTTCTCTATTTCAATTATACCGGCTGCGAGGAATACCCGTGGTTCAAGGAGGGGAGCGGTATGTACTATGAATCCGGAGCCTTCGCCGCCAACGGCAGACTGGATATCAGAAGGCCCATGCCTGAGTATCACCGGCTCTTTCTGGAGTGGCGCGCCAGGGACCGTCTCATACCCCTCTCGAGGCTTATCACAATGAAGAGAGACGAATTTTACCGGGAGGATTACGCAAGAACCTATTCCCAGTCGAAGATCTTCTATTTCTATCTCATGGTGAGGCATCGTGATGTGATGGCCCGGCTCTACGAGCACCTGAATTCCCAGCGAATCACCCGTAACGATCAGCTTGTCGATTTCATAGTGAAATACGCGGGGGTGCCCCTGGCTGGAATGGAGCGGGAGTACATCAGGTACGGCGAAGATGTCGGCGGAAAATGATGAGCAGTGAAACCGATGCAGGGAGCGGTGGGCATCACCCCACGGCTGAAGAACCGCGGGCAGTTGGATCAATCCCGCCGGATTTCGTAGCCGTATTTCGAATCCCGCTTGAAGCCAATACTCTCATACAGCCGGTGCGCCTCGGTGCGCTTCACGTTGCTCATAAGCACGACCTTGTAGCAGTCCTGCTCCCATGAGAGGCGGATCGCCTCCTGCAGTAGGCGCGTGGCGTGGCCTCGGTTGCGGCTTTCGGGACGTGTGATGACGTTTTCGATGAAGGCGATGGGTCTTCCGCCCCGGGTGAGGTTCGGGATGAAGGCGAGGGAGCAGGAGGCCGCGGCCTCGCCGTCCTCCTCGCCTATAAGTATTCGAAAGATGTCGCCGTACGCCATTATGCGCTCCCACACTTCCCCGAGCCTGGCCGTATCGGCATACTGGTCGTCGGGATTGAGATGACGGTACAGGGCCACAACCCTCTCCAGGTCCTCCTGCCGTGCGTATCGTATTGCACTGTCCATGAGGATCATCAGTATGAGGTGAAGTTGCGCTGTCAACACTATTACGGCAGAGGCAGTTTGTTCTTGACATATATCTGCCAGTCAACTAAACTTTGCACATTTCTCACCTGAAAAAGAACCGTATCGAACTCACGAGGCACGCAGCATTTCGTGGAGGTGTATCATGTCAGTGGATACGCAAACAATCAAGGAGCAGGCACTCGCCGATTTTTCTAAATACATCAGTCCCATGAAGGTCCGCACCATGAAGGCGGCGGGCCTGGATATAATCGAGGACTGGCGGGAAGGGGCCACCATCTGCGATATCACCGGGAAGAAGTACATCGACTGCCAGACCGGCTCGGGGATCATGAACGTCGGCAGACATAACAGGGAGATCGTGGAGGCCCTGAAAAAGGCGCTGGATACCTACGACATAGGGGTGTTCCTCCTCTGCTCGAAGCAGAAGGCGGATCTGGCGAAAAGGCTCGCCGAGATCACTCCGGGCGACCTGGCCTGCACGGTCTTCGGCGTGGGTGGTGGAGAGGCGAACGACGCGGCGATCAAGATTGCCCGCGGCTATACCATGAAGAAGGAAATCATCTATGCCCAGCGGGCCTACCACGGCCATACCGGTTTCGCCCTCTCAGCCATAGGGCGCGATGCCTACAAGGAACCCTTCGAGCCGCTCATGCCGGGGTTCATCCAGGTACCATTCGGCGATTTCGAGGCGGTGCGGGGGGCAGTCACCGACGATACCGCGGCGATCATACTCGAACCGGTGCAGGGCGAAGGGGGGATCCATGTCCCGCCCGACGACTACCTGCCGGCGGTGAGAAGGCTCTGTGACGAGCACGAGATATGCCTGATCCTCGACGAGATACAGACCGGGTTCGCCCGCACCGGCAGGATGTTCGCCTGCGAGCACTGGGGCGTGGTGCCTGACATAATGACCGTGGCGAAATCACTGGGGGGTGGAATCTATCCCATATCTGCCACGATATTCAAGGAAGAGATACAGGATTTCTTCATCCCCCATCCCTTCATTCACCTGTCGACCTTCGGGGGATCCGATCTGGGGTGCATCGTGGGCCTCGCCGTGATTGACTACATTGAAAAAAACGGGCTCGCCGAGCATGCCGACCGCATGGGGATGCGCTTCCAGACCGGTTTCGACAGGCTGCTGAAGGACCATCCGGATCTGCTGCTGGAGGTGCGTCGCAAGGGGCTCATGATGGGCCTGCAGTACACCAATGAATCCATCGGACCGAGGCTGACAAAGAAGCTTGCCGACAGGAGCATCATCGCCATATATACCGGCAACGATCCGAGCATCTGCCGCTTCATGCCGCCGCTGGTGATTACCGAGGAGGAGGTTGACATGGTGCTGAACGCGCTGGAGGATTCGATGAAGGAGCTTTCGGGGGAGAGCGGGCTGGGAAAAAACGATTGATATGACAGGGGGTGACAATGGCTACCAGCAATGAGATCATGGAGGCCCTGGCTGACTACCAGGTGCAGTGCAACGAGAACAAGCGGCTGCGGAAGATGCAGCGGGACTGGTCGCGCCTTCTCCATTTCGTTGCAGAGGACACCGGGGACGCCTTCACCATGGACGTGGTGAAGGGGGAGATCGTATCCTTCGCGGCGGGGGCGCAGGGGACGCCCGACATCATCGTCACCGCCACCAGCGAGGACCTCTGCGACATGTTCTGGGGCGATCTGAACCCGTCGCAGAAGTACCTGCAGGGGGAGGTGAAGGTGAAGGCCTCACAGGAGGATGTGGTGCGACTCGATGCCATCACTATGATCATATGGCCTGACGTGTAGGAGGGATCGATGACACAGCTGAAAAAGGTCCTGAAGCTCAGAACGGTGATCTCCACTTCTGCCGGCATGGCCATCGCCACCTCATGCTACCTGGCGGGGCTCCAGGTGGCAACCATCGTCGTCGGCGAGCTCGCATGGATATCAATACTTGTTGCCGGGTGCCTCTGTCTCCTCTCGGCACTCTGCTTCTCGGAGCTGACATCACTCTACCCAACCGCAGCCGGCATCAAGCTCTTCATACAGAACGCATTCAACGAGCGCCTGAGCATCATCATCGGTATGTTCTACGTGATCCTCGGAATATCCATGGTGGGGGCCGAGAGCTACCTCCTCTCCAGCGTCCTCACGGAAACGACACGGATCATAAGCCCCTATTACGACAGGTTCATATGGATGCTCTTTTTCATCATGCTGGTGGGCCTCATCAATTTCCGCGGCATATTCATCACCGGGCTCTTTCAGGACATACTCACCT
>JAFGJK010000098.1 GCA_016929135.1 Spirochaetota bacterium | reverse complement strand
GTACAGGTCATATTCCGAATGTTGAAAAACCAAGAAATTTATCTGGAAGGGAAAAAAATATCATCCGCTGCTTGACATAGTGGGTGTGTCCGTCGGAGCGCGAGGAGGGGTGCGGAACACCTCCTCCTCGCAAACTTCGCTCACCTTGCGCAAGATGAAAAATAACGCGTCCCGGCTCGAGAGCCTCCTGCCGGGCTCATCGGTTATGCATACAATCTACCCCGCGATCCTCCGCATCACCCATTCCAGGCTGTATTTGTAGCCCGCCCTCTGCCAGCGGTGTGCCACGACGGCGGCCGCGGCAATGATGACGGCAATCAGCATGAGCGTCGCCGGTTCGGAGAAGATTCTGTGAAACCCCAGGCGTATCCCCAGCTCGCGGAAGACGACGGCATGGAACAGCAGCAGTGTCAGCGGCAGGCGACCCAGGCAGACGACGGGATTGCCCGCCGATGGATTGATTCTCTTGTGGGATACCGAAAATTCCACCGCGAACAGCACGGCCGCGATGAGCAGCAGTGCCAGGGGCATCTGGGCCGGATAGAAGCTGACGGACAGCCTGAAGAACCTCACCAGCGATGGCAGCCTCGTAACATCGGCATCGAGGAGATACAGGGCGGAGAGGATGACGCCGGTCAGATAATAGACCGATGCCAGAAGGGTTATTCTGTTCCCTCTGCCCGACGCCATCAGCCTGCCGGCGCCCATCCCGCAGACGAAGAAGGCGAGCCAGGGGAACAGGGGGAAATGCCCCTCGGCAAGGGCGAGGCGAAGGGCTCCGCCGGGGAGCCCCGTGTCAGACATGGCGCGATTGTCCAGCGACAGAGGGGTGCCGAGGCAGTTCTGGATTACAATCGTCCCGATCAGGATTAGGGGGGGCAGGAGATGCAGCCACCGGCCGGGAATCCGCAGAAGAAGCGGGGACAGGATATAGGCGAAGCCGATCAGCTGCAGCACGTACCAGGAGCAGAGGGAGAACCAGTGGGGGGAGAGCAGGTTCAGTATATACCCGAATGCCATGATGCAGAGTCCCCTGAAAACCAGGCGTTTTCCCGGGCGGGCATACCGCCGGGCCAGGAGGACGGTGCCGCACCCGGCGAGGGTGACGAACAGGGGCGCCGAGAGGCCCCCCAGCATATTCAGGAAGAGCAGCGGGAGATTCAGGTAATTGTCGTCGAGACGCTCCCGGTTGACGTTCCAGAACCACGCCCCCAGATGCTGCTGAATCATCAGTATCACGGCGATCCCGCGGAGCAGGTCCAGAGGGAGGATCCTGTGGGGCTGCTCAGCCGCGGATTGATTTGTACGCTCCCCTGCCATTGGTCATGCATATGATGACAGTGCCCGTGGATGCGCAAGCGAAAAAGTTGATGCGATGACGGCGCGTGCTGCCCGGCCTGCCTCTGCTTCCGGGGCTCCTGCGGTGGCGGTGCGGTTCCCGGCGCGATGCCGGGGCATCGCGCCGGGGGTGTGCCGCTATTCTTCGGATTTCTTCCTGAAAACAGTTTTTTCCACAATGTACTCCAGGACGAAAAGGGCCGCGGTCACTATCGTTATGATCATCCAGGTCTCCCTGCCGACATGCAGGCTGGAATAGAAGTTGCCGAGTAACACCACAAGGGCTATCACCGTGACCGTGAACATGCTCACACTTATCGGGCTCATGCGTTTCTCCAATTATTAAGATTGATGCGGCCCGTGCGGTACCGTACCGGTATCGCACATCACTTCGGGATCAGAGAAGGCAGGCCCGGCCCTAGGTGAAGGTGCTCTTGGTCCACCGCGGGTATTTGTTGCTCGGAGAGGGAATGACCGGTTCAAAAGAGCCGCGCTGATGGGAGATCCCCACGGAAAGGGGAATCGCACCGGCGGGAGTCATGGGAACCGGGGTTTTATATCTGAGGGTGACGGCGTATCCGCCCGAACAGGGCATCGAGGCGATGAGCGTCGCCTCCGTGGGGTTCCGCGATACGTTCGACGCCGGATGATGGGCGTACGTCGAATCCAGCAAACAGAGCGCCGTCAGTATGCAGACAGTGAGGCGGCAGGAATGAAGTGATATCGGATGATCTGGTTTTCCCATGGATGCCGCCGCTTGCCTGTGCTCTATCGTGTTTCAATATACGAAGAATGAACGGCAACGGCAAGGGTGCCGGCTGCATGCCGGCAGAATTATGAAGGTGACCCGGCACGGCAGCGGGCCGCCGGATCATGACAAAAACGCCTCTCGGCATCCGAACGCCCCATCGCCCCGCTTCCGTCCCGTTCAAGCCCCCGGGGGGCCGGGGGCAGGGTGAACCGAATGCGGGGGCTCCGGGGGAGTCGCGGATCCGTACCGGTCACCATGACTGTATGCCGAACCAGCCGCCGGTGTCCCCGCCGGCCCAGCAGCCGTTCCGGCATCTGTCGGGAAGGGCCGCGGCGCACAGGTCCGTGAATTCATTCGCCGCGCTGATGTCCCTGCCGACGTAGTTCTCGGGATTGCATACCCTCCCTTCATACCGGCCCCTGACCCGCACCTGTCCCATCACGTATATACCCCCTCCCACGGAATAGGCCGAATCCCTTTCACTGTGCGAATAGCAGGCGATGTAGCAGCCGGGATACCCCCTGAATGCGTTGACGGTCTTCAGCATGCGCTCCTCCGTCCCCGGGAAGGGCCGGTTCACCACCCCCTGGTCTGACACATGGACCGGGAAGGACTCGGGAAGGAGCGTGCGGTGTATGGAATCTTCCTGGGCCACCAGGGCGATGCCGCAGCACATGAAAAGCATGACCGGTATCGCCAGATTTGAATTTCTCCGATACTTCATGTTCAAGCCTCCATAACAGAAATAAACCCGGTGCGACGGAACCTGCGGTCGCGGGATTCAATCGATCCTGACGATATGCAGATTCATGGATACCGGGCCCCCGGTGCTCCCGTTGAGATCGATGCCGTGATGCATGCTGCCGGCACTGTCCCCCTGAGGCAGACGGAAGTTGATCCGGAGTGAATGCGTACGCAGGGGCACCGGTGAATCATTCATAATCGATTGGTATCCTCCCCTGCTTTCTGCATTGGACAGGTTCTGCCCGGTATTTGTTCTTGTTTTTTTATGCGGATGGTCGCGTGAGGATGAAGGGGTTCTGTCGAGGATCATGTCACGGCGGTCCGGCACCGCAGTGCCGGCCGCGCGTATCTTGAAATCCTGTTTCCGGTTGCTGTTTACGCGATCCCCAGCGATATGTGCTTGGTTTCGAGAAAGGAATCAAGCCCCTCGGCTCCCAGTTCTCTCCCCCATCCGCTCTGCTTTACCCCTCCGAAGGGGCAGTTGCTCGTCGTGGGCACCGAGTCGTTTATTCCGACCGTCCCCGCCTCGAGCCGTTCGGCAACCCGCACCGCGCGGCTCACGTTGCCGGTATAGGCGTAGGCGGCCAGGCCGAATTCCGTACCGTTCGCCTTCCGGAGTGCCTCTTCTTCGGATGAGAAGGGGTAGATCGCCGCCACCGGCGCGAAGATCTCCTCGCGGGCGCACAGCGCGTCGTCCGGAACATCGGCGATGACGGTCGGTTCGAGGAAATTCCCCTTGTCGCCCCATCGTGCCCCGCCGTGCAGCAGTCGTGCCCCGCGCGTGACGGCGTCGTTGACAAAGCCGAGCGCCGTGTCCAGGGCCTGCCTGTTCACCACGGCCCCGATATCAACACCCTCCCCGAGGCCGTTGCCGACCTTCAGCTTTTTTGTCTTTTCCACGAAGGCCTTGATGAAGGCGTCGTAGATGGGCCGCTCCACATAGATGCGGTTGGCGGCGACGCAGGACTGGCCCGTGTTCCGGAATTTCGTTATCAGCGCGCCCTCTGCGGCGGCCTCGAGATCGGCATCGGCAAAGACGATGACCGGCGCGTTGCCGCCCAGCTCCAGCGAGAGCTTCGTACAGGTCCGTGCGGCCCCCTGGATCAACTGCTTCCCCACCTCGGTGGAGCCGGTGAAGCTGATTTTGCGGCAGATGGGGTTCTCCAGCAGCTCGTTGCCGATCTCAGAGGAATTCCCCGCCAGCAGATGGAATACCCCGGCCGGTAAATCTGCCTCGGCGATGCACCGTGCCAGTTCCACCGCGCAGACCGGGGTCTGGCTGGCCGGCTTCAACAGGACCGTGCAGCCTGCGGCCAGGGCCGGCGCGACCTTGCGTGCGGCGAGGACCAGCGGGAAGTTCCACGGGGAGATGGCCCCCACGACCCCCACCGGCTGGCGGATCACGAAGTTCCGTTTGCCGTCGGCCTGGTGGGGCACCACCCTTCCGTACCCCCTGCGCGCCTCTTCGGCAAACCACCGGAAATGGTCGATGGTCATCGAGACCTCGGCCCTGCTCTGGGCGATGGGCTTGCCGTTTTCCATGGTGATTATGCGTGCGATCTCCTCTGCGCGATGAGAAAGCCGGGAAGCGACATCGAGAAGGTAGTCCCCCCGTTTCATTCCGGTCATGCCGCTCCACTGAGGGAAGGCCCGCCGGGCGCTCTCCAGGGCCCTCGTAACGCCCGCGCGGTCGGTCGTGGACACCTCGGCGAAGGCATCGTCGGTGGCGGGATTCACCACACGGATCTTTTTCTCGCTGCGGATCCATTCCCCGTCGATATAGATTGAGTACTCTTCCATCGTCCTCTCCTTGTGAATAGTATTCGCCTCTATCGTGAGGTCCTTCGATTGAAAGGGGCTCATGAGATTGCCTGTTGCTCCGGATCGCTCACCGCCCTTTTGCAATATTTTTGCAGCAAGGAGGAAATTACATGCGATACAATAGATATCTCGTCCGCGATCCCATGATGGTACTGCTCAGGGTGCCGGCAGCTCTCTCCGTGTGCATTCTATCCGCGGCCGGAATCGTAAAATCGGGTGTTCTGTCCCGAATCCCCTGAAACTATCACAGTATTTCCATTTATGCGCATATAAATAGAGGGGCAGGAGATGATCAAGCGAAAAAAATGAGGACAAAATGCGGAATCGTTATTCGTTATGCTGAAATCTCGGGGCCCTCTTCGCGATAGTGAATACTCCCGTACGGGTGATGCGACGCGGTGAGGGCCTTCGCGGCCCGGCCCTCCCGAAGGACGCGTCGCTCTCGTTTCCGCCCCGGGGGCTTGAACTGCACGTGGATTCCCCCGGGGGGGTACCGTTCCATGAGGCCGGCGGCTCCGGCTGCAGAATGGAATCACGCTCCGCGCGGTAGAGAAGAGTCATCAACCCCGATCACCCGTGCCGCTCATAAATCTTGCTTGCTATTTTCGCCGAATCCTTTCCCATGGAGCGGAAATCACGTCAACGCCGTTCCGGACATTTATGAATAGACGACGCATATTCATACTGCTGCTTGTCATGCTGCCGGCATGGCTCCACGCCGCCGTCACGGTGCCGAGGGAGCTCTCGGTCCCCCTGGATATCGCCGATGCCCGGGGCGAGTGGCGGTTCATGGGGGGCGACGACCCGGCATACCGCCTCCGCGAGTACGACGATTCTTCCTGGGAGACCGTGGCGTCCATGCCGCACAACTGGAAGGACCGGCGCGTCCGCCCCCACGAATCGTCGATTTTCGGCTGGTACCGGATCCACCTGTCGCTGGGGAAGGTCCCGCCGGACCGGCAGCTGATGCTCCGGCTGGGGCCCATCGACGACGCCGACGAGACCTATTTCAACGGCATCCTGATCGGCAGGACCGGCGCGATCGATGCGGCGGGGAGGGCGCCGCGGCGGCACGCCTGGGACAGGGTGCGCCTCTACCCGCTCCCCTGCGGCGCGTTGCGGCAGGGGGACAACGTTTTGGCCGTGCGGGTGCAGTCCTATTTTGACGATTTCGCCGGCATGTATTACGACGGCGGCAGGGCGCTCCTGGGCTACGAGATCGATCTCCTCCACGATTTCTTCGCGGCGGAGAACGTGAGCCTCCTGGTCTTCGTCGTGGTGATCATCGCCGTGGGCCTCTACTGCCTCCTGCTGTACGCCCGCAGGCCCGTGTCGCGGGAGAATCTCTTCTTCGGGTGCTCCTGCCTCCTCTTCGGTGTCTACTTCACCCTCTCCTCGGCGCTCAAGAACTTCCTCCCCTTCGATTTCATGGCGATGAAACGGATCGAGTACATCTGCCTCTTCCCCGTTCTCTGCATGTTCGTCGACTACCTCTACGCGTTTTTCTACAATGCAAGGAACGGGCCCGGCCGGTGGCAGAGATATCTGCTGGTATTCAACAATGCCGTCGCCCTCGTGTCGATGCTCGTTCCGATCGTCTTCACCGACTACATGGTATGGTGGTGGTACTTCGGCCATGTGGTGGTGGCGCACTGGGCCTTCTGCTTCCTTCAGATCCTCTGGATCATCGCGGAGAACATGGCCAGGAGGAACAGGGACGCCTTCTACCTGCTCGCCGGGGTCATCCTGGCCATGGTGACGCTGGTGAACGACGTCCTGTCGATCTACGCCGTGCTCCCCTGGGGGCGCTTCGGGCATATCGGGTATTTCGTGTTCATCATCTTCCTGGGCGTCGTGCTGGCGAACCGCTACGTGCGCACGCAGCGCGAGATCGAGCGGCTCAACGTCGGCCTGGAACGGCTGGTGGAGGAGCGCACCGGGGAGCTCATGGTGGTCAACGATTCCCTGGTGGAGCGCACCAGGGAGCTCTCCGAGGCCTACGGGGCGCTGCGCGAGCGGAACGTGGTGATGGAGGAGGAACTGGAGATCGCCAGGCTCATCATGGAGAAGGTGCTCCCCCGGAGCTCGCCGGAGAAGCGGGGGTACCGCTGTCATATGGCGCACATCCCCATGGACAAGGTGGGGGGCGATTTCTACCACTACTGCGACAAGGGGGACGTCATCGAGCTCATGGTCGCCGACGTCTCCGGGCACGGCCTCCCCGGGGCCTTTCTCTCGCTGATCACGAAAATGGCCCTGGAGGGTGTCACCGCCATCGCCACGCCGTCACAGATGATGTCCCACCTGAACGACGCGGTCTTCCGGGCGACGGTGAAGAGCAATTACATCACCTCCTTCCTCTGCGTCATCAACGCAAGGACCAATGTCATGAGCTACTGCAACGCCGGCCACCTGCCCGCGCTGTTGTACCGCCCCGTGGAGGGCGACTTCATCGAGCTGCAGGCGAAAGGGAACCCCCTGGGGCTCTTCGGCCAGCTCCGGGTGGAGGAGAAGAGCCTGCGGCTCCGGCCCGGGGAGCGGCTGGTGCTCTTCACGGACGGCATAATCGAGTGCCGCGCCTCCGGGGGGGAGATGTACGGCACGGGGCGGCTCAAGGATTTCATCGTGCGGACGGCGGGGGAGACGCCCGGGGCCTTCGCCGATATCCTGGTGGGGGACCTTAGGGCCTTCGCCGGAACGAAGGGCTTCGAGGACGACCTGACCCTGGTGGTGCTGGACGTGTTGTGAGGAGGGGGCATGAGGCTTGCGATAATCTCCGATATCCACGGAAACGAAATCGCCCTGGAGGCGGTCCTGCGGGACATCCGGCACGGCGGCGCAGACGGAATCGTCTGCCTGGGGGATGTGGCCACCCTGGGCCCGTCGCCGGGAGCATGCCTGGAGATGCTCATGGGGGCGGGCTGCCAGTGCGTCATGGGGAACCACGACGAGTTCCTCCTCTCGCCCGAGCTGATGGGGAGCTACATCAAGCTCCCGGTGATGGCCGACACGATCGCCTGGGCGCGGGGGATGCTCACCGGCGAGCAGGCGGACTTCCTGCGGACGTTCCGGCGGAGCGTCGAGGTGCCCCTGGAGGGCGGCGCCATCCTCTGCGTGCACGGTTCGCCGCGGTCGCACATGGACGATGTCCTGGCCACCACCCCGCCGGAGGAGCTGGAGTCCCTCTTCGCCGGCTTCGGCGCACCCCTGGTGGCCTGCGGACACACCCACATCCAGATGATGCGGCAGCACCGGGGGAGGCTCTTCATCAATCCCGGCAGCGTGGGTTTCCCCTTCAGGGAGCACGGCATCGGCCAGGTGCCGGTGATCCTGCACCACGCCGAGTATGCCCTCGTGGAGTCCTCCGGCGGGGGCGTCGCCGTGGACCTGCGGCGGCTCCCCATCGACAGGGGGGCGGTGTACCGCGCCGCCGAGGCGTGCGACAGCCCCTTCAGGGGTTTTCTGATGCACGTCTATTCGTGAAGGCCGGTTGCCGCCGGGTGGCTTGTGATGACCCGGAGCGGGCCGAGCTATAATGCGGGGGGGGGCACCGCGGATACCCCCCCACACCCCCCACGCGGTCCAGCAAGCGCTTTTTCGGAAGTCCTGCCCGCACCAGACCGGCGGCAGGATGCCGCAACAAGGTCTGCCTCACGCCTCCTGCGCAGCGCGGAACGGGGCTTAACGCCTCCCTCGTTCGTGCAGAGCCATTTGCGCCCCTTCCTGCGGAACGACACTTTAAGAGTTGACTGTGACCGTACTACGGTGTGGTTCCATCATGGGATCGCGGCCCATAAAACCAATTGTTTCCCATGGAGTTTAATGCTAATTCATCAGGAGTTTTTTTCGTTTGAATCCAATTCTGTATCATGATTGTAACGAAATACCTGCATATTTAATGAAAAACGTCTTGTCAAAACGATCGTCTGTGTTTAAACCATTGTCGTAGCAGTCGTACCTGCTGGATTTGACTAAAGCCGTGGTGATTGTTCCAATTCGGATGATTCCCGTCAATGATACGGTGAATCCCCGGGGATGTTAGATATCGAATCCATTGTCCTACAGCTCTATGATGGTATCGGAGGTGCATATGAGCGCGATCGAACGCCTCTTGCTTTCGAGGTATGAGAATTCAGATTTAAGAGACAAGCAGCGGGCCAAAGACCTGGTCATCATATCCAGCGTTGCAGCCTCTGCGATTCTGCTGCTCATCCTGTACGGCGTGTTCATGCAGGGGAAAAGCGTCATCTCCGACACGGTGTTGGGCAGCTTCATTCTGGAAATAGTGCTCCTCTTCGTGCTGGTGATCAACATGCGGGGGCATGTCGATGCTGCCTCGCACTTGATGCTGGTACCGATGCTACTTGTCGTTTGGTTCACCATGTTCAACGGTGTCGGCAAGACAGACACCATCAAGGTGCTCAACGCGATCGCCCTGGTGTTCCCACTCATCGGATTTGCCACGCTGCTGATGAACCGCATCGCCGTGATGATCTATACGCTGGCTAGCGGCGTTCTCCTTGGATTCTTCTCCTTTATCGCCTTTCAGGCGCAGGCGCTGGCGAAGCCCCAGGCATTGAGCTTTTTTGTGCTCTATTTGGTCAGCCTGACCGGGCTGGGGGTCATCTGTAACGTAATACTGAAGAACGGTCATCACGCGAACCTGTCGATCCATGAAGCCCTTGAGGAGAGCAACCGAATGGGCGAGAGTATCCGTTCGATACTCGACAGGACGCACAGCGCCGCCGCGCTCCTTGCCGGATCCACGGAAGGACTGTCGCAGACTACGCAGACCTTTTCCACGAACGCCCAGTCCCAGGCGGCATCGGTGGAACAGATTACCGCTTCGGTGGAGGAGGTGACCGCCAGCGGCGAGGGAATCTACGCGATCGCGCAGAAGCAGGCGGAGCTCTCCAGCAAGGTGAGCGGGGACATGGACAGCCTTCACAGCATTGTCTCGATGGAGGGGGAGAAGATGAAGGACGCCCTCAGCATCCGCGACAAACTCAATACGATGGTCGGATCGTCGAAAGACGAGATCCAGGAGCTGCTGAAGGTGATGTTCATGGCGGCGTCGAAATTCAAGGGCGTGCGGGATACGGTGAGCATTATAGAGGATATTTCCGATAAGATCAACCTCCTCTCGCTCAACGCCGCCATCGAGGCCGCACGGGCGGGCGAATACGGGAGGGGCTTCGCAGTAGTGGCCGATGAGATAGGCAAGCTGGCGGACAGCACATCCTCAAACCTGAAGACGATCAACGACATGTTCGAGACAAGCAACGACGAGATCACCAGGGTTTCCGGAAGGCTGGAGGGCTTCGTGAACTCTTTGAGCACGATGATCGAATACATCGCAGAGTTCAGCTACAGAATCGACATCGTGGTGGACATGATGGAGCAGGACCTGGCATTGAACCGGGTGGCCAGGGAATCACTTGGACACCTTTCCAGGGATGCGGACAATGTCTTGAACGCCGCCACGGAGCAGAAGCTGGCCCTGAAGGAGATCGCGAAAAGCCTCTCGGTGATCAACAGCGCGACTCAGGAGATCGCCATGGGGGCCAAAGATCTTTCTCTCACGACTCAAGATCTGGCGAACAAGGCACAGGAGCTGCAGGATCTGGCGGGATAGGTTCAAAAAATTCAAGAGGGGAACGAGACCGGCACTTCTGTGTGGTTCCTCCATGGGATCGCGGCCGATGACATCCATTCTGCAACGTATCAATGTGATTCAGCAATCGCAGCTTGCCGGGAGGTGACCGCACAACCCTGGAGCGGCATCATGAAGCATTTTCATTCAGTATTCCTGCGGCATCTCTGGCGGGAGTGATCCCGAAAAATCTCTTGTATTCCCTGTTGAACTGGGAAGGGCTTTCATAGCCGACACGCAGCGCCGCATTATAGGCATTGACCCCATCCTGGGTCATGAGCTCGCGGGCCTTGTGAAGCCTGACGCTTTTAATGTACTGCAGGGGCGACGCGTCCGTCACTGCCTTGAAACTCGTATGAAACGAGGATATGCTCATCCCGGCTTCCATGGCGAGGCTCTTGATATCGTGGTCCTGGTGATAGGTCTCATGAATTTTGTTGAGTACTTTCGCAATCTGAAAAAACCTCCTGTCCCTGTAGGCCAGTGCCTGCAGGGCTTCGCCGTTTTCACCGCGTAAAACCCGATATATCATCTCACGCATAATCATGGGACCGAGGATACGCCCGTCATCCGGCGATGACAGTGCTTCCAGAAGGCGTAGAGCGGTATCCGCAATACTCTCTGTCATGGGTGCGGTGTAAATCCCTTTATGCAGATACTCTGCCGGGGGTCGGGTCTCATCCAGCTCAAGCAGTATCTCTCCGACTGTCAGGGGATCGACTTTGACGGAAATTCCGAGCAACGGGCCGTCCGGTGATACCATGGCTTCGCATTCTGCAGGCAAAGGAACGGGCAGCACAAGGTAGCGGGAGGGATTGTAGGTATACACATCATCGCCCAGAAAGACCCGCTTTTCACCCTGGGCGATAATAATGATTTCCGAATTGTATGACGCCGGTTTGCGGGTAAAGGATCTGTCAACGCGGTAGAGCTTGATACCGTCTATTGACGTGGCAGCGACACCCTCCTCCGGAAGCTGTTGCTCGAGGAGCTCGACCATTTTTCGTTTTGTATTTACCATATCGTTGAATCCCGCTTTTTCATTTTTGTATAAATATATAATAAAATCGATTATCAGGCAATGAATGTTTTTTGAGATTGTAGGAATAGGCAAGAATATGGAGGATCGTGCCTTGTCCTTTCCGCGTAATGCACTATATTTCAGGTGTGCCATGGAGGATGGTTAACAATCATAGTTGCCATACTGAGATTTAACCAACCGCCGTACAACAGGGGGCAATTCTCATCAACAAGTCCTCTTTGCACTGTACAAAATATTTACAAAGGTTACCAATGATGGAAATATCAAAATCGGCACGTAATGGAATAGACATGCCGCTCGTGGGATTCGGCACCTACCAGCTGCCAATCGACCAGGCCGAATGCTGTGTAAGGGAGGCGCTGAAAGCCGGATTCAGGCATATCGATTCGGCCGAGGGCTACAATAACGAAGAGGGGACCGGCAGAGGGATACAGGCGGCCGGCGTTTCAAGGAATGATATCTTTGTGACTACGAAACTGTTTCCCGGATACACGCAGTGGGGGGCACCGGAAAAAACCTACGAACAGACCGTTCAAACGCTGAAACGTCAACTCACACAGCTCCGGCTCGATTATGTCGATCTCTACCTCATACATGCCCCGCTGTCGGAGCTGAGACTGGAACAGTGGAGCGCTCTGGTGGCGCTGAAGAAGTCAGGTCTCACCAGGCATATCGGCGTGTCGAACTACAATGAAGAGAGAATACAAGAGATACTGGATGCAGGCCTGGAGAAACCAGAGGCAGACCAGGTTGAGTTTCATCCAATGTGCGCCCGGATTAATCTGACCAGGTACATGAAGGAGCATGCAATCGCGCCGATTGCATACAGCTCGCTTGCCCCCCTTTCGACCTGGCGGACGGGAGAAGGACAGGGCGGAGAGGTCCTTGCCGGGATGAAAGAAGAATGCCAACTGGTCACGAAAGAAATTGCGACGAAGCTCAAGGTATCGGAAGCCGCATTGCTGTTGCGATGGGGGCTGCAGCACGGCTATTGTGTATTAACGAAGAGCAGCAAACCCGAGCGCATCCGGGAAAATATCAATGTGTTCGATTTTGAAATTCCCGATGACGACATGGCGCGTTTGAACCGGCTGAACCGGGATCAGGCATTCGCCTGGGCTGCCAGTGGCCTCGATCCGATGCAAGTCGATCCTTCCCCCAAATAAATTCTATCACAGAAAGGAGAGAAGAGATGAAGATTCTCGCAATCGCCAAGGTTGATCCTCACACAACTACTGAGAAAATACAGCCACATCTTGCAGCGGAAGTCGAGCACGCCTGGAGACTGTACAAAGAAGGTGCGGTTCGAGAGATGTACACCTGTCAGGACCGCCGCCTGGGGGTCGTGTTCGTTCTTGAATGCGGCAGTGTTGATGAAGCGCGAAAAAGCCTTGATGAGCTGCCCTTTGTCCGGGAGAAATTCATCGACTTTGAGATCATTCCCCTCGGGCCGTTTTCTTTCTTTGAAATGCTTTTTAGAGACTATGGGCCGCCGCAACGGGGATAGCGAGCGAGTTCAGTTATTCGCACGAGGATGGAAAGGTTGACTCGCCACCGTACAACAGGGGAGGATCTGTATCAACACGTCCTCTGTGTACTGTATATAGATGGATGTAGCTCCTGATACGGAGGATCTCATGAGATTCCTGGTGGTTCGTATAACGCTTGTGCTCTCTGATGCATTGCTCTTCTCCCAGCAGCTTCATAAAAATATACGCACAAGGGGATCGAAATTATGAAACAGGTCAACCTTGGATCGCAGGGCCTTCGAGTGCCCGCAATCGGTCTGGGCTGCATGGGAATGTCGGAATTTTACGGCTCCTCCTCGGAGGCCCAAAATCTCAGCGTTCTCCACCGGGCGGCGGACATCGGGTGCACCTTCTGGGACACCTCGGACATGTACGGCCCCTTTACGAATGAGATCCTGCTGTCGAAGGCGCTCAAGGGGCGCCGCGACCGGATCACGCTGGCAACCAAGTTCGGCGTTTCACGCGGCGAGGACGGCAGCTGGCAGGGGATCAAGGGGAGTGCGGATTATGTAACGGCTTGTTGCGATGCCTCGCTGAAGCGCCTCGGGACGGATTACATCGATCTCTACTATCAGCATCGCGTGGACCCCGACACACCGATCGAGGAAACGGTCGCTGCCATGGCCGGGCTCGTGAAGGAGGGGAAGGTTCGCTACATCGGCCTGTCCGAGGCGGACCCGGATACCATCGCCCGCGCCCACGGGGTCCATCCGGTCAGCGCGCTCCAGACCGAGTATTCCCTGTGGTCGCGGGACGTCGAGGCCGGCATTCTGCCGACGATTCAACGGCTCGACATCGGATTTGTGGCCTACGCTCCACTCGGCCGGGGATTCCTGTCCGGGGCGATCCGGTCGCGAAGCGACCTTGAACCCGGAGACTGGAGGCTGGAGAATCCGCGGTTTACCGAGGAGGCGATCGCCAGGAACGGCCGGCTGGCCGATTGTGTCGCTGAAATCGCAAAAGAGATCGAAGCCACAGCAGCTCAAGTCGCATTGGCATGGCTTCTGTCGCGCCATGTCCCCCTCGCCGCGATACCGGGGACACGGAGAATTGAACGCCTGGAGGAGAACTGGGCGTCGCAGGATATGACGTTGCGGAGGTCGCACCTGGAC
This sequence comes from Spirochaetota bacterium, assembly GCA_016929135.1. Taxonomy (GTDB): domain Bacteria; phylum Spirochaetota; class UBA4802; order UBA4802; family UBA5550; genus JAFGJK01. Next base: position 6,598 of record JAFGJK010000098.1, on the reverse strand, counting down.
CGGCTCGAGTCCCTTGTCGATCGGGGCGTGGCGGGCGACCGGTACTGAGCCTGCGCGGGACAGCGAGCTACTCGCTGCGCGTGAATCAAAATATTGAAGGGAGGGTGATCGTCGTTATGGTGGTGTTACTACATGGGGTTGCGGTAGAATCAGTTCTGTCCTATGAAAATTATTATTTGTCAAATTTATAATTAACTTCTGACCTATTCCCGGGCACAATATCAAAGAGCCTGAAACCCACCAAAGAAGCAAGACAATTTAGAAATTTTCACTCGCGCTATTATCCGATTGTGCAAGGCCAGCTCTAAGACATGGAACATTTTTGCTTGCAAAGTATGCGGGAGGTTGTATGATTATATTGTTGTAAAAAAATTATCATTTCAACCTCTCCATGTAAGGGCGTCCGTAGGCCGAAAAGATGGTGGAGACATTGAATAATCAGATGATGGAGCTGAATTCATGACGCTGGAGATGGTAATTGTTCTGGGAGTAATCGTGCTGGCAGCTTTTTTTTTCGCCTCGGAAAAGCTTCCCGTCGATCTTACGGCGCTTGTGGTCATGGCCATTCTACTTTTTTCCGGAATTCTATCCCCCTCAGAAGCGCTTTCTGGTTTCAGCAATGTCGCAACGATGACGGTCGGCGCCATGTTCGTTTTGAGCGCAGGGCTGCAGAAAACCGGCGTGTTATTATTTCTTGGAGGTTTGTCTTCAAAGATATTCAAGTTTAACTACTGGATCGGATTGGTGGCGACCATGATGCTGATCGGCGCGATCTCCGCCTTTGCAAACAATACGCCGGTGATGGCCGTTTTTATTCCTCTGATTCTGGGGCTGGCGCAAACCAACAAGCTGAATGCGGCTAAACTTTTAATGCCCGCTTCCTTCGCGTCAATGTTCGGCGGCGTCTGTACTCTGATCGGCACATCCACCAATATTCTGGTGAGCACCATTGCCGTTGAGCACGGCCTTCCCGCCCTGGGAATGTTTGATTTTACGAAAATGGGCCTGGTTTTTTTCGGGGCGGGCGTATTCTATATGACGCTGATAGGAGTGCGGCTAATCCCCGTTCGCTCTTCCGCGGAAAGCCTTACGGACAAATACAGGATGCGCGATTATCTGACGGATGTCGTCCTTCTTGCCGGCGCTAAATCTATTGGACATAGCTTGGCGGATTCCCCGCTGATCAAGGATCTGGAAATTGATGTTCTGGAGGTCATCAGGGACGGCAGGAGACTTTATACGCCCGTATTAGACATTGTTTTACAGGAGAACGACCTTCTGCGCGTTCGCTGCGACATCAAACAGCTTCAGGAGCTTAAGGAACGCATTGGCATTCATATGAAATCGGATTGCGAACTGCATGAGGAAGATTTCCGTTGCGAAAATTTGATGCTGACGGAGGTTGTGATCGCGCCGGGCTCCCGTCTGATCGGTAAAACCATCAAATCGGCGGCCTTCCGTAATATCTTCCGTGTCACGGCTCTGGCGCTTCGGCACCGTGGCAGCTTGCGCAACACCGGTTTTGCCGACACTTCACTTAAAGCGGGGGACGCTATTTTACTGGAAGTTCGCAAAGAAAATTATGAAGCGCTTAAAGATAACAAAAATTTCGTCATTGTCTCCGATATTGAAACGCCGCATTACCGAAAAAGTAAAATCCTTCCTGCCGCGGCCATCATTCTCGCCGTTGTGGTCACGGCCGCTCTGGGCATTGTGCCAATTATCACCGGCTCGATTATCGGTGCGATTCTATTAGTCGTTACGGGCTGCATCACGCTTGAGGAAGCCTATGACGCCATCGACTGGAAAGTTATTTTCCTGCTGGGCGGCATAATATCGCTGGGTGTTGCCCTTGATAAGACCGGGGTGGCCATGTATCTGTCAGATGGGATGATACGGTTTCTGGGCGGCTTTGGGCCGATCGCCATCGTGGCCGCATTGTATCTGATCACTTCGCTTTTGACTGAGTTGATGTCCAATAACGCCACTGCCGTGCTTCTGGCGCCGATTGCCATTGCCGTGGCTAAAGCAATGGATGTCAGCCCGACGCCGTTTTTAATGGCAATAGCCTTTGCCGCATCCGCAAGCTTCATGACGCCGGTGGGATATCAGACCAATACAATGATTTACGGCGTCGGCAGCTACAAATTTACAGATTTTACCAGGGTGGGCGCGCCGCTGAATTTGATTCTCTGGATTCTGGCGGTGCTTTTAATTCCCGTTTTCTTTCCGTTTTAGGAGGCAGATATGGACAGCTTTTCGGATTTGATGAAACAAATCAGAGATTCGCTCAGCATTCCGCTGTTTGAACTCGGAGGTTCTACCTTCACCCTCTGGATGCTTTTATACATGATCGCTGGGACAGCCATTCTGGTGGTGGCCGCTTCCTGGCTGGGCCGCCTGATCGCGCGTCGTCTGCTGGTGAAAAGCAAAATCGAGCTAGGGGTCAGAGTGGCCATCGGCAGCATCGTTAAGTATATGATTTTGACGGTGGGGTTTGTCATTATACTTCAAACTGCCGGCATCAATTTAAGCAGTCTTACGATCCTCCTGGGCGCTCTTAGCGTTGGTATCGGCTTCGGTCTTCAGAACATCACCAACAATTTCGTTAGCGGCATCATCATTCTTCTGGAGAGACCAGTCAAAGTGGGAGATCGCATTGAAGTCGCCAATATTACAGGCGACGTTGTAGATATTTCCATGCGCGCCACCACCATTGTCACCAATGACAATATTTCCATCATTGTTCCCAATTCCCAGTTCATATCGGAAACCGTCATCAACTGGAGCCATACGGATCGCGATGTTCGCTTTAATTTCCCTATTGGCGTGTCCTATAAAGAAGATCCGGAGATCATCCGCAGGGTATTGCTGGAAATTGCTCTTAACAATTCCGGTGTGCTTCACGACCCTAAACCGGATGTGCTGTTTTTGGAATTTTCAGACAGCGCCATGATTTTCAACCTGCGTGTCTGGACCCGCGAGTATACCACTCGTCCCGGTGTCCTTAAAAGCCAGTTGTATTATGAAGTCGCCCGCCGTTTTCGCGAACTGGGCATCGAGATACCCTTCCCGCAACGGGATGTGTACATCCGTCAGAAGGAGGCAGATGCGCAAAAAGTGGGAAAAGGCGTTGAGCGCGAAGAGCCGGTAAAACATAACGGCTGATTAAAATTTATGTTGGGAGTGTGACCGGCACTTCGACGTTGTTCCTGCAGAGGGTTGCGGCCGAAACAATCCATACTGTCCCAGGAAATTTTCTTTTTATCAAAAAAATAATTGTTGCCATATTCCGCAATTCTTTATGTGTGGCAGGGATTATGCATATGGGGCGAATAATTAAGTATTAATAAAGTGACACGAATGAATTATATAGACTTGTTAGGATTCGCGGCAGCACTGGGAACGACAAGCTCACTCGTACCGCAGGCATATAAAATATTTAAAACACAAAAAACCGGGGATTTGTCCCTCTTCATGTACGGCCTCATATGCGGGGGGGTGTTCCTCTGGTTCGTCTACGGACTGCTGATATGTTCGTATCCCGTCATCTTTTCCAACGGCCTCACATTCGTTCTTTCCGTGTATATTATGATAATGAAAATAAGGCACGGATAAGAAACATCCGAGATTGATTATTTAAATATGGGAGCGTCATTGGCTCGGTGATGGCGTATCGGCATGTTACCGCTCACTCCGGCCGGTTTTTTTCTTGCCACCGGCGCGGCGCCGTGCTTACATCGTCCGGCAGCGAGATATTTTTATGAGGACGATCCGCCCATGACACCGAGAATTCCGCCGGTCCCGCAGGGACAGGAGCCGCCGGAGGTCGCCGCCGCATTCGACCGGCACGTGAAGGAATACAACGCCCGCATCACCAACATGAAGCGCACCCTGGGGCACTCCCTGGAGCCCTTCGAGGCCTACATGGCCTGGTACCCCCTCTACGAGGGGGTGAAGAGGATCCTGGGGGACCGCCTGGCCTGCCTCTTCGCCTGGTCCATCTCGGAATCGACGGAGTGCCCCCTCTGCAGCACCTACTTCCGCAAGGCCATCATCGACGCGGGGGAGAGCCCCGAGGCCCTGGAGATCGCCGACGCCGACCAGCGGGTGCTGGACTTCGGCGCCGCCATGGGGAGGAACAGGGGCTTCGTGGACGACTCGGTCTTCGCGCCGGTGCGGGAACGTTTCTCAGACCGGGAGATCGTGGTCCTCACCGCCTTCGCGGGGATCATGATCGCCACGAACATATTCAACAACGCCATAGGGACGGAGATCGACGAGTATCTCCACGCCTACAGGAAACCGGGACAGGAGGATCACAGGTAGCCATGCCGTTCAGAGACCAGGTCGCCTTCATCACCGGCGCCGCCCACGGTCAGGGGCGCGCCGTCGCGCTGGCCCTGGCGGGGGAGGGGGTCCGCATCGCCGCATTCGACATCGCCAGGCCCATGGAATACCCGGGTTACGCCATGGGCTCCGAGGACGAGATGACCTCGCTCGTCCGGGAGTGCCGCGAGGCCGGCTCGGAGTGCCTGACCTTCACCGGAGACGTCCGCCGGGACGCCGACCTGAAGGCCGCGGTGGCCGCCACTGCCGGACGGTTCGGCAGGATCGACATCCTCTTCAATAACGCCGGGATCTGCGCCTACGGGACGGTCCAGGGGATGGGGGAGGAGGAGTGGGACGCCATGCTGGACATAAACCTGAAGGGGGCGTGGCTCGCTGCCCGGCACGTCGTGCCCCACATGATCGCGCGCTCGTACGGGGTGATCGTCAACAACTCCTCCATCGCCGGGCTGCGGGGAATGAACCGCCTGAGCCACTATGCCGCCTCGAAGTGGGGCCTGGTGGGCCTCACCAAGTCCTGGGCCATCGAGCTGGCGCCGCACAACATACGGGTGAACTCCATCCACCCCACCGGGGTGAACACCCCCATGAACGACGGCCTGGCATTCCTGGAGGGGAGCACCCCGCAGGAGATCGCCGAACGATCCGCCGGAAACCTGCTGCCGGTTCCCTGGATCGAACCGGAGGACGTGGCGCACGCCGTGCTCTACCTGGCCTCGGACGCCGCGCGCTACGTCACCGGCACGCAGCTGGTCATCGACGCCGGGCTGCTGACCCGGTAGGCTCACTAGGCAGGACCGCCCGCATGACCATCAAGCCGAAGCTGGGGACCTTCGACCTCACCATGATCGTGGTGAGCTTGGTGATCGGCCTGGGGATCTTCCGCACGCCGGTGGAGGTGGCCCAGAAGGCCCAGGTGCCCCTCATCTTCTTCATGGCATGGACCGCCGGCGCCGTGGCGAGCCTCTGCGGCGCCCTCACCTTCGCCGAGGTGGGGTCCCGCTACCCGGTGGCCGGCGGCTACTACAAGATCGTCTCCCACTGCTACCACCCGGCCTTCGCCTTCATGGTGAACTGGATCACCATCATCGCCAACGCCGGCTCCTCGGCGGGCGTGGCGGTGATCGGCGCCGAGTACATCAATCCCCTCATCTTCCCCGGCCTGGAGCACGACCTGGGGGTGCGGATCACCACCATCGGCGCCATCGCCCTCCTCTACGGCATCAACATGGCCGGGATCAAGATGAGCGCCCGTACGCTGAACGTACTCATGGTGATCAAGATCGGCCTCGTCCTGCTCCTCATCGCCGCGGTATTCGTGGCCGAGCCGGCCGCCGCGGCGGGCCCCGCGCCGGCGGTGCTCTCCCCCGGCGAGGGGCTCAGGGCCTTCCTACTCTGCTTCGTGCCGATCTTCTTCACCTACGGGGGATACCAGCAGACCATCAACTTCGGCAGCGACGTTCCCCGGGCGGGGCGGAACGTCCCGCGGTCCATCGCCTTCGGCATCGCCATCATACTCACCCTCTACCTCCTGGTAAACTTCTCCTACTATCGCGTACTGGGATTCCAGGGGCTCCGGGGCTCCACCGCCCTGGCCTCGGACATGGCCGGAATCGTCCTGGGACCGCGCGCGCACGGCGTCTTCGCCGTGATCATGTTCTTCTCGGTGATGGCCTATGTGAACGCCTCGCTCATGTCGAACCCGCGCATCTACTACGCCATCGCCGAGGACGGGGTGCTGCCGGGGATCTTCATGCGGGTCAACGAGCGGACGCAGGTGCAGGAGTTCGCACTCATCTTTTTCGTCGCCGTCATCCTCATCATACTCTTCTTCCTGGCCTCGTTCCAGAGCATCATCGAGTACGTGATGTTCTTCGACAGCATCGGCATGGCGGCCGCGGCGGCCTCGGTCTTCGTGCTGCGCCGCCGCGCCAGGCGTGACGGGGAGCCGGAGGGGATCTACCGGATGCGCCTCTACCCGCTCATGCCGCTGCTCTTCATCGCCGTCTACGGGGCGGTGAACCTGAGCGTGCTCCTGGCGAGCCCGCGCACCTCCCTCATCGGCTTTCTGCTCTTCCTCGCCGGGCTCCCCCTCTACCTGGTGCTGAAGCGAATCGTGGGGGGGGCCGGTGCCGTGCGGCCCTGATCCTTTCACCCCCGGTGACTCGGTACCGGTGTCGGTGCGGACGGCAGCGGCCCCGCGGACATACCCGGGGATGTCCCGGGGAGGGGGGATTCTGAAACAACC
>JAFGJK010000097.1 GCA_016929135.1 Spirochaetota bacterium | reverse complement strand
CGCGGTTTCGACGATTTCGACGGCAGGATGGACCATTATTTCGGGATCACGGTATCGGCCGTGTACACCTTCAGCTTCGATTGACGGCGGGGAGCGGAGGGCTCCCGTGCCGCCTGAAAGGGGAGGGCACGCCGGGCGAAGCCCTCAGGTGCCGTTGAAGCGCCTCTTATTCCGCTGAAAATTCGGGCACGGTGCCTAAAGCTCGCTCCCCCTCAGACAAGGCGCCCTTGGGGCGCCGTCAGAGGGCGCTCATGCCAGGGCCATTGCAAAGCCGTAGAGGATGAGCCCCTGCGCCGCCAGGTAGGTGATCCAGGGTACCTGGTATTCGGTGACCGGGTGGCGTCCGTGTATCGTCGTCTCCCCCATGATGGCGTCGGAGAGGAGGAAGAAGAGGGCCCCTGCGGCGATGATGCGCCACGGGCCGCCGAAGACCCAGGCGGCGGAGAGCGCCACCGCGGCCATGGAGCCCAGGATGGCGCCGTATATCAGTGCGCCGGCCATGATACTCTTCGGTCTCTCCGGATTGTACACCCGGAACCTGAAAAGAACCGCCGGTACGAAGATCAGCAGGGCCAGCAGGGGATAGAGGTATCCCCGAGAGGCCAGCTGTGCTACCGGGATCATGCTGAGAAACCCGGCGATGTAGCATATCTGCGCCGCCATGAAGCAGAGTATCCCGTAGAAGAGCGGTTCGCCGGTCATTCTCCTGATCGGATCGAACTGGAGGTTGCACAGGTCCCCCGCCGAGGAGAAGGTCATGCCCAGGGGGACGAGGGCCAGAGCCGGGTGTGCCCTCCCGTAGAGGAGATAGACCAGCCATCCGTACAGGACCAGCTGGATTGAAAGCCCCAGATAGGCGCCGCGGCAGCGGGGGAGCCTCTCCTCGGAGGAGCGTATCCTCATGATCGTTATCCAGTGGACCGTGAAGGCCGCGATCACCAATGCGGGGACCGCGGCGAGAAGAATAGAATGTTCCATGCTTTTCCTTCCTGTTCCTGTTGTAATTGAATATGTCGATAAAGGATCATTGTTGTCGGAGCGGATGAATTATTCAAGCAGAAATCGGACGGTGCCGCGTCACCGCCGGTGCGGGAGTCGTGAAATGGCGCCGTGCGCCGTTCTCTCATATCGGTGAATAGCGGTGCGGTGTGTTAAAGATGCGTGCACAATGACTCAGTACCGGGAGCATGCCGTAATCATAAAGGGGGGCCCATGCACAAGATGGTCTTTATCCTGAGAGGTGAGAGGACCGAGCCGGTAAATTCCTTCCGGCACAGGGTCCTGGATCGCTTCATCCCCCGCCTCCTCGAGGGGACCGCGGTACGGTGCAAGGCCACCCTGACCGCCGCGGATCCCCCGCGCCTCTCCATCACCCCCTACCGGAAAGAGCGGGTCGCCCTGGTCTCCCTCTGGGATGGGTTCTTCGCGGGGCCTTCGTGGGCGGAGAGGGTGCGCAATGCTTGGGAGGGGCCCTGTTACGGCTACCGGGTCGAGGAATCGATCCCCCTCTCCTACGATCGCGACTGGCCTCCCGGTACGCAGACGCCGGGCCTGGGGCTCCTCACCCTTTTCAGGTCCCGCAGGGGCCTGTGCCGCCACGATTTCATCAGGATGTGGCATGAAGGGCACACCCCTCTGGGGATGCAAGTGCACCCCCTGTGGAACTACGTGCGGAACGTGGTGGCGGCTCCGATCATCCCCGATTCACCGGAGCTGGGGGGGATCGTGGAGGAGCACTTCAGATGCCCCGGGGACCTGCTGGACCCGGTGAGGTTCTTCGGCGGCTTCCCGGCCATGATCCCCAACATGGTGCGCATCGCCCTGGACATCAGGAGGTGGATGGACCTGGGGAGCATCGAGAACTACCTGGTGACGGAACACTGGCTCGATGCCCCTCCACGTACACTCCCTGCAATTGATTGGGAACAGTAAGGGGGGCGCGTTTCTCCCCGCGATCTCACACGCCCCCCTGCGGGGAGGCTTCTACAGGTTGAAGGTGTAGATCGCCGACACCATGATCCCGTAGAACTGGTCCTGCTTGTTGTTGAAGAGTCCCTCGATGCCCCACCCGGCCCTGGGGAAGTAGCGGATGTACTGGTAGCGGACGCCCAGGGAGACCGTGGTGGAGGCCGGCTCGATGTAGTAGGCCAGCGAGAGGGTGCTGTTGCCGCCGAATCCCGGAACCCGGGCTGTCCGCTTGTACGGCCAGAAGATTGAGAGATCGGGGATACTATACTGGCTGTCGTAGGATACGAAGGACACCATGGCCAGGGCGGATACGTTCCAGAGCAGATAGAAGTTGCCGTGGACTTGATAGGTGACGGCAACGCCGAAGCCGACGCCGGCCGAGTCCAGCACCGCGTCCACCTTCTCGATCATCAGGCTGCCCGCTTCCATCATTCCCCGTTTTTTGAGCGTATAGCGCTGATACTTTACTCCGGTGAAGAGCTTCAGGATCTCGGTGAGCCGGTAACCGATGGTGGTGTCCAGGTCGTACTTGTAGATGTCCTGGCTGGAGTCGGATGGACTAATAACTGATGTTGCGGGCGCATAGTAAATCGATCCGGCCTGCACCCTGTACCTGCCGGTGACGAAGATGGCCGAGAGGCTCCATCGATCCCAGGAAAGAATCAGCGAGGGGCCGTAGAGAAACGCCGGGTTCATGGAATAGTGTTTCCGTACTTGAGTGATAGATGCTTTAAAAAGGGCCCAGTTTGTTATGCTCGATCCCGCGGTGAAATCCTCGGACACCGGGTTCCACCCGGCGTACCATACCGCGGGCCCCACGCCCAGCTGCATCGCCCGGGCCCGGCACGGGATCGACGCCGCCGCGGCCAGCACGAGAAATAGTGTAATAACAAATAATGAACGCTTCATGGTCTCTCCCCCTGATTGTCGGGATAATTGATGCTCCCCGCTTTGGTGCCGCTCGACGAGGATCGATTCTTCGGTGAGGCTGTTGACAATACTTTAGTTCTGCGAGAACCGGTGTCAAACATAAAATTGCCGCATCCGTCACACCCGTGTCAAAAGCGGTTTCCGCATACAGGGACGATGGACGCGCCCGGTTGCGAAAACGGGCCGAGACGGTGGGTCATGGGAAGGCCCCTGGAACTGCAGGGCTGCATCAAATTTTCGGTTGACGCATCGCGGCTCTTCCACCTCACTTTCCCATTATGAACCTCGACATGATTCAGACGCTCACCCTGGCCGGCGCGGTGATCTTTCTCGGGTACGGCATCCGGCGAATCGTACCGCCGCTCTCCCGCTACAACATGCCGGCGCCGGTGATCGGCGGCCTCGTCATTGCCCTCCTGGGGCTCGCCGTGCGGCAGATGGGGGGCCAGCCGCCCCGGTTCGACGCGTCCCTGCAGGGGCCGCTGATGACCGCCTTCTTCACCTCCATCGGCTTCGGCAGCAGCCTCTCCCTCTTCAAAACGGGCGGCCCGAAGATCGTCACCTTTTTCATCATCGCGGTGATATTCACGCTGCTGCAGAATCTCGTGGGCATCGCCGTGGCGGTTCCCCTGGGGCAGCACCCGCTCTTCGGTGTCCTGAACTCCTCGGTCACCCTCGTGGGGGGGCCGGCCACGGGCCTCGCCTTCGCCCCCCTCTTCGAGAGCGCCGGGATCCGCGGCGCCTCCAGCGTCGCCGTCGCCTCCGCCATGACCGGCATCGTCAGCGGGGGGCTCATCGGGGCCCCCATCGGCACTTGGCTTGTGGAGCGGTACCGGCTGGGGCACCGTCACGGCGCCGCCGGCCGCGCGGCACCCCCCACGGCGGCCGAGGTGCTGGAGGCGCAGCTCCCCGAGGGGATCGCGGCCCCGCCCGAGGGGGAGGGGCGGGAATCCTACGTGATCCTGAAGAATCTCGTGGCGGTGCTCGTGGCAATGTGGATCGGCCTCTGGATCAGCCGGGGCTTCCAGTCTCTGGGGATTACCCTGCCGGCGTACATCGGCGCCATGTTCGCCGGGGCGATCATACGGAACCTGGCCGATCTGACTGGGCTGCTCCCCCTGTCGCAACGGGTCATCGACAACATCGGGAGCGTGTCGCTTTCACTCTTCATTGCCATGGCGATGATGACCCTGCGGCTCTGGGAGCTGGTGGACGTCGCGGTCCCCATGCTGGTGATCATCGCCGGCCAGGTGGTGCTGGTGGGGGCCGCCTGCTTCTGGCCCCTCTTCAGGCTCTTCGGGAGGGACTACGATGCGGCGGTCACCTGCGCCGGCTTCTGCGGCTTCATGCTGGGTACCACCGCGAACGCCATGGCCAGCATGGAGTCCCTGGCGGAGCGGTATGGGCCGGCCAAGCGGGCATTCCTGGTGGTCCCCCTGGTTGGGGCCTTCTTCATCGATTTTGTCAACGCCATCGTCATAACCGTGTTACTGAATCTGCTGCGCTGACGGTGCGTGCCGGCGGAGCGCCATAACTCGTTGCTCACTGCGGAGGAGCCATGCTGAAGGTGATCGATCGTAATCCGGTGACCCTGTTTTACATGGGGCGGTCCCCCATGGGCATCTTGCTGTACCCGGTGCACTGCTTTCTCCTGGGGGACATCCTCATCGACACCGGGACCAGCAGGGCCGGGAAGAACCTCATGGCGGCCCTGGAGAACCGGAGGATCGCGGCGATCGTCAACACCCACCATCACGAGGACCATGTGGGGAACAACCGGGCGCTGCAGGAGCGGTACGGGATACCTGTCTTTGCCCATCCCCTGGCCCTGCCGCTGCTCGCCGACCCTCGCCTGAACCGGCTCCGCCCCTACCAGCGGGTGGTGTGGGCATGGCCGGAGCCCTCCCGGGGGACCCCGGTGGGGGACCGCATCGACACGGAGGGATTCTCCCTGGAGGTGATCGCGTCGCCCGGTCACTGCGACGACCACATCTGCCTCTACGAGCGCCGCCGGCGATGGCTTTTCACCGGGGACCTCTTCTGCGGGACCTCCTTCTCCTATCTCAGGAGCGATGAGAACTATTCCGTGATACTGGAGACGCTGAAACGGCTCTCCGCACTGGATATCGATACCATCTTCTGCAGCCTCAAGGGGGCGGTGGCAAACGGCGGCGAGGCCCTGCGACGTAAGATCCGGCGCATGGAGGAGCTGAGGGACCGGGTCATGGACCTGCATGCCAGGGGGACCGGGGCACCGGCGATACGGAAGCGCCTGCTGGGGGGCGAGGGGATGATGGGGCTCGTCACCGGCGGGCATTATTCCAAGCAGAACACCGTGGACAGCATCATCTCGGGGAAGCGGCCGGACGGTATCGGGTGAAACGGGGTAAAAAAAACAGGGACCAATGTCCCTGTGGCGAATGAGATTGGTGAGGGGATTCTCTATATCCAGGAAAATCTCTCAAGATATGATGAGAGTGTCTCAAGGGATACGCGGGATACCTCGCTGCATTCGTTGTCGAGACAGAATCGTATATCGTTTTTCATGGCGTAATCCTCGGTTAATTAGAATAATCTAAAATACTATAATATCTCGACGCCGTCAACCTGCCGTATCGGTTTTATTCCATTTTTTCATTTTTTCGGGATTTTCGGCGATTTTTCATGGCACGCGCGGGGGGATCACTGCATGAGACGGTTCCTGGATAACGAGACGGCCGCGCTGATCTGGCCCCCGCTATTCCGGGGCCCCCTTCCATCCGTCGAATCCGCCTGCGGCGATGATCCTCTGGAGGAGGGTGCCCGCCTCCTTCACCATGGCGGCGATGATCTCTCCTGCGGTCTCGTTTCCCCGTATCTGCCCCACCACCTGCCCGCAGGGGCACGAACCGGTGGCCACGTCACCCTCCATGAGGCCAGCACGAATCTTGCCGGAGCCGAACCGGAGCATATCGATGGGGCTCATGGTGCGTTCCATCGTCTGGAAGGTGCTGGTGAAATCGTTTGCCAGACAGCGCATGGCCAGCCCGGTGAAGCTCCCGGTGACCGTCGTGTCGTCGATGGTGGCGCCGATGAGCCACTCCTTGGTGAGCCGGTGCAGGGGGGATTCCTCTGCGGAGAGGAATCTGGTGCCCATCATTACGCCCACGGCGCCCATCATGAGACAAGCGGCCATCTGCGACCCATCGCCGATGCCGCCGGCGGCGATGATGGGTACCCGTCCCTCCACCGCCCCCCGTACCTGGGCCAGCAGGGGGAGGGTGCCGATGGCGCCGATGTGGCCGCCCCCCTCCTGCCCCTCGGCGACAATGAGCGGTGCGCCGGCCCGTATGGCCGAGAGGGCGTGCCGAACGGTGGCCACCGTGGGTACCACCGGGATGCCGGAGCCGCGCGCGATCTCCAGCACCGGGGCGGGATTGCCGATGCCGGTGAAGAGGGCGTGCACCCCCTCCTGGATGGAGACCCGCGCCTTGGCGAGGCACTCCGGGTCCTTCAGGAAGCAGTTCACGCCGAAGGGCCGGGAGGTGAGCCCCCTGCATCGATGTATCTCCTCCCTGAGGGCATCGATCTCCAGATTTCCCGATCCGATGACGCCGAATCCGCCGGCGTTGCTCACCGCGGCCGCCAGGCCGTGGGTGCCCGCGTAGGCCATACCCCCCAGGATGATGGGATACTCCACCTCCAGTATGTCGCAGAGAATCGTTTTCAGCATTGGTGTACCTGTAGCCTCCTCCCCACGCTAATGCGAAGCAGGAAAATGTCAAACAGTTTATATAGTGGAGCATCGTACAACGGCGATTATGCCACTTTTACTTGACAATATTGCACGGCATGGTTACTCTTATATGATATCATAATCACGAACCAGTCCTGACAACTGGTATCTATGATCCGACGGGTAAGGAGCAGTCTATGAATTCATCGGCGATGAAAAAGATCTGTACATTCGCGTCGTGCCTGGCGCTCGCGGCGGCCGGGTCGGCCCTCCTCTCGTGCAAGAAGGAATCGCCGCCCCAGGCCATCGCCACCTTCGTGGTGGGCAACGTGAAGCTGGTCAGGACGGGGGAGGCGGACAGGCAGCTGAAGCACCGGGACATCCTGAAAAAGACGGACACGATCGTCACCAGCGCGAAATCCTTCTGCGCCTTCCAGCTGGGAGAGGAAGCGGTGATGAAGCTGTCCGAAAATTCGACGATGCGGCTTCAGGACATTCTTGAATCGGGGAAAAACAGGGTATACCTGGAACAGGGGCGCGTCTTCGCCGCGGTACGGAAGATGGGGAAGGGGACCAGCTACGAGGTGCAGACCAAGACCACCGTCGCGGCGGTCCGGGGCACCCAGTTCAGCGTGAATTACCAGAAGGGGGCGTCAGTCGTGGCGGTGAACGAGGGTGCCGTCAAGGTACAGCGCATGTCGGAGGAGGCTGCGGTGGCCGAGGAGCAGCTGGTGGAGCAGGGGAAGGCCGCGGTGGTGACGAAGAACGACAGCACCACCAGGGAACTCAATAGGGATGAGGTCCAGAGATTCGCCGAGGATACGAAGGTCATCATCGTGGAGGACGTGCAGGAGAAGACCGAGAGCGACCTGAGGAAGATCGAGGCGGAGGCGCTCCAGGGGAAGCAGGCCGCCGTGGAGAAGGATTCCGGGGAGAGCGAAGCGGCACCGGCGGAGCAGGGTGAGACGAAGCAGGTCGTGGCCGAGGAGAAGCGGGAGCAGCCCAAACAGGACGCAAAAGGGGCGATCCTGATCTGGACGTCGAAGCGGGTGTATAAAACGGATGACACCATCGTGGTGGGCTACAAGAACATGCCGGACAGCAGGACGGCCTGGATATCGGTGGCAAAGGCCGGCTCCAGTGGAAATGATTTCATCCACTACGACTGGACCAACAGCAAGACGGAGGGGCAGATGGTCTTCGAGGGTCTGGGGCTGCAGCCGGGCAACTACGAGGTGCATGCCCATTTCAGCAGGAGCCGCAGCATCGACAAGCGCTTTCCCTTCAGGGTGGAATAGTCAGCGCGCAACCCTTCCCGGCAGGCGGTAGGCGTACCTGCGTCTGAGGATGCTTTCGATGATGAACCTGTCCACCCGGCGGGAGAACTGAAAGAAGCGCCAGATGAAGGCATCCTGGGAGTAGTAGGCATCGATCTCCTTCCTGGTGATGGGTTTTCCGCCCATCCCCTGTGCCGCCATCGAATCGTTGGCCTCGGCAAGGAGGCCGTCGATGAGATCGGGGCGCTGTTCCTTGTGCAGAGTTGCTATGAGGTCGATGATGACCGATCGCGTGTCGTAATAGCGGTCCACCACGTCCTTCAGGAAGAAGACCTTGATGATCGCCCGGAGGAACGACGGCGCGTTCTTTATTAAAAGCTCGGTGTTGAGCTGTTCCCTCCCCTCGATCCTGTAGAGGGGGGAACTGGTGTCGATGTAGGTCAGGGTCCCCCGCTCGATGAGGGGCCCGTGCCTGTCGCTTTCGATGACCCAGTTGGAGAGCTGGCAGTCCAGGCCCACCAGGATCCGACCGCCCCTCCGGTTGTATGCGTGCACCTTCCGTATCTCCGCCAGCAACCTCCTGAAGAGTTTCGCGGCCTCCTGTCCGTCCATCCCCCTGATCAGCCTATGGCAGAGTCCCGCAGGGTTTTGCCTTTCCTGGCCGGCATAGACCGTGAAGAAGGAGCCGTGGTTGAAATAGGATACCCCCTGCTCCGGCACGGTGAGGCCGATCTCCTGGACGAGGATGCTCCGGTATTCGCCGTACACCCGCACGTATTCCAGCACTTCCTGCAGCGACGGGAAGGGTGGCATCTTCTTCCATATCCATGGGGTGGCGGCCTTCACCCCTGAGGATATCTGCATGACGGTGGATATCTCGCCGTACCCGATTATGGAGAGCTGCGCCGGCTCGCGGTAGAGTCGCCAGAAATCACGCGCGAAGGCCCTGTGGAGCCGCAGGTCGTCGGCCAGCGTATCAGTGATATCGCCGTAATTGTCGACGATCTCCCGTATGGTGACCATCTCCTCCTCCCGGACCCTCAGTTCGCGCAGGCCCATTCTGTCGAACAGCCTGAAGATCGGGATGTACCGCTCCAGATAGCGATTTTCCAGCATCGCCATCTGCTCGATGGAAAGGGAGCCGGTAGCGAAAAAAATACCGTACAGGTGGCGTACCGCGGCTTCGCTGGCCACGGATTCCTGGAGAAAACGGAGGAAGAGCCCTTTGTCGAGGGTGATGATGGCGCTGTTGATCTGCTGGATTCGCTCGATCTCCTCGTGGTACCCGAATATCCCGGTGAGCACCGCGAGTCCACGGTCGGTGGGTTGCGGCTCAGAGTAGAAATACCGTCCGTTGTCGCTGCGCCAGAGGCAGTCGAAGCGCCGCTTCAACTCGGCGACCTCCCGCATCTGCGAGGCGGCG
Organism: Spirochaetota bacterium; assembly: GCA_016929135.1. GTDB lineage: Bacteria > Spirochaetota > UBA4802 > UBA4802 > UBA5550 > JAFGJK01. Next base: position 11,737 of record JAFGJK010000097.1, on the reverse strand, counting down.
GCCATGAATCTCAGCCGCTTCGCCTTGAGACGGTAGGCTTCGTCGATCTCGCTCACGAAGCGGAGAAGGTCCCCGTGCCGGCTGTCGTCGGGCGCCTTGATCACTTCGTCCCCGCCATCTGCCTGAATGACTTTTCGATTCGCCGCAGCACCCTATCCCCTTCCTGCTCAGTGATGATCAGCGGCGGCAGGAACTGAATGACCGAGGGATCGTTCCCCGAGTAGACCACGTAGATGCCGTTGTCGAAGAGTACCTTCACCAGGAAGAGGGCCGTCGTCTCGTCCTTGAACTTCATGCCCATCATAAGCCCCAGGCCGCGCACCTGAAGCCCCAGTCCGGGGGACTGTTCCCCCATCTCCTGGAGGCCCCGCTTGAAGAGGCCCCCCATCCTGAGGACGTGGTCGAGGAATTTCTGTTCCCGCGAGATGGAGAGGACCTCGATCGCCGTCTGGCACCCCACTTCGCTCCCCCCGAAGGTTGAGATATGAATGAAGGGGTCCTTTTTGAAAAACGGGGCGAAGCGCTCGTGAAAGACCGTGGCGCTTATCGGGTAGATCCCGCCGCTCATCCCCTTGCCGAGGGTCACGATGTCCGGTGTGACGTTGAAATGCTCGAATCCCCAGAGCTTGCCGGTGCGGCCGAATCCGGTCTGTATCTCGTCGATAATGAGAAGTGCGCCCGCCGCCCGGCAGATCCTCTGTGCCTCGGTGAAAAATCCCCGGTCCGGGACAAGAATGCCGGCGGTGGCGGGTACGGTTTCGAAAATGACCGCGGCGGTCTTCGCCGACACGGCACGCTTCAGCGCCTCCGTGCTGTTGAAGGGTACCTGGCGGAACCCCGGTGCCATGGGACCGAAGCGCTCCCTGTACTTTTTGTCACCGGTTGCGAGAGCAAAGCCGGTATGGCCGTGGTACCCGCCCCTGGCGGAGATGATCTCGTGGCGGCCGGTGACGCCCCTGGCCAGCTTGATGCCCAGGTCCACTGCCTCGCCGCCCCCCACTCCGAAGACCGTCTGCGTCAGGCCCCGGGGCATGGTATCGGCGAGCATCGCCGCCAGCCTGGCACGGGGCCCGCTTATGAGGTGATGGTTCCCGATATCGTAGGTACGAAGGGCCGATGTGAGCGCGCCGATCACCCTGGCGTTTCTGTGCCCCAGGTTGAACACCCCGCCGTTGCAGTGACAGTTGTAGTAGGATTTTCCGTCGATGCTGCGGAGTATGCAGCCCCCCCTTTTTCCGGGAACGAGAACAAGGCCGTACTTGCGGTACAGGTCGACCTTGCCGGGCGATACATGCGCTGCGTAGAGATCGGGAATTTTGTTCTGATCCGGCACTCCTGCCGTACCATTGATGGCAGAGGCGTTGATTTTTTTACCCATAGCGATACTCCACTGCACCGGATGCCTTGTGCGTCACTGCCGTGGCAGTGCGTTCTGTATGGTAGAGATATGTTATGCCTGAATACGATCACGGAGGGGATAAATATGCAAGCATTTTATGGATATCCCTTCCGGGAGAAAATGCCCCAGGGGAGGATATTCTTCTCGACAATTATGCGCACCATACCGAATCATAGACTGAAGAGACAAGAGGCGGGATTGTATGAAACGATTGCGGTATCTCCTGAACGCGCTGTTCGTTCCTCCGGCATTTTACCTTTTTGGGGCCGTCATCGTTGGCCTGTCGACCTTCGCCATCTCGGAACCGGTGAAGACGAAATCGACGGTCCTTGGCGTGGTGATCCTCGTCGTGATCGACACCGTCATTGTGCTCCTGGTGAACACCGTCCTCGTAATCAGATTCGCGGGGGTGTTCTCGAATTCCCGCGACAGGGACACGGTCAGCCAGCCTCAGCTCACCAGGATGGAAAACCATACCAGAAAACTCGCCGCGCTGAATGTTTTCCTCTTTCTTCTCGCGCCGGTGATGTACACGGCATTGCAGGTCCTCCGGAAGACGCCCCCCGCCATGGGGAGCGTTGCCGTCATGACCTTCTGCTCGCTCGGCGGGGGTATCATTGTGGCCACCAACAATCACCTGTTCCTCAGGCCCGTGTACATACGGATCGTACGCTCCTACAAGCGGGAGCCCCGGAGACTCCAGCTGAAGCACAAGACCGTGTTCCCCATTCTGAACCTGGTCATACTGCTGCTCATAACCCTCTCCATATTCTCCTATATCTCTTCCCGGAGCCTCTATATCCCGGCAGGCCTGGAGCGGGACCTGCTCTCGCTCAGGATGCGGATGCGAGGCCCCGAGACCGAGTTCCGGCGTGCCGGTGGCGGAGGCTCGGATTTCTTCACGGCGGGGCGCCTGTCGGAGGAGGGGGCGATAAATCCCCGGTGCTATTTCCTCCTGAACGAACGGGGCCGTGTGCTGGACTCCTCGTTCCGTGACTACATCGGCAAAATCGCGACGGAGGACATAGAAAAGGACTGGAAGAGGACGGATCATTTCGCTCCCTTCATCCGCCGCGTGCTGACGGAAGACGACGGGACCGGCGCGGTATACCTGGATCACTGGGTCTACTATATGGTGCACCACCGGGTTCCGGGGACCGGGCTGCGCATCGTCACCGGCAGAGTTTCCAACGAATTCCTCGTGGGTTTGAACGATATCGCCCTGTTCATGGTGGTGGCGGGATGGCTCTTCCTCATCGCCATCACCATGGTGGCCTTCGTCTATTCGTCCCGCAAATTCATGCTGCTCAACGAGGTGTCCCGCATCCTCGACGAGATGTCGAATGGGGACATGACCGGTACCGAGGTGAAGAGGAAGTTCAACATCGGCGACGAGATCAGCGACATGATCTTCTCGCTGCAGAGGGTGGCGAAGGCCGTCGTCGGCATCACGAAGACGCTCAAGGCAGGGACGGGGGACCTGGGAGAGGTCACCGAGCTTATCGACGACACGAGCCAGCGGATCCTGGACGACGGCAGGAGCCAGGCGGGGACGATCGAGGAATTCTCGGCGTCGGTGGAGGAGATCATCTCCTCGATCGAGGTGATGTCGCAGAACATACGGAGGCAATTCGAGAAGACACAGGGTGTCTTTCAGACGGTAGAGAAATTCTCCAAATCGATGGAGGACATCGCCAAGAACACCGACGAGGCCGAGGTGATCGCCGAGAAGGCCTATATGTACGTCACCGAGATCGACAGAAGCATCAAGACCACCATCAACGAGATTCAGGAGATCGGCAGGAGCTCCATGGACGTGGTGGAGACCCTCTCGGTGATAAAGGAAATTTCCGACCAGATAAACCTGCTCTCCCTCAATGCCTCGATCGAGGCGGCCAGGGCAGGCGACGCCGGCAGGGGCTTTGCCGTGGTGGCGGACGAGGTGGGGAAGCTCGCCGAAAAGACGAACTCCGAGACAAAGGCGATCGAGACCCTGATCACGGAAAACGGCGCCCGCGTCGAACAGGGGGTGAAGGTGATACTGGGGATTTCCGAGTCGATGAAGAAGATGATAGATATCGTCCGCGAGACCTCCGACATCATCGTGAAGATCGCCTTCTACTCGAAATCCTTCGTGGACGAAACGCACAACGTCTTCAACGAGATGAAGGAGCTGAACAACATCTCCAACGAGAACACCACCGCCGCGGATCAGCAGTACGAGACCACACGGGAGGTGCTCACCGCCATCGGCAGCATGGACATGACCGTCCAGGAGACGGTGGAGAGCATCAACCGCCTTGGGCCGGTGGTGGAGAAGCTGAGGGAGTACTACGGCCGAATCGCCGAGATCATCTCCTACGTCAAGACCGAATGAGATCCCGCTAGAGGCGCTTCAGCAGACCCTTCCGCAGAAAATATGCCGCGTCCTGCAGGTACCTGAGATTGACGCTCTTCATGAATGAAGCCGCGATCATGCTGCGCACCAGCGGGATCGTGAGTGACGGGTAGTAGATCGGCGCCGGCAGCCCTAGCTTGCCCCGGATGATCATGGAGAGCTCCACCGCCGTGGTGTAGCAGTGGTCGATCCGGTGGATCTTCCTCGCCCCGTTGACCGTGGCCTCGGTACAGCTCCCGATCAGGAATGCGTCGGCGCCCGCAGCGTCAATGGGGGCATCGTGCTTTCCCACGATGATCAGCGAGGGCTTTGCCCTCGCGAAACACTCTGGACCGCCGATTTGCTCGATAAAGCCGAAGAACATCTTCAGCCCCATGACGCATCCGGTACGGCATTTCATTCCGTCCCGCTCCCTCGTGGGACCCCAGTAGAATCTCAATGGCGTGCCGAGCCTCTTGAACTCGGTATCGATGTCCTGCCAGCGGTAGAACTCCTCGTCATGAACGAGGTGGCGCCGGGCATGATCGTCCAGGGCCTTCAGGCTGGTGATATCGCCGATGAGGGTGATGTCCTTTATCTTGCCGGGACCGTAGCCCCGCTCGATGGCCCGTCTCAGGTACGGTACCTCCTCCGGTGACGAGCCCAGGAGCCTGGCGCCCACCAGGTCCACGGCCATGGGATTGCGTCCCATGATGAGGAGCCCCAGTTTTCGCCGTAGCGGCACCGCCTCGTTCCCCACACCCACGTCGATGGCGTCCATGACGATGAAGTCCGGGTAGGCCGCGGAGAGGAGGTCCACGATCTTGTCGTCCAGAAGGTAGTCGTGGTGCCGCGACCGTTCGTCGTCGCAGCAGATGCCTACGTTCAGCTTCACCGCGCCGGTCATGGTGCTCACACAGTGGCATTTCAACTTCGGGAGATACACCAGGGAGTCCGCCCTGGCCATCTTCCGCGGAATCCTCAGCGATTCATGGACGATCCCGCCGATGAATACCTCCTGACGGCGCTCCTCCTCGATGCAGAAGATGCCCATGTCCGCGTTGCCCCGCTTCCATGCCTCCCGCACCTCCCGGTAGTAGCCGGCGTTGCGGTAGCTCAGCCTGGTGGGGTAGCCGATGGCCGTTTTCTCCCCAACGTCGATCCTGGCGGCCCCGGCGTCCGAAAGTGCCAGGAGCGTGCTACCCAGCACCGCCGGGTCGGTGTAGGCGGCGGTACCGGAGGAGCCGGCACCGGCAGCAAAGACCACGTTCGGCTTGACGAAGACAGAGCCGTGAGGATCGTAGCGGAATTCCTTCATACCCTGCAGCACGCATTTTCTGATGGCATCGCGGTCGTAACCGTCGACGCGGCGGACCAGTACCGTTGTATCGAGATTCTCTGACTTTCTTTTCATGCCCACATCCTCTATGTAGTATACATCGTGCGATAACTCTCCCGTGGAGTATAGGCCCCGCGGTGAGGGCTGTCAATGAATTATTCCGGCCCCCTGCGGAATCGCCGACACACCACGAAAAAGCATTGCATAAAAACCGAGGGCAATACTCATTGTACTGATTTCGGAGCGGTCCGTCACCCTCACGCCGCATGGAAAGGGGCGACCATGGCGCCGTCCCGGGATGATTCTACCGCGCAGGTTCATTCCATGACAGAATTTATTTTATGGATCGGGTTTGTCGTCTTCATCGTGATTCTGCTCCTGCTGGACCTGCTGATCTTCCAGAAGGAGGATCATGAGATCAAGGTGCGGGATGCCCTGTTCATGACGCTCTTCTGGGTCGTTCTCGCGCTGCTCTTCAACGGGGGCATATACGCCTTCATGGGAATGAACTTCGCCCTGGAGTTTCTCACCGGTTATCTGATTGAGAAATCCCTGAGCGTCGACAACATATTCGTCTTTATAATGGTCTTTTCATATTTCGGCATCGCCCCCCTCTACCAGCACAAGATCCTCTTCTGGGGGATTCTCGGGGCCATCGTGATGCGGGCGGCCTTCATTCTCGCGGGCGTCGCGATCATTCAGAGGCTCCACTGGGCGATCTACATTTTCGGCATCTTCCTTGTGGTGATCGGTATCAAGATGGCCTTCGAGAAAGAGAAGGAGATCCATCCAGACAGGAACCCGGTACTCAGGCTCTTCAGGCGTGTGTTCCCCATCACTGACACGCCGGTGGGCGGGAAATTCTTCGTGAGACGTGCGGGGAGGGTGCTCGCCACACCGCTGTTCGTGGTGCTCATCGTGATCGAAACGACCGACATCGTTTTCGCCATCGATTCCATTCCGGCGATTCTGTCCATCACCAGGCATCCCTTCATCGTATTCACCTCCAATATCTTCGCCATACTGGGACTCCGTGCGCTCTATTTCGCCATCTCCGGCATCATGAAGCTCTTCGCCTATCTCAATTACGGCCTCTCCTTCATTCTGGTCTTTGTGGGCGTTAAGATGCTCATCGCTGAATTCTATGCGATTCCGGTGTGGATCGCACTGGTTGTCGTGGGGGGGATTCTGGCGGTGTCGATCGTCCTTTCAATCCTCTTTCCGCCGAAGCGCGGGGAGGCCGATGAGGCGAAGGGCTGATCGGCACAGAATCGCACGAAGGTGTTGTTGAAATTTTATTGACTTTTACGGCTTTCAATTTACGTTCGAATAAAACAACATTATGGAGAGTATCTATGCAGACGAGCAGCGGCAGGGAACTGGCTGAGATCATCAAGAAGGCCATCGACGATCATCAGGTCACCCATTCTGAATACGAGGAGATTCTTCATATAGCCAATAAGGACGGCGTCATCGATTCCCAGGAAGCGGCGCTGCTCCGGGAGTTGAACCACCTTATCGAGAATAAGACGGTCAAGCGCGTCGCCGGGTAATCGCGGAGACCGTCCCGCGATCTCGCGTGCCGGTGACGGGATCATGTATCCTTCGGAGGGTAGGGGAGATCGTACCGTGATCGGCTCGACATATGATTCCCCCGCATCCCCGGCAAAGGGAGCGGGGTTTCGTATCATGACGATAGGCAGGCGATAGGGCCCATGAACCTGCTGTCCTCCATATCCTTCGCCTCGTCGATGGCCTTTATCTTCTTCGGAATCTACGTGCTCGGTCTGAACCGGCGTGCAGCCCTCAACAGGATATTTTTCTCCCTTTCCATGGCCTTCGCGCTCTGGACATTCGCCTATTCCTTTCTCTACATCGCTCCTGACAGGGACCACGCCTTCTTCTGGTACCGTCTCTCCTCGGTCGCCTGGTGCAGCACGCCGCCCCTGGCGCTCCACTTCGTCCTGATCTATACCCGCAGAAGGCGCATCCTGTCGAAGCGGTGGATCTTTCCCCTGATCTACGCAATACCGCTGCCGTTCCTGTGGAAGTCCTTCACCGGCTATCTCATCAGCAGGGACTTCGTGAGGGTCGGCTCGCTCCTGCTGGAGGTGGGGGATACCCCTTCACCCTGGTACTGGGGATACCTGCTGTGGACCTTCCTGTTCGTGTTCATGCCGGCGATCCTGATACTGCGGTACCGGGGCTCGCTGACGTCACGGCGCCTCAGGAAACAGGCGCTGGTGGTGCTCGTCGCCTACATCTCGCCGGGCATATTCATCTACCTGATCAACGTGATGGGCCCGATCCTGAACCTGAAGCTCCCGGTCATGGGGCACCTCTCCTATACGTTGGGCATCGGCGGCATCGCCTATGCCATCAGCAGGTACCGCTTCATGAAGCTCTCCCTCTCCACAGCGGGGGACAGGATCATCACGCAGATGATGGACATCCTGCTCTTCCTCGATAATGACTTGGTGATCCAGAAGACGAACCGGCAGGCGGAGGAGATACTCCAGTACACCGAGCCCGAACTGCGGGGGATGCGGCTCTCCTCCCTGGTGAAGGAGGAGGCATACGTCCGCATGCTGGAATCGCTCTCCACCGAGCAGGCGATGCTCCAGAACGAGGTGGTGCGCCTTGTCTCACGGTCCGGGGGGGAGATCCCGGTGAACGTCTCCGCATCGGTGATCATCGATGACTTCGGCGAATCCCTGGGGACGGTGATGGTGGGGCACGATATCAGGGACACCCTGGCGCTCCAGGAGAGGAACGCCGCGGTGGAGAAGGAGCTGCGCCTGGCCCAGCAGATCCAGAGGGGAATCATCCCCTCCATGCCGCCGGCGGTGCCCTACCTGGCGATCGCCTCATTCTACAAGCCGCAGACAATCCTGGGGGGGGACTTCTACGATTTCCTGAGGATGCCGGATCCGGGGATGCTGGGCATCTTTATCGGCGACGTCACCGGGCACGGGGTCCCCGCCGCCCTGGTGACCAGCATGATAAAGATCCTTCTGGAGATATCCGGCGAGCTCAGGGAGGAGCCGGGGAGGCTTTTGGAGTACATCAACCGCACGGTGATCGGCCAGATCGGAGACAACTTCATCACCGCCCTCTACGGGATCTATGACTCGGGAACGAGGAGCTTCTCCTTCTCCCGGGGGGGGCATGAGCACCCGCTGCTGATCCGCGACGGCGTGTGCAGCCCCGTGAGCTCCAGGGGGCGGATGCTGGGAGTGGAGCAGGAGATCACCTACGAGGTGACCGGCCTGGCGCTGCGGCCGGGGGACAAGCTTCTCCTTTATACCGACGGCCTCCTGGAGGAGATCAACGGCTTCGGGGAGAACTTCGGGGATCAGCTCTTCCAGGAGATCGAGCAGCGGGCACATCTGCCGGCGGAGGGGCTGGTCAGGAGCATTCACTCGGCCCTCCAGGGATTCAATGGGGGAATGGATTTCCAGGACGATGTCTCGATGATCTGTATACAGGTGCTCTAGCACCGTCGGTGGACACAGTTGGCGGTGTAACGTCAGGACACGGGGGGTGATCTATGGATCGTGATACGGGGGGGAGGGGATACCGGATTTTGATTGCCGCGGGGTTGATGGCGCTGCCGCTTTTCGTGGCGCTGCTCAGGCTCGTAATGCAGGGGATTCCGGCGCCCCATGGAACCGGGGCGCCGGCCGGGGAGTTTTCCGCAGCCAGGGCGATGGCCGAGCTGCGTGTCATCGCGGCGGAGATCCATCCCATCGGCTCAAAGGCGCACGAGCGGGTGCGGCGGCATCTCCTCGGGCGGCTGAGGGAGACGGGGCTGGAGCTTTCCGAGCAGAAGTGCATCGGTGCGAGGTCCTGGTTCCCAAATTTCCACATAGCCGGTACGGTGCACAACCTGGCGGTGAAGATTCCGGGATCTTCCAGCAGGGGCTCGGTGCTCATCATGGCACATTACGACTCGGTCGATACGGGTCCCGGGGCGAACGACGACGGCGCCGCCGTCGCCGCCATGCTGGAATCCATACGTGTCCTCAGGTCCGGGGCCATGCTGAAGAACGACCTGGTGTTTCTCTTCACCGACGGCGAGGAGGCGGGCCTTCTCGGAGCGAGCGCCTTTCTGGATGGGCATCCCTGGATGCGGGACGTGAAGCTGGTGATAAATCTGGAGTCCCGGGGTGCGGGCGGCGCGTCAACGCTATTCGAGACGGGGGAGGGAAACGGACGCGTGATCGGCGATTTCATACGCCGCGACGATCATCCGGTGGGCAATTCCCTCACCAACGCGATCTACTCGCTGCTGCCGAACGATACCGACTTTACCGTGTTCAAGGAGGCCGGCTACCAGGGGCTGAATTTTGCCTACATAAAAAACCTCACCGTTTACCACACGATGCTCGATGCGGTGGGCAACGTCGACACGGCAAGCCTCCAGCACCACGGTTCCCACATCATCTCGCTGGCCCGCTTCTACGGTAATGATTCCCTGGAGGGCCTCAGGTCTCCCGATGCGGTCTACTTTACCCTTCTGGGAAACGTCATGGTGCGCTACAGTGGCCTCGTTTCGGCGGTCCTCTCCGGCGTCATCGTGCTGTGCGCCCTCGGGTCGGTCCTTCTGTCGCTGCGGCGCCGGAGGATACGGGCAGGGATGGTTGCCGCCGGTGCCGCCATCGTACTCTTCTCCACGGCCCTTGTCTCCGGACTACTTGCGCTTCTCTGGAGGATTCTGCTGGCGCTGCATCCGGGGTATGCGGCCATGACCATGGGGGATCTGTACAACAGCGGATGGTACGCCGCAGCATTCACCGCCCTGACGGTCTTTCTCTACGGGCTGCTTGTGCATCTCCTGCGGAGGAGGGTGGACCCGACGCATCTTTTCGCGGGGGGCGTCCTCTGGTGGACGATCATGCTGGCCGCCACGGCGGTCCTGATCCCCGGCGGCTCCTTCCTGCTGCAGTGGCCGCTCCTCTTCGCGGCGATACAGCTCTATTGCATCCCCGATCCCGTCTCCACCCCCCCGGCGGGTTCCGTCCCGGCGGCGCTGCTGTCGCTCCCGGCGGTGCTCCTGTTGGCAGACCTGCTCCACAGCCTCTATGTGGGGCTGTCCATCAGCAACGCGGTGGCACCGGCGGCGCTGTGCCTGATGCTCTATCTGTTCCTCATGACCCCCCTCTTTCAGGAGGTGCTGCACCGCAGCGCCACGCTCCTCCTGGGCAGCGCCGCGGCCGTCGCCGCGGCCTCGCTCATCGGCGGGAGCATTACCGCCGGATTCGACGAGACGCACCCCAGACCGAACTCACTGGTCTACGCCTCGGCGGCGGGATCGGGTCCGCTGTGGGTCAGCTGTGACGCAGAAACGGACAGCTGGACCTCGCAGTTCTTCCCCGGCGGCGGAAGGAGAGGAGCGCTCCCCGAATTCTATCCCATAAGCGACAGATGCCTGAGGAAACCCTACGGCTTTCTGCTCCACGAGGCTCCACGGTTGCCGTTGCCGGGACCGACGGCCCGGGTACTTTCGGACCGTAAAGGGGAGCGTCGGCGCCTTGAGGTGCGCTTCTCGCTGGGCGGGGAGGCCCTGGGAATGATCCTCTATATCAGGGACGCGGAGCGGAGGATTGACGGCCTGGCGGTGTGCGGGAAACAACTCCGCAGGATCGATCCGGCGCGGCTGAAACCGGGCCACCGGATACTGTACGAGCAGGTGGATCTGAAGAACTGGATCGCCATCAGGCTGCAGGCACTGCCCCCCGGGGGGGTGGACCTTTCCGTGACGACAACGCCGGGCTCTCCGGTTGAGGTGCTCTGTGTCGAGCAGTACCGGCTCCCGGACCTGGAGCGGATGGGATACCGCCCCAGGCCCCCCGGCATGATCCCCGCGCCGGATTTTCTCGTGCGGGATGCAATGCTGGTATCTCGCGGATTTACGTTTTAACGGGGCAGATATGGGAAGGGGCCCCCCGGATGAGGGGCCCCTGATTCATGTCCGCGGCAATTTCCGGGTGATGGAGCCGGGGCTTCCCCCTCAGTCCTTCTTCAGGAAGGAGCGGATCGTGTTCAGGATATCCGCCGGCACAAGCACCACCTTGCTGTTGGCCGATTCGCTGAGCCGCATGAGCCCCTTCACGTACTCCTGGCCAATGAGGTAGGTCAATGTGTCGCCGCCGCTCGCCTTGAGGGTATCGGTGACCATGCGGATAGCGTTCGCCTCCGCCTCGGCGAGTCGCTCCCTTGCCTCGGCGTCGCGACTGGCCGATTCCTTGCGGGCCTCCGCCTCGAGTATCTGCGCCCTCTTGAAGCCCTCGGCCTTCTTCTCCTGGGCCTCCCTCTGGGCCTCCGCCTCCAGGACCGTGGCGCGGCGCTCGCGTTCCGCCTTCATCTGCAGCGTCATGGCCTGCTGCAGATCCTTGGGCGGCTCTATGTCCTTGATCTCCACGCGGGTGATCTTGGTCCCCCATGAGTCCGTGGCCTCGTCGAGTATCTTCAGAAGCTCCGCGTTGATCTTGTCACGGGACGACAGCGACTGGTCCAGGGTCATCTTTCCCATGATGGAGCGCAGGCTTGTCAGGGCCAGGTTGGATATGGCGAACTCCAGGTTCTGGATGCCGTAAAAGGCCTTGTAGGGGTCCATTAT
>JAFGJK010000096.1 GCA_016929135.1 Spirochaetota bacterium | reverse complement strand
GGACGGGAGGGGACCCATCGCTGCGCATACCCTGGCGGAGGTCCGCGCCCTCGAGGCCGGATTTAACGTCAGTTTCGACGGTGGGAACACCTACCCCTTCCGCGGCAAGGGGTACCGGATCCCCACCCTGGAGCAGGTGCTGCGGGCCTTCCCGAATTCGCCGGTCTCCATCGACATCAAGCACCCTGATAACGGCTTCGCGGAAAGGGTCATGGCAATCGTGCGGGAGTGCGGGATGATGGAGCGGGTGGTCATCGGCTCATTCAGCGACGACATGGTCCGCTTCCTGCGGGGCCGCTACCCCGCGGTGGCATTGAGCTTCTCCTCGTCGGACGTGAAGCGCTTCCTGGTGCTGCAGCTGCTGTGCCTCTCGGGGTTCTTCCGCTCAACCTGCGACGTGATGATGGTGCCGCAGTTTTCCGACACCCACAGGCCCGAGGAGCTCCCCGGGGGCGTTTCCCAGGGATTCCGCGTGATCACGAAGGGATTCATCGACAGCGCGCGTCGGCTGGGTTTCCCGGTCTTTGCCTGGACCATCAACAGGAGGGAGAACATGGAGCGGCTGGTGGATATGGGCATCGACGGCATCATCACCGACGATCCGGCACTGCTGAAGGAGGTTCTGGGGCGCCGCGAGAAGGGGCTCTAGGGGGCATCCCCCCCGATGCAGGTCACCGCGCCGGCAAAGCGTTTGTCCCAGTAGGGGGCGGTCATGTCCGCGATGGATACCCGCTTGCCCCTGCTGGGGGCGTGGATGAATTTCCCCTCTCCCAGGTAGATCCCCACGTGCGATATCCTGGCCCCGCGGATTTTAAAGAAGACCAGGTCGCCGGGGAGCGCCCTCCCCAGGGGGATTTTTTCTCCGCATTCGTACTGCGCCTTCGATGAATGGGGCAGCCGGATCCCCTGCTCGCCGTAGACCCTCGCGACGAACCCCGAGCAGTCGAAGCCGCGGCCCCCGGTACCGCCGTAGCGGTAGCGGGTGCCGATGTGCTTTTTCGCCCCCTCCACGATCCTGTCGCGCAGCGAACCGGGCTCCTGCGGGCGTGAGACCGAGGCCGTCAAGGCGACGACCGTCGTGACGGCGGCCAGCAGCGCCGCCCGTTTCAGCGGGTAATTCATGCGGATCTCCTGAACATCGCTCCATCCCGGTCATTTGCAGCGGAACCGGGATGCTCCCGGGAGGGGCCGCTGGTATCAAGGCACCGCGCACGCGAGGCCCTCCGCTCCGGCAGCCCCGGCTGTACCAGAAAACGGAGGGGCGGTCAATAAAAAAAACCGCGAAAATTCCGCACCCCGCGGCGGCGGCGCAATATTTTACTTGCTATTTTTTTTTCCGCAGGTAGAAATAGATACGCCTCACGAACACAGAACCATATAAGGAGCGAGTCCATGGAACAGAAGGCATCCTTTGGCGCCCGGGAGCTGTTCGCGGTGATACTGCTCTCCCTGGTGAACTTCTTCCTCTTCGCCGACCAGAATCTCATGGCGCCGAACCTGACCCACATCGCGAGGGATTTCGGACTCAACGACGTCCAGCGGGACACCATGCTGGGGGGGAACATCTCCTTCGTCTTCTGGATCCTGGGGGGGGCCGTGACCCTGTTCATCGGCTACCTGACAGACAAGTTTTCGCGGAAGCTCCTCTTCCTGGCGGTGGTGCTCATCGGATCGATCCCCTGCATGATGTCCGGCTTCGTGCAGACCTATGATCAGCTCTTCTGGATGCGTGCCCTCACCGGCATCGGCATCGGCGGGGCGCTCCCCCTCTCCTTTTCGCTCATCGGCGACTACTTCGCGCACAACAACAGGGCCCTGGCCGCGGGATTTGTGGGCCTGGCCCAGGGGCTCGGCATCGCCGCCGGGCAGATGCTGGCCGGCTTCATCGGCGACACCTGCATCATGGGGGTTTGCGGCTGGCGCCTCCCCTTCGTGATGGTGGCCATGCCGGCCATCGCCACGGCCCTTCTCTTCGGCGTCTCCGTATCGGAGCCTGCCAGGGGCCGCATGGAGGAGAACCTGAAGGACCTCATAGAGAGCGGCAAGGTCTACACCGCGCGCATCAACTGGAGGGAGTACCGGGAGCTCTTCAGGATCAAGACCAACATCCTCCTCTTCCTCCAGGGGATCCCGGGGACCGTTCCCTGGGGCGTCTTCTTCATATTCATGAACGACTTCTTCTCCCAGGACAAGGGCTATACGATCGAGATGGCCACGCTCATCGTCATGGCGGTGGGGGCAGGCGCGATACTGGGCGGCTTTCTGGGCGGCCTCATCGGCAACAAGCTCTACAACATGAACCACAAGCTGCTCCCGCTGCTCTGCGGCGCCACGACGCTCACCGGGATCATCCCCATGGCCTTTCTCATCAGCTATCCGTCGCAGGCGGGGGTGCAGAACCCCAGCGTGGCGCTGCCGGCCGCCATCGGTTTCGTCACCGGTCTGATCATGACCATCACCTCGCCGAACGTGAAGGCCATCCTGCTGAACGTGAACGCGCCGGAGACGCGCGGCTCGATCTTCTCGCTCTTCAACCTCACCGACGACCTGGGGAAGGGCTTCGGGCCGGTGATCATCAGCCAGCTCATCTTCCTCTTCGGGAGGGTCACGGCGTTTCACGTCACCAACCTCTTCTGGCTGCTCTGCGGGGTGGTGCTCCTCACCATCGCCATCACCTTCCCGAAGGACAAGGCGGCGCTGGACGAGCTGATGAAGGAGCGGGCGAAGACGCTGAGCAACTGAGGGCCCATGGAGCGGCGGGGCAACGAGGAGTATCTGCGCTACCGGGAGATTGTCCGGGGGGATCGGCTGCCGCTGGCCTTCGTCGACCTGGAGCGCTTCGACGCCAACGTCGCCTACGTGGCCGCCACCCAGCGGGACACGGGGAAGACCGTGCGGGTCGGCTCCAAGTCGATCCGCTGCATTGCGCTGCTGCGCCGGATTGTCGCCGTGGGGGGCGCCGCCTACCGGGGCATACTGGCAGCATTCTTCGGCGTGCTGGCGATACGGCGCGGCGGGAGATGATGCCGGCAGGCGGCGATTTGTATTGCCGCCCATCTGTCCAAAAAAAAGCGGCGATGATCATCGCCGCTTTTCCGTGAACCGACCTGAGGGCGCCGGGCTAGTTCTCCTGGTAGAGCCTGTTGATCGCCTCCTGGTATTTCTGCACCACCGCCCGCCGCTTCAGCTTCAGCGTCTGGGTGAGCGTCCCGTTGTCCACGGAGAAGGCCTCGGAGATGAGGAGTATCTTCTTCGGGATCTCGTAGGTGCCGAACTTGTCCTTCAGCTGCTCCTGCATGGCGTCGAAGATCAGCTTCTCCACCCGCGGGTCCCTGATCATCTCCTCGTGGTCTGCGGGGAGTCCGTTCTCCTTCGCGTACTTGTCCATGACGAGAAAATCGGGATAGATGAGGCACACGGTGTAGGGCATGTTCAGTCCGTAGACCATGGCGAACTCGATGTAGGGGATGAGCTTCACCTCCTCCTCGATGGCCGCCGGGAAGACGAACTTGCCGTTCTCCAACTTGAACTGCTCCTTGATCCTGCCGGTGATGTAGACGAAGCCGTCATTGTCGATGTAGGCCCGGTCCCCCGTGCGGAGGCCGCCGTCGGCCGTCATGGTCTCTGCGGTCTCGGAGGGCTTGTTGTGGTAGCCCTTCATGACGTTGGGACCGTAGATGATGAGCTCGCCGTCACGGCTGTCCGGCCCGGTCTCCGTCTTGTCAATGACGAAGGTCATCTTGTCCATGGGCTTGCCGACGCTCCCGATCCGGTAGGAGTCGGGGTTGTTGCCCGAACCGGCCGGGGATATCTCGGTCATACCCCAGGCCTCGTAGATGGGGAGCCCGATGTCGAAGAAGAACTCGGCGATGTTCGGGCTCAGGGCGGCGCTGGAGCTGATGGTCATCTGCAGGTTGCCGCCGAACTTCTGGCGCACCTTGGAGAAGACGATTGTATCGGCGATCTTGAACTTCAGGTTGGTCAGTGCGCTGGATTTCCCCTGCTTCGCCAGCTCTCGTTTCTTCTGGCCCGCCTCCTTCCCCATGTCGAAGAGCGTCTTCGCAAGCCCCCCCTTTTCCTTCATCATGCTGTGCAGGCCGTCGTAGACCCTGTTGAAGATGCGGGGCACCGCCACCAGGAGCGTGGGCTTCACCAGCAGGAGGTCGTCGACGATGGTCTGGGGGCTCTCGGCGAAGCCGGCCGAGGCGCCCAGGCTGATGAGGGTGTTCAGCTCGGCTGTCTGCCCGTAGGAGTGCGCCCACGGGAGAAACGAGAGGGTACGGGTGTTATCGTCGAGGGTGGGCTGGTTTTTCCTGCAGGCGTGCACGTTGCTGCTGAAATTGCCGTGCGAGAGGAGCACACCCTTCGGGTCACCCGTGGTCCCCGAGGTGTAGATGAGCCCGGCGATGTCGTCCGGGTGCGGGTGAATCGCCGGGACCGGGTTCGCGGCCCCGAGCTTTTCCAGCTCCGCCAGGGATTCCGGGCCGTCATCCTCGATGATGAAGATGTTTTTGAGCGTGGGGATCTCGCCGACCCAGTTCTTCACCTTCTCATAGATCTCCCTGTCCCTCACCACCAGTACCCGTGCGCCGCTGTCCGAGAGAATATAGTGCCATATCTTCACCAGCTCGGCCTTGTACATGGGGATGAACCGCGCGCCGAGGCCGTAGGAGGCGTAGCAGCAGACGGCCCATTCGACGCTGTTGTTATCGATGATGGATACACCGTCCCCCTTCTGCACCCCGATCTTGGCGAAGCCCCCGCGGATCGCGTCGATACGCTTTGCCGCCTCCCCGTAGGTCACCCAGTCGTACTGGTTGGTCTTCTTGTTCTTCGTGCCGAGCCACGGACGATCGCTGAATTTCGCGAGCGTCTCCTCGAGTATTTCAACGAGGTTGTCCGGCTTGTCCAGTGTGTACTGCTGCATTGCATCCTCCTCCTGTTGCGATACTGTGTTTTTATGTAATCGGACCGACGAGCCCGATCAAGTTCGAACAGCGGACGCCCGCCCCGACGGATTCACGAGGGCATCCCCCTCGCTGCCGAGGCGTCGCGAGCGATTGCATACATCGGTTGATAATGGTCGATAAGGAATCCCGCCAGGGGATTCCTATCTGTACCAAGACTCCGGTAATTTTGCAAGAAAAAAACATATCCTCCCGGGGCCAGAGCCCCGGAAAGAGGGTGCGGTATGCGCAATAGCGGAGCGTGGGGAAATTATATAAACAACGAATAACGATATGTATATGTTAATTTTTAACTTGAAGGGCGACGCGGCACCGGCAAAGCGCGGTCCGCTGCGGGGCGGCCGCCGGGGGCGTACCGGTGAGAGTGCAGGTGATTATTCATTGACAGGCAGCTATTCCCGTCGCAGGATCGTCTCGTGCCGTCCGCAAATTGCTTGCGGCGTGTTGTGCGGTATTGGATGAAACGGGATCATTCCATCATGATCAGGTTCTGGGGGACCAGGGGCTCGATCCCCACGCCGGGTGTCTATTACCTGAAGTACGGGGGGAACACGCCCTGCGTGGAGATGCGGTGCGGCGAAAGCATCCTCATCTTCGACGCCGGCAGCGGCCTTCGGGAGCTGGGGGCATCGCTCATCCACGAGTTCGGGGGAAGCCCGCGCGACTACCATATCCTCATCAGCCATACCCACTGGGACCACATTCAGGGTTTCCCCTTCTTCCACATGGCCTATCTCCCGGGCAACAGGGTTAGGTTTTACGGCGGCAACAGCGTATCCACGCTGGAGAAGCTGATCTTCGGGCAGATGGACAGGGAGTACTTCCCGGTAACCGTCGACGAGCTCGCCTCGGACGTAACCTTCCATACGCTCTCCGAGAGCCCCTTCAATATCGGTGACGTGACGATCCACTTCACGCACCTCATACACCCGGCACTCTCTCTGGGCTTCCGCGTGGAGTACCGGGGTAAGACCGTGGTCTACGCCACCGACAGCGAGATCTCGGACGACCCGGAGATCGAACGGATAAATGAGAGGAATGTTGGCGCCCTGATACGGGGCGCCGACGTGCTCATCGCGGACTGCCAGTACACAGAGGAGGAGTACCGGCACAAGGTTGGCTGGGGGCACTCCTCGATCAACAAGGTCATCGAGATCGCCAGCAGATACGGCGTGAAGAACGTCTTCGCCTTCCATCACGACCCGCTCTGCACCGATGAGCAGCTGGACCTCATGCTGGACAGGGTGCGTCCGCTGGTGAAGGCGCCGATGCGCCTCCACGGCGCCAGGGAGAAGACGACGGTCTACCTGTAGCGCCCCCCCGCTAGAACCTGAATTTGCCCGCGCAGATATCCCGGTAGAGGGCATCGTCCATGGGAACGAACGTCTCGGCGCCCGGAAGGAGCACGTAGACGCCGTCCTTCACTTGGGCGGGATCGTACCCCTGGTTTTTCAGCTCCGTCTTCTTGATCTTGTGCGTGGCGGTCCACTGGAAGTCGCCGACGAACCTGATGAAGAGGGGCACGGCGTATTTCGGCAGCGACGATCGCAGGTGCACCGTCAGCGCCGTGAGATCCGGGTTTTTACCCTCCTCCCTGACGATGGAGGCCATGCCCGCCTTTCCGTCTCCTGCGGGCAGGGCGACGCCGTAGACCGCAGAGGAGGAGACCCCGGGGAAGGAGTCGATGGCCTTCTCCACCTCCATGGTGGCGACGTTCTCCCCCTTCCAGCGGAAGGTGTCCCCCAGACGGTCGGCGAACTGCGCGTGCCGGTATCCCATGTTCCTCAGCAGGTCGCCGGTGTTGAACCACATGTCCCCCTTTCGAAAGGCGTCCCGGAGTATCTTCTCCTCGGTCTTCTTCTTGTCGGAGTAGCCGGGGAAGGGGGTCTTCTCGGAGATCTCCATGATCAGGAGGCCGGTCTCGCCCTTGCCGGCACGAACGCAGAAGCCCCGCCCGTCCCGTACGGGCGCGTCGTTCTCCACGTCGTATTTGATAATGGCGAAGGGGGTGAGGCTGGTGCCCACGGAATAGTCGAAGTTCATGATGTTGGTGAGGACACCCACACCCTCGGCCGCGCCGTAGAATTCGTAGATCTTCTTCAGGCCGTATCGCCTCTTGAAGGGGAGCCAGATGTCGGGCCTGAGGCCGTTGCCGAATACGTACTTCAGGGTGGTGCGGTCCTGCCCCGGCTCCTCCGGCTGGGACATCAGGTAACGGCACACCTCGCCCACGTAGACGAAGTGGGTGACCCCGAACCTCTTCACGTCCTCCATGAAGCCACTGGCGCTGAACTTGCGCCGCAGCGCCACCGCCGCCCCGCCGTTGAGGGCGGCAGGCCATCCCACGGTGAGGGCGTTGGTATGGAAGAAGGGGAGGGGGATGTACACCGTGTGGCGCGACGTGATTTTCGTCACGAACCGGCCGAACCAGAACATGGCGCTCAGCATTCGCTTGTTGATGATCACCGCCGCCTTGGGAAGGCCCCCGGTGGTGCCGGAGGTGTAGACGTAGGCGGCCGGGTCCTTGAGGGTGACGGTGCCGGTGGTGGAGGGGTTTTCCCCGGGCATGCCGGCCAGGGTGTCGGTGATATCCTCGATGCCGGAGGGTCCCTTCTCCCCCCTGTCGCGCAGGAGGTAGAGCCCGGCGCCGGACAGGTCGATGGCGCTCCTGGACTCGCTGAAGAAATCCCAGCATTCCTCGCCGATCACCACCACCTTCCCCTTGTTCAGGTTGAAGCTGTGCACCAGGGAATCACCCCGCTGGTTGGTGTTGATGAGGGAGCAGATGGCCCCTACCTTAATGGTGCCGCAATAGGCCACCAGGAGCTCCGGCCTGTTCTCCAGACACACGGTGACCACATCCCCCTTGGCGACGTTTTTCGATATGATGAAGTGGGCGAACTTGTTGGCCCGCTCGTTCAGCTCGCGGTAGGTGAGCATGCCGTCTGGGGATTTCACCGCGGGGCGGTCGGGATAGCGCCGCGCCATATCCTCCAGCACCGAGCCCCAGGAGACGGCCCTGTTGCCGCCGATGGCCTTGAGGCCCTTGATGAGATGATAGACCATGCCGGGGAGCCTCGGGAGGATCGCCAGCAGCTTGGCGATGAACGTGAAGGTGCCTATGGTCTGTGGGTAGTGCGCGGCCTGCGTGGTGCCCATGGTGTATGCCTCCTTGCGATGGGATTGTCCGGGCCGCGTGCATCATGGAGATGCGCCCCGGCCCGCGCTCATGGAGCATGTACCGTCGATACGGCCGTGTGTCAATTATTATTGCGGTCTTTTCCGGGACAAGGGCCGCCTCCGCGTACGGCCCCTTCGCGCTACCTGAACCGGAAGGACTCGATGACCGAGTCCGCCTGCTTGAATACGCTCTCTGAGACCTCGAAGGCCGCCAGGGCCTCCACCAGCACCGCCCGGTGCTGTCTCGTGAACACAAAGGCCCGGTACGAACACTTCTTGCCGTCCCCCGGCCTGAGGAACCCCAGATGCATCTTGGCGACGGAGTCCGCGTTGAACCGCGCCGCCATGCCGGACATGTCGGTGGGGGGTGTGAAGACCTTCACGTGGGGCACCTGGCCCATCCGCTCCTGCAGTAATTGCAGCGCCGTGCTGTTGGGCACCGTCCGCTCGAAGACCCTGAGTTTCACCGTGCCGTCCGGCGACTGGGCCGCCGCCACCGCCCCTTTCTCCTGTACCTGCTGCCATCCCGGGGGGAAGCTGAAGTGGTACATTCTCCCCGTGCCGTGTACCTGAGACATGAGCGGCGCCGCTGCCGCGGCGAGCACAGTGATGACGCCGATAAGTGATCGTTTCATGGACACCTCCCCTGCAGATGCACGATATAGAACGTGCAACGGGCTGGAATTGCAAGGCAAAAATCGTCGGAGGGTATACCCTCGTGCGGCCCCCTCCGGGACCCGGCCGGTGACGTGCATCGTCATGTCGCATAACTACATTGTTTTTTATGAATTCTTTGCACTATCCCCACAGGCCGCTGCCCGCTCCATCCCGCCGCCACGTGGTCGCTGTAGAAACCGGCCGTCCGCTCCGCATACAGGGTGATCCTCCTGTTCGAAAACAGGAGCACGACGGACAGGCCGCAGGTGCGGCTCGGGGGATTGTATCCGCAGATGAAGGAGATTTCGCCGAGCCAGGGGACAGATGAAGACGTTGCGCAGGGCCCCCGCATCCAGGACGATGCAGTACCGCTCCCGCATCAGACCGATTGTCATGTGCCGCTTCCGTCCGCGTGATATGCCTCGATTCGGCGGCGCCCTCGGTACTCTGCCCGTCAATGGGGATTCGGCCCTTGAGAGAAGAATTCAGGATGTGAAAAATTATGGTTGCATTTTCTCCGCAGTGGGTGTCGACTTTTCCCGTCGACGCATTCCAGAAAAATATAAAACAGAATCCGATAGCTGGGGCGCCGGTGCTGCCGGCGTCGTGCCGTGCCGTAAAAAAAACAACGTGAGGTGTGTTCATGAAGAGAGGATGTGTGATCGCATTCGTGACCGCGGCATTCTGTGCGGCGGCGCTGTCGCAGGTCGCCGCGGCGCAGATGTCAGGGGAGGAGCAGTACCGGGTGCTCTCCGAGGCCGCGGCGGGGAAAACCGGCGGCGACCTTTTCGGGAAGCTGAACGAGGAATCCCGGGGGCTCGACTGGGAGAAAGCCGAGGCGGCGGAGTTCGAGGGGAACCTCAGGCTGATGAAGATGAGGGGCGATGACCGGACAGGGGTCTATTTCCTCAGGAAGCTCACCGGGGAAATTCTGATACTCTCGGTGCCCGCGGAAGCCGATCCGCTGTACGCCGATCTCGGCAAGCTCACCGAGAGCAGGATGGTCTTCAAGGTCCGCATGCTCGCGGGGACCGTGGGGGGGGACGAATATCTCTTCGCCCGTTTCTCCGAGGCGCCGAAGGGCCTGCTCTTCGAGAGGATCTTCAAGATCTCAATGGTCCTCATGCTCTTTCTGGTGATGGTGGGGATGGGGCTCACCCTGACCCTCAACGATTTCGCGGTGGTCTTCAAAAAGCCCCTGGGCATCATCGTGGGGCTCATCATGCAGTACGGCATCATGCCGCTGGTGGCCCTGGGCCTCAGTTACGTCTTCGGCTTCTACCATGCGTACCCATTCATATTCATCGGCCTGATCCTGGTGACGGCCATACCGGCCGGGGTGACCTCGAACCTCCTGACGCTCTACGCCAAGGGGGACCTGGCCCTCTCGGTATCGCTGACCTCCTTCTCCACGATCCTGTCGCTGGTCTTCACGCCGCTCCTGCTGACCCTCTACGGCGCCGGCGTCTCCGAGGTCTCCGTGCCGGCGGGGCTCATCGCACAGACCATCGTCGTCCTGGTGATCGTGCCCCTGGCCATCGGCATGGCGGTCCGGGCGAAGTGGAAAACGATCGCCGAAAAGTTGTCGCGGGTCTTCTCGGCCCTGGGGATCGTCGCGGTGCTCTTCATCATGGTGGCCGGCGTGCTGAGCAACCTGCACGTCTTCAGCGACACCGCCCGGTACAGCCCCACCTTCTACGTCAGTATTTTCGTGCTGGCGGTGGTGGGGATGCTGGTGGGCTGGGGCGTCGCCAAGATCGTGCGCGTCAGCGACGTCCAGGCGAAGTCCATCGCCTTTGAGACCGGCATCCGCAACTCCACCCTGGGGATGGCCATCGCGCTGCTCATACAGGACAGCATCGGCGATTTCTACAGCTCCATGTTCATCGTCACCGGCATCTACGGCCTGGAGATGTACGTGGCCGGTATCGCCGCGATCTTCCTGTTCAAGAGGTTTTATCCCGCGGCGGAGGGGGAGGCCGCGAAATAACGTCCTTCATGAAGAACCGCCCGCCCCGGCGTTTCACCGGGGCGGGCCTCCGCCCCGGCGCTGTCATCCCTTCGCCCGCGTCAGCTCCACCGCCCGTCTGAGCTCCGGGAACCCTTTCACCAGGTGGGCTTCGATACCGCATTCCCCGGCCGCCCGGACGTTCGGGGCGTTGTCGTCGAAGTACACGATCTCAGACCTGTCCCGGGGAATCCTGGAGAGGACGATCTCGAAGATCCGGCCGTCTGGCTTGACGCACCCCAGGAGGTGGGAGGCGAAGCAGTGGTCGAAGAGGGAGGGGAGCCCCCATTCGGTCACGCACCGCTTCCAGTGGACGGCGTTCGAGTTGGTCAGGCAGCCGATGCCGTGGTCCCGGCGGAGGCTCAGGAGAAATTCCCGGGCGTCGGGATAGAATCCCCTGGGCCAGTGGGAGAATGCCGTCAGGAACTCCTCGGTGGATGTGCTGAGACCGAGATCGCGGATGACCCCTTCGGCGAATTCCTCGGGACCGATGGCGCCCGACTCGAAGCGCCGCACCGTCGGCGAGGTGAGCCATCGCTCCCCCATCTCCGCCTCGACGTATCGGCCGCCGCTCCACCGTATCATCGCCTGGACGCCGGTGACCTCGATCAGCACGCCGCCGAGGTCGAATAGTAAATATCGCAACGCTCAATACCTGTCCGTGGATTTTCGGCCGCATGGTGGCGCGGCCGCGACCGCCGGGGGCAATGAGAGCGGTGCGGTCTCCTCCTGTCAACGATTATCCTGGGTACGCGCGATCACCTCACTCCCGATGAGGGCCTTCACGGCCCCCGACGCATCGATTGTCAGATACTGTTCACATGTATGCTGCATCCATCGGGGGGTGTGCGGGACCCCGGTGCCCTCAGGCGGAGATTCCGGTGATGAAGCAGTCGATGTGCCTGGCGAAGAGGGCCCGGAAGTTCCTGCCGCGGAGGATCGTTTCGTCCATTTTCCTGAAATGGATGAGGCCGTGGATGGAGCCGATGAACATCAGGGCACATTCCAGCGGATCGATCCTCCTGAACCGCCCCGATTCGATGCCCAGACGGACCACCGCGGATATGGGGTCCAGTATTCTTTTGCCGTAGGTGTCCACCTGGGCCTTCAGCTCGGCGGGGAATATGATCTCCGGCGTTGAGATGAAGTAATCGATGAAATCGTAGTAGGACTTGTGGGACTCGCTGAGCAGCAGCAGCGCTTCCCCGATCCTCCGCATCCGCCGGGCCGGGTCCCTTCCGGCGGCCGCGGCCAGGATCGTGTCGTGGATCAGGTCGAAGGCCTCCCGGGAGAGTGCGGCGAAGATGTCCTCCTTGCTGGGGAAATAGGTATAGATGGTGGAAACGCCGAGCTCGGCGATCGAGGCGATCTGCCGCATGGAGATGTTGTGGTGCCCCCTTTTCAGGAGCAGGCTTCTCGCCGCGTCCAGGATGTCCTGACGCCGTTTCTCTCGCTCCTTTTCCCTTCTCTCCTTCTTCCCCATGCGGCGAGTATCGGCCGGCCCGGCGTACAGCGTCAATACATTTTCGGCGGCACGGCGCCGAATCCTCCGGACCGGTGCGGGGGATTCCCGTCCGACAGGGGCGATTCTTCCGATCTGTCTTTGTTACGTGAGCGCTGTTTATTTATACGGATGATGAAGGCGAGGTGCGCCGCCGGCGCCGATCCCGCGAAGTGGGCGCATCCTCCGCGGTTCGAAATCGCTCCCTCCGGGGGTGGACCCGGAGCAATGCATCGCCATGCGCGGGGCGGCGAAGGAACCGATCCTGACGTCCCGATGCCCTCTCGGCGAAAGCCGCAGGGCTCCTGTGCTCGCATGAGCGTTATGCGAAACTCATTGCATCATTATGGTGCACCGGTCTGCGGCGGCACGTCCCTCCCCGTGGAAATTTGTGTTGCTTTGAGTCGACAATTTCCGTATAATCCTATCGATGCATGAGATAATCGAATGATCCTCGCCGTGCGATACGGGTGCGCCATGGGAGAGCAACAGCAATTAACGTACGATGATACAACGCTTGCCGGATTTCTATTCGATGCTTCCCGCGAGGCGATCTGCATCGTCAAAAACGGATACATCGAGAGATGCAGCCGGAGCGCCCTGGAGCTCCTCCGGGCCTCCGCGGAGCAGCTGAATGGGCGGCATATCGACGACGCGGCGCTGGCGATGGGGGAATCGGGGCCAGCGGAGGGAGTACAGTGCCTCCGCTTCATGGAGGAGGCGCTCGCCGACGGTGATGCCGGCTTCGAGCTGGCATGGCGCGTCGATCCCGGGGGCACGCCGGTGCACACGGCAGTGGCGGCGAGACGCCATGAGTCGGGGGCGGACAGGTTCCTGTATCTCCTGCTGCGCCGCCCTCCCTGCCGCGAGGGGATGGCGTGGGACTTCTCGGAAAACCTGACAGTATATCGCGCCATATACCACCAGGCGCTCCATCTTGCCGGCATTCTCGATATCGACGGTATCCTCCTGGACGTCAACGCGGTGGCGCGGAGGTTCGCCGGCAGGGACCTGCAGGGATTCATCGGAAAGCCCTTCTGGGAAACGCCCTGGTGGATCCATTCGGCGGAGGAGCAGCAGAGACTGCGCGGCGCGGTGCGCAGGGCCGCCGCCGGGGAGGAGGTCCGCTTCGAGACGAACCATCGCGACGCCGCGGGGGTGATGCACGACATTGACTTTTCGTTGAAACCGATACGGGATGCCTCGGGGCGGATCCTGTGCCTGGTGCCGGAGGGGCGGGATGTCACGGAGCGGAAGAGGATCGAGGCGGCCCTGATTGAGCAGGAGAGGCAGTTCCGGGCCCTTGCCGAGAACTCCTACGACACCATCATGCGCTTCGACCGGCAGTGCCGCCATCTCTACGTGAATCCCAATGCCGAGAAGGAGACGGGCATCCCGGCCGGCGAATTCATCGGAAAAACCCACAGGGAGATGGGGTTCCCCCCCCATCTGTGCAAGCTTTGGGAAGACGCCATAGGAAAGGTGTTCAAGACCGGGGGCTGCGAGCGCATCGAATTCCAGCTCCCCGGCGGCCTGTGGATCGACTGGCTGGTGATGCCGGAGCGGAGGGCGGACGGATCGGCGGCGGCGGTGATCACCGCCGCGCGGGACATCAGCGACATGAAGCGCTACGAAGAGGAGCTGAGGGTTTCGGAGCAGACCTACCGTGAGATATTCAACGGGGTGAACGATATCATCCTGGTACAGGAGGCCGGTACGGGGATGATCATCGACGCCAATACCGTTGCGCAGGAGTATTTTGGGTACTCGCCGGAGGAGTTTCGCGGGCTCTCGATCGATGCCGTGAGCTCCGGGATCCCCCCCTATTCCATGGAGGATGCGCTCACCCTGCTCCGCAGGGCGGCGGAACAGGGCCCCCAGCTCTTTGAATGGCTGGCCAGGCGCAGGGACGGTTCCCCCACGTGGCTGGAGGTCATGCTGAAGAAGAGCGTCATCGGCGGCAGGGAGTGCATTCTCGGCGTCTCCCGCGATATCAACGAGCGGAAGCACTTCAGGGACGAGCTGGAACAATCGCTCCGCCTGAAAGACCTGCTGCTCAAGGAGATCCACCACCGGGTGAACAACAACCTGCAGATCATTCTGAGCCTCATCAACCTGCAGGGGAGTTCCACGGATCTGCTGGCGGTGTCCGACTACACCAGGGATCTGCAGAACCGCATCCAGGCCATGGCCTTCGTGCACGAGCTGCTCTACGGCTCCGGGAACCTGCTGCATATCGATTTTCATGCCTACGTTGCGAAACTGGCCGAGTACCTGATGGTCTCCTACGGCAGGTCGAGCGATCAGGTGCGCATCAGCACGAGAGCCGACGGCATCAGGCTGGATCTCAATACTGCCGTCAACTGCGGCTTCGTCATGAACGAGATACTCTCCAATTCGCTGAAGTATGCGGTGCGGAACGGGCGCGGGTGCGAGATCGCCATCGAGCTCGTGAGGGAGGGGGGAGGCCTCAGGCTCAGCATTTCCGATAACGGCCCGGGCCTTCCCGACGGCGTGAACCCGGGGGCCGTCAGGACTCTGGGTATGCGGCTGGTGCAGCTTTTATCCCGGCAGTTGCGGGGGAGGGCATCCTGGAGGAGTGACGGGGGGACCCGTTTCGAGCTTATCTTCGGGGAGGGACCCGAGGGGGGGGCGCACGACTCGATCTGGATGCGGGCGCAGTGACCCCCGCGGGTCAGGAGTGCCGCAGGGCCCCACGGCGCCCCATCCCGCCCGTTATGACCGCACCGACGCAGAAGAGGACGGCCAGAAGCGACACCGTTGCATCGAGCCCCGCGACCCCGTAGAAGGCCGCCACCAGGAGCGGGCCGGTGGCGTATGCCAGGGCGCCCCAGGAGTTGAATATCCCCAGCAGGTGCCCCTGGCGCTCCGGCGGGGCCAGGTGCGACGCCGCCGCCACGAGCGGCGGGCTCACCAGGGAGGCACCGACAGCCACGGGGAGAATCCATGCCATGGCGGGGAAGAGGGTCCCCGTGCCCATCACCGCCATGATGAGCGGCAGGGGGACCAGGGCGAAGCCGGCGATGATCAGGCCCCTCTCGTGCATCAGCCTCATGAACAGGGGGATCAGGAACACCTGCGAGACCGCCATGACGGTGCCGATGTAGAGGAAGACGAGCCCGATGGACGGAGGATCCAGGGAGTGTCGCTGCTTCAGGAAAAAGGGGAGGAGAAGCTCGATACCCGCCAGGGAGAAGCAGAATATGAAGTTGAGCGACCACAGGAGTCCGAATCCCCGTGGGTTCGCCCCGGCGGCCAGGCGGATCTGCCCGTATTCCCGCGCCTCCTCGGTGCCGCGACGCTCCAGGGTCTCCGGCATGCGGGCGATGAAGAGGGCGTTCAGGGCGAAGAGGAGGGCGCTCACGAAGGCGCAGAGCGAAAAGGGGTGCATGCCCGGCATGGAGGGGAGCGCGCCGCGCACGGCCGGATGGCCCAGCGCCCCGCTGATGACCGGTCCCAGGATCATGCCGAAGCCCTGGGCCGCGCCCAGCAGCCCCATGGCGCGGGTGCGCTCCTCCGGCGCCGTGATGTCCGCCATGGCCGCGTTGGCTGCGCTGATGTTCCCCCCCATGATGCCCCCCAGCACGCGGT
The DNA here is from genome assembly GCA_016929135.1 of Spirochaetota bacterium. Taxonomy (GTDB): domain Bacteria; phylum Spirochaetota; class UBA4802; order UBA4802; family UBA5550; genus JAFGJK01. The sequence goes on along the minus strand of JAFGJK010000096.1, from coordinate 7,696 downwards.
AGAGGACGAAGAGCGGCAGGGTGGAGGCGAAGCCCCAGATCACGTGCGCCCCGGACAGGCACAGCGCGCAGAACAGCAGAACCCTCCTCCTCCCCACGCGGTCGGAGAGCCTCCCCCAGAGGGGGGCGGAGAAAAACTGCAGGAGGGCCCACAGGGAGGTGAGCATGCCCCCCAGTATCACGGAGAGGTCGTCCATTGAAAGCGAGAGCGTCCCGACGGCAAGGGACGACCGGCCCGCGTGGAAGTACCGGGCCAGGTAGAATTCCATGAGTTCCGGGATGAGCGGGAGGATGATGGAATACGCCGCGATGTCGATGAAGACCATCAGCAGCAGTGTATTCCTCGCGGCAGCGAGATGGCGGTTCATCTAGGCCGGGTCGATCCTCTCCACCTCGATGTTGTACCGCTTCGCAAGATCCGCGTAGAGCTGCTTCGCCAGGCCCCACTCGGCCCTGTGGCGTTCCAGCATCTCCCCAATCTCCCGTGCGGGGGAGCCCCCGTAGATCATGCCGGCAGGTATCTTCTGCCGGCGCACCACCAGGGCCTGCTCCGCAACCAGCGCCCATTCGCCGATCTCGGAGAAATCGCTCACCATCGCCTTCATGCCTATGATGGCGTTGTCCGCGATCCTGGCGTTGTGGATCATCGCCATGTGCCCCACGGTGACGCGCATCCCGATGAGGGTGGTGTCCAGGGGGCGGGCGTGGATCATCACCCCCTCCTCGATGGCCGATTCTTCGCCGATATCGATGGTTCCGTAGTCCCCCCTGAGGATTGCGCCGAAGCCGATGTAGCAGCCCCGGCCGATCCTCACGTCGCCGATGATCTCTGCGCTGGGGGCCACCCATGCCCCCTCGCCGATGACCGGTATCCTGTCCTTCACCTTGTACAGTGGCATTGTTCGCTCCTCGATCCTTTGTTTCGGGCTACAATATCTCGTAGCAGGTCTTGATGTCCATTCCCGGCTCGAGCAGCGGCAGGAATTTCGCCAGGGTGGTGCCCAGGTTGCTGGAATGCAGGGCCAGGGCGTCCTTGTCGGCGTACTTCTCGTAGAAGATGATGGTGTTGTCGTCCTTCCGCACCCGGTGCGGAATGTAGGCCAGGCACCCCGGCTCCGTCTCCTTCAGCTTCGGCACGATCTCCTTGAGGGCCTCGACGGCCTCCTCCATCTTCCCTTCCTTAACCTTGACGGTGGCTATCAGTGTGATCATTCTCCTCTCCCTTCGTATGTTCTGCGGTCGTCGTTCATGATGCGTACGCCGCTCGATAAATGCAATCACAATACGGTCCGTGATCGGTCCCCTGCCGATCCGGCCGCGGCGCTATCATATCCCGCGAAGGAGCTCGTCCCCGTTGGGGCCGCAGCCGATCCCCTCGCCGCGGTACCGCAGGGAGCGGCCGGACCTGAGGAGCCTGAAGCTCCCGATACCGTCGCCGCGGAATCCGCTGAAATCCCTCTTGGAGACCCTGCAGAGGAGCCCGTCGTCCCGGCGGGAGCAGATTCCCTCCATCGTCCCGATCCCCTGGCAGAGGTTCACGGTCATCTCGAAATCGCCGTTTTCGTATTCGTAGAACCGGATGGAGCGGTCGTCCCCCCGGTAGGCGCCGGCGAGCTTCGATTTCAGCGGCCTGACGAACCCGCCGAAGGCCCAGCCGTCCCTGCCGCCGTGGCCGACCCTGAGCCAGTTTCCGGAGACGCCGTGGATCGTCTCCCGGGGCCCGCCGGAATCGCGGATCGTCAGGACCGATCCCTCGGGGAGGAAGCCGATCCTGGCGGATCTCGCCGAGGGGGCGCTGCGGAGCACGAGCCCGTTCTCCGAGGTGACGATCCCCTCGGGCGGTCCGGCGCAGCCGGTGGCCAGGGCCAGCGCAGCGGTGACGCAGAGGATGCAGTGAAGCGGCTGTTTCATGGTTGTGCCTCCCGGTACCGGAATGCCGGTCCCCTCTAGTATCTGCTCCAGTCGAAGGAGCGCTCGATCCTGTTCTTCCCCTTTTTCCTGGCGTTGAAGAGGAGCGACCCTGCCTTGAGCACCAGATCCATTGCCTCGTCCCCATCGATGGAAACCGCGCCGCCGCTCACCGAGATCCTCCGCCCCCGGAAGTTGATCCGGTTGATCCTCTGCCGTATCCGCTCCGCCAGGGCGTGTGCCCCCTCGAGGTCGGTGCCGGGGATGATCAGCATGAACTCCACGCCGCCGTAGCGTCCCAGGGAGTCCTCGTCGCGCAGGTGCTCGCGGATTGTCTTCGCCACCGTCCGGATCACCCGGTCCCCCACGGCGTGGCCGAAGTCCTCGTTGATGGCGGAGAAGTTGTCGATCCCCAGGAGGACCATGGACATGACCGCGCCCCCCTCCCGCACTCTATTCACCGCCTCCTCCAGGAGGCGGTGCACGTGGCGGTGGTTGTGGGAGCCGGTGAGCTCGTCGGTGACCGATGATTTCTCCAGCTCCCGGTTCTTTGCCGCCAGGTCGTTCACCAGGAGGTGGGACCGCACGTTGGAGACAAGGCGGGCCATGAATATGCTGGCGTTGAAGGGCTTCATCATGTAGTCGTCCGCGCCCGAGAGGAGCACGTTGGCGATCACCTTATAGTTGTCGATGCCGGAGATGGCGATGATGACGCAGTCGCTTCCGCGCTTCCGCAGGTTCAGGATCACCTGCTCGCCGGAGATGCCGGGGAGGACCAGGTCAATGAAGTAGACCTGGTAGCGGACATTGCTCTCCAGGAGGGCGAAGGGGTCGGTGTATATGTCGATGCCGGTGATGCCGTTCAGCTGCAGGATGTTCCGGATGATCCCCAGCTCCATGCTGCTGTCGTCCAGGACCGCGATCCGCATCTCACCCAGCGCCTGCCGGGCCCGGTCCTTCGCGGTCATGGTGGTGATGAAATCGTGGAGGTGCGCGGCGAAATCCCTTGTCTTGGCGATGTAGTCGATGACGCCCAGCGAGAAGAGGCCCCGGCGCACCTCCAGCGAATCGTTCGAGGTGACCACCACCACCGGGATGTTCCGGTACTCGCTGGCGTTCAGGCTCCTGATGAAGTGCTCGCCGCCGCCGCCGCGGATCTCCAGGGCGGTGACGATTAGGTTCACGCTCCCACCCTGAAGCAGGTAGTAGGCCGAGTCGATGTCCTTCGCCGAGAGGCAGCGGTAGCCCTTATCCTCGAAGAATTCCCTGAAGACGTGCCTGAAAAAGGTGCTGTTGTCGACGTGAAGGATCGTGAACATGACGATGTACCGGTTTCCCGCACCGTAGCACCGGGGGGAAAAATAGCAATTGAATTTCAGTTTCTCCAGGGTTTTCTCGGATGTTTTTTCATTGATTTTCGCGGGATTGTGACGGCCAGTATTGTGCGTGGCGCGAGAGAGATGACCGCGACGATACATCTGATAGATTTCTTTTCATTCATCGTTCTGGCACTGCTGGTGTCCCTCGCCATCTCCGTCTTTATCCATAATAGGAGCGGGACCGTCAACAGGCTCTTCGCCCTGTTCCTGCTGGACGTGGCGGCCTGGCTCTTCGTGGGGTACCTGTACAATCTCTTTACGGGCCTCCTCCCGCGCCTGTTGCTCCTCCAGATCGTCCCCGGCTCCCTCATGGGGGCGCTCTTCTACTACTTCAGCCGCGCCGTGGCGGGGGACGGCTTCAGGATGGGCTGGCGGGAATGGCTGGTGCTGCTGCCGCCGCTCCTGATTCTCCTCGCCGCGGGCCGCATCGCCCTATCGCCGGCCCTCATGGGGGAGTTTTCCGGAATGGTCTGGATCTCCCATTACCGGCTGCACCGCCCCAAGGACGCCCTCTACGTGGGCTACTCGATATACCTCATCGCCGCATTCGTCGCCGGTTACGCCGTGATGATCAGGGGCGCCGCGGCGCAGCGGGATCGGAAAGAAAGGAACAGGATCCTGCAGGTGCTTTTCGCCTCGATACTGGGGCAGATATCCGGGCTGGTGCTGAACAATCTTCTCACCATCGTGGGGTTCGGCCAGTACGGCTACTACTCCCTGGTGCCGATATTTCTCTCGCTGGCCTGGATCGCCTATCTGCTGATACGGCACCGGATGTGGGCGGTGGAGCGCCTTCTGGAGATCATCCAGAACAGGGAGGCGGCGCTCGAGGAGCACCACCGGTCCATTGAGGCGGACCTGGACCTGGCCAGGATCGTGCAGCAGCGCCTTCTTCCGTCCGAACTGCCGTCGGTCCCCGGCCTGGTGCTCCATGCCCTCTATATCCCGGCGGGGAAGGTGGGGGGGGACTTCTACGATTTCCGCTGGGGGGGGAACCGGCTCGACATTATCGTCGCCGACGTGAGCGGCCACGGCATCGCCAGCGCCTTCCTCTCCTCGATGATCAAGGCGGCCTTCCACGGAAACGGCGGTCCGGCGGGGCCGGGGTTACTGGGGGTCCTGGACTCGCTCGTGGAGGAGAAGGGGGCCGGCTTCATGTTCGCCACGGCGGTCTGCTGCAGTCTCGAGATACCGGCCGGAAGGCTGCGCTGCAGCAGGGCCGGTCATTGCTACCCGCTGCTGCTCCGCAGGGACGGAGAGCCGGTGGAGCTGAAGGGCTCCGGAAGGGGCCTCGGCTTCGGCCTCGGACCGGGGACGCACCAGGAGCTCTGCCTGGATCTCCATGGAGGGGACAGGCTGGTGATCTTCACCGACGGCATCACGGAGGCGTTCAACGGGGAGCGGTCGATGTTCGGCGAGGGGAGGCTGATGGACGCGGTGAGGGGGGGGAGGGGCATGGAGCCACGCGAGTTCTGCGGCCTTCTCCTGGGGCGCCTCGAGGAGTTTGCCGGCCCCGGACCCTGGGACGACGACATCACGCTGGTGGTGGTGGATATCGACGGGGGGTGAGCGGCGGAGCCTTCACGGCCCGCCCGGAAGGATCTCCCGTACGCCGTCGGCGATCTCCGCGACGTGGAAGTCGGCCCGGAGTCCCGTGGCCTTCAGGTATCGCGGTCCTACCGCCGCGGTGAAGGGCTCCAGCGATTCCGTCCTGACCAGGGCGACGGCGCAGCCGCCGAAGCCCGCCCCGGTCATGCGGGCGCCGATGCATCCCGAAGCCGCCATGGCCGCCTCGACCAGGGCGTCCAGCTCGGCCCCGGTGACCTCGTAGTCGTCTCGCAGCGAGCGGTGCGACTCCCAGAGGAGCCTGCCGAAGGCATCAAGATCGTTGTTCTTCAGGAGCTCCACCGAGCGGAGCACCCTGCCGTTCTCGGTGGCCACGTGCCGCGCCCTCCGCCGCAGCGTCTCGCCGGAGATCCCCTCGATGTCCCCGGCCTCCGCCTCGGCGAGGCTCGCCAGGGGGTGTATCCGTGAGATCTCATCGAGGGCCTGCTGGCACTCCCGCCGCCGCTCGTTGTACTTGGAATCGGAGAGCTTCCGCGGCTTGTTGGTGTTCATGATCACCAGGGAATGATCCCGGAGCCTCAGGGGAACCCGCTCGTACCCGAGGGTGTCGGATTTCAGGAGGATGGCGTGGTGGGGCTTCCCCATGGCCACGGCGAACTGGTCCATGATGCCGCACTGGACGCCGATGAATTCGTTCTCCACCTTTTTGCAGAGCAGGGCGATGCGTATCCGCTCATCGTCGTCGAATGCGCCGCCGCCTCCGGCGCTCAGCATCGCGTAGGCGGTGAGCACCTCGATCGCCGCGGAGGAGGAGAGCCCGGACCCGTCGGGGAGCGTGCTGTGGAAATAGATGTCGGCGCCGGTAAGCCTCGCCCCCGAGCGCGCGAGGTGGGCGATCACCCCGGCCGGGTAGTTCCACCATCCCCGTGATCCGTCGTTTTCGATCGGTGCGTCCAGGGGGACCGTATGCTCCCCGGGGAACCCGGATGAGCGCATCCGCACCGCGGGCCGCTCGTTGAAGCGCACCGCCGCGGCGATCCCCAGGGAGAGGGCGGCGGGGAATACGTAGCCGCCGTTGTAGTCCAGGTGCTCGCCGATGATGTTCACCCTGCCGGGGGAGAAAAAATGGCGGAGTCCGCGCACCTCCCCGAAGGCCTGCCGGAACCGCCCCCCCTGTTCCCATACCATGCGTTCCATGGCTAGGGCCGCTCCGTGGCGGTTGTCGCCGCGCTACGTGCGCCGGTTCGGATACCGGCCCCCTCAGGGCGACGGTGGTGCGTCTTGTACGGCTGGGCCCGCTCTGGATGGATCGCGCCCCGGTTGTTCCCGGATACCATCGCATAACGTCGCTGTTTCCTCATACGCTCCCGCTCCTCCGGCGCTGCCGGGTTCCCGAACTTCTCCATATGCGCTCCAGTGGTATGAAACTGCCGCCCCGCGGCGGGGCCCCGTGACCTGGGTGCAGCAACTGTACCAAACGCGTCGGCCCTGTCAAACGGAAAAGTCCCCACCCGGTTCCGGCCGGGGATTCACCGCGTGAAAAATCGTTTGACAGGAATGCATGCCGGGTGTACAGACTTTCCTCCGGGATATGCAGGTATCCCCGAAATCCTCACAGGGGGAATTGTGTAAAAAGATTTTTACGCTTGTAGCGATACTCGCGGTGTCCGTCACCATGGGCATCGCGCAACAGAAGGCAGATGCTCCCCGGGGACCTGGGTAGGGAAAGGGCCAGCGGCTCGGCGGCAGGCAATGGAAGCGACCAGGCCCGGGCGGTAAAGAAGGGAAGGGCCCGGGGCCCGGCCACAAGGGGGGAAAGAGTCCAGAAGAGGCTGAGCGATATCCAGGCATAGAGCTGCAGGGTCCGCAGCGGCGTTTTCCGGCCCCTGCAGAGGCGTGAGAGTATCCGTTATGATATCGATGATGAAACCGCAGGGAGGGGGGAGACTGCAGTGACAGAAAGGGCATTTCAGGAACAGTACGCCGAGCGGTACAGCTACTGCTACGGCTGCGGCAGGCTCAACGAACAGGGCCTGCACGTGAAGAGCCGCTGGGAGGGGGAGGAGAGTGTGTGCATTTTCGAGCCGGCCCCGTACCACATCGCCTTTCCGGGGTTCGTCTACGGCGGCCTCATCGCGTCGATTATCGACTGCCACAGCACCGGTACTGCCGCTGCTGCCGCCGCCAGGGCCGAGGGGCGCGAGATCGGGGCTGAGCCGGCGATCAGGTTCGTCACCGCGTCGCTCCATGTCGATTACCTCAAGCCCACACCGATGGGGACTCCGCTGGAGCTCCGTTCCACCATACGGGAGGTGCGGGGGCGCCGCACGGTGGTGGAGACCTTCCTCTTCGCCGGGGGGGAACGGTGCGTCCGGGGCGAGCTGGTGGCGGTGAGAATCCCGGAGACGATGGAGCCGGCATGACGCCGGCCGGTACAGCCCCCGCACCGGGCCGGCGGCGCGGGAACCGGAGGGGACGATGACAAACATACTGGTCACCGGCGGCGCCGGGTACATCGGGAGCCACGTGACGCGGGCGCTGGCGGTGCGGGGCTACAACCCCATCGTCTACGACAATCTCTCCGGCGGGTTCAGGGAATTCGCGGGGGACTTCGAATTCATACAGGCCGACATCGGCGACAGCGAGACCGCGATGCGGACCATGAAGGGGAGGGAGATCGCCTGCGTCATGAACTTCGCCTCCTTCATCGCCGTGGGGGAGTCGGTGCAGAACCCCCTGAAATACCACGACAACAACGTCTCCCGCACCCTGGCCCTCTTCGGGGCGATGCGGGCCGCCGGCGTGGCGAATTTCGTCTTCTCCTCCACCGCCGCCGTCTACGGC
>JAFGJK010000095.1 GCA_016929135.1 Spirochaetota bacterium | reverse complement strand
GTATATCTTCAGAAACCCTTCCCAGTGCCGTATCCACAGGGTCTTGTAGTCGCTCCACCGCTCCAGGCCGGGCAGGTAGGGCTTCCGTGTTGTCGCGTCGCCGAGGTACACGCAGTGGGAACGACCGGAAGCCCCGTGAAGTGAAAATAATTATCCATCCCTTCGCCCCGATCGTGTATCGACGCCGCCGCCTGGCTTGAGAATTGAGAGTTTTAAAGGGATTCATTTGAAATCGTTCATTGCCGGAAACGGCCCTGCGAAAATTGGCGCGGGGATGCATGTCGATCGGGTGGAACGGTGACGGCGAACAGGGGGTCTGCGGGCCATCGGAGGGTGTTGCATTACCCTTGTATTGGTGCTCTATGTGTGCTCATATTGTCGGCTTCCTATTGACTTCCTATTCTCTTCCTATAGTTTTTCCTTTTTTTTATGCAGGGGGTGAATTTTTTTTCCTCTTTCCGGGCGAAAGTCCATTCATACCAAGAGGAGGGGCCCGTACTATATCAACGGAGGGGGCCCGCCGATGCGTAAAATATTTTTCCAGGAGGCGACAATGGCCATAGTGAGCTACCACAGGTCGATACGGTCGTTCCACGGCGCGGTGGGGCGCATGGTGTTCTATGAAAGGGAGGGGCAGACCCTCCTGCGGTGCAAGGGTGAGCGTACCCGGCCCAGGAGCGCGGCGCAGAAGGTCCTGCAGGAAGCCTTCAGGGAGGCCAGCGCCTTGTGGATGGAGCTGCCGGTCGAAGCCAGGGAATCGTGGCGCCCCTGCGGCAGGGCCCAGGGGATGACCGGGTACAACGCCTTCCTGCGCCTGAACATCCCGCGCCTCAGGAGGGGGGAGGGCGCGACCACGGTCGCGGCGACCATGGTCCCGGTGATCACGGTGGCCGCAATTCCCGCGGCGGCTGTACCGGCGGACAGGAAACCCCTGCCCGCCGGCATCCGCACCGCGCCGGATTCAGCGGACGACGGCTGCCGCCGCTTCATGGAATCGGTGCGGGCCCTGGTGCGGCGGGTAAGCGAGGAATGCAGCGGCAGGGCCGAGCGCGTTGCGGGATAGGGAACGGGGGCGTTCAGCGGCCGTGAACGCCCCCTGTCCCCCTGAGGGGGCACGTCACGAATACTATTAGTATAGAATACGGTCATTGGAAGAACAAGTTGTGGCTACAGGCGCCCCCTCCGGGGGCCGGGTGGCTCCATGAACAAGTTGTGGCTACAGGCGCCCCCTCCGGGGGCCGGGGGCTCCATGAACAAGCTGCGGTTACAGGCCCCCCCTCCGGGGCCGGGGGGCGGCCTGTGAACAAATTACCGCACTATTCTATTGAAGAAGGTGTGGATGGCGGGATTCCTGAAGCTCCTTCTGAACCTGGTGACGCTCCGGAAGGTCTAGGGCGCGCCGGGGTTACCCCTCCGGGAAAAAACCCGCCGCAGCTCCCCGGCGATCATCGAGATGGCCTCCCGGGACTGCGGGAAGACGCGGTCCATCCCCACGAATCCGTGGATCGTACCGTCGAAGCGCCGGTGCACCACCGGCACACCGGCCGCCGCGAGCCGCGCGGCGTAGGCCTCTCCCTCGTCGCGCAGCACGTCGAACTGCGCCGTCACCATGACCGCAGGCGGGAGCCCGCTCAGGCTGCGGGCCAGGAGGGGCGAGACCCGCGGATCGCTCCAGAGGCGGCGATCTGGAACGTACATCGACCTGAAGATCTCCATGTATCTTTTGGTGAGGTAGTAGCCCTCGGCGAAGTCCCGGTACGAGACGGTGTCCATGCGGGACACGTCGGTCACCGGATAGAGGAGCGCCTGGCAGGCGATGGGAGGCCCGCCCGCATCGCGCGCCACGAGCGCCGCCGCGGCGGCGAGATTCCCGCCGGAGCTGTCGCCAGCCACGGCGATCCGGCGTGCGTCACAGCCCAGAGCCCCGGCGTTGTCGTGCACCCAGGCGAGCACGGCAAGGGCGTCCTCCACCGCCGCCGGGAAGGGGTGCTCCGGCGCGAGCCTGAAGGCAGGCGATAGCACCGCCGCGCCGGAGGCTCTCGCGATATTCCTGCAAATGTGATCGTGCGTCTCCAGGTTCCCCAGGAACCATCCCCCGCCGTGGAAGTACACCACGATCGGGAGATGGGGGTCCCGGGAGGGCAGGTAGAGCCGGGCAGGGATGGCGCCCGCCGGTACCGGTATGGCGAGGCTTCTCACCTCCTCGAGGCGTGCGCCGCAGCCGCCGAGGAAGCCCGAGGCGTTCCGCTTCCTCCTGCTCTGGGAGAGGGGCTCACCCTCGCTGAACAGGTCGAATCTCGTCAGCTCCATGATTTCCAGGAGAAGGGCGCCGCGGGGGGAGATCCGCCCGTAGGGAGTGTCGCACAGGCGATGCAGGAACAGCCCGGCGGCGATACATGTGATCAATACGGCAGTGATTATTAAAAAAAATACTCTGGCACTTCTCATGTTGTACACCCCGATACAAAGATGTTGTTCCGACTCTTAGATCAGCGACACGTTCTCAATCGTTGAGTATGTAAACGTTCGCCCATAGCATCAGCATATTGTATCATCTCTTCTTCCGGCCTGCGGGGGTTCAGGACGATAGTATTAATAACGATTTTCATCGCGCACAAGCCGAAGGGCCGGTCCCGCTACTTTTTGCCGGAACCGGTTATGAAGTCACGGTCGAGGTACCGCGGATTCGGATAGGCATAGAATCCCTTGCCGGACTTCTCGCCGAGATGGCCTCGGTCAACGTATTTCTTTATGAATTCGGCATTCTTCATCTGCTGCGGCAGTTTCAGCAGCTCGGCCCAGTAATGGGTGATCTTCCAGACCGTGTCGAGCCCCACACTATCCATGATGCCAAAGGGCCCATTCACCATGTGGGTCACTCCCATCCAGGAACGGTCAATATCCTCGATCGACGCAACGCCGTTTGCCGCCAGAGTCTGCGCAGACTGGAACAAGTTCATCAGCATGAAATTAAACACGTAGCCCGGACTCTCCCGCTCCATCACGATCGGCGTCTGGCCGATTCGGACGGCGAAGTCCCTAGCTAGCGCCACTGTCTCGGGAGACGTCCCAGGGTGTGGCATCACGTCGACGATGGTGCTTATCCGCACATCATGGAAATGGAGCGCCACCAGCTTGTCCGGCCTTCCCGTGGCCTGGGCGAACATCGACGGAAGGAGGGTGGAGGTATTCGTGGTGAAGACGGTCCGCTCCGGGCAGTTGGCGTGGATCCTCGAGAAGATCTCCCCCTTGAGCGCCGGGTCCTCGGGCACCGATTCGCTCACGATGTCGGCGTCGCGGGCACCCTCTTCAAGGTCAACGGTCGTTCGTATTCGTCGAAACGCCGCGTCCGCCTCGGCGGCGCTGATTTTTTTCAGCGCCACGAATTCCTCCAGAAGCTTCCGGATTATCTCCGTCGCATTCCGGAGTGCATACCTGTCGATATCGTAAATGGTAACAGTGAGCCCCTGGACTGCACAGGGGACGGAGATCTGCTGCCCCATGGTCCCTGCGCCAAGGATGAGCACGTGTGTGATGTCTTCGCTTTTCATATCGCCTCATGGTATTGTTGCATATAATAACGGTTATTTCCAATGATGTTGCTCATTGCTCAATCATCCATAATCATTCAATACGGTAAAAAGACTCATCAAACTCCGGTTTGCCACGGTACTTGCCCATGAAATAGGAAAGGCTCATTTCGGTATTGTTGAAGAATTCCGCCTCTACCGCTATTCCAGCCCGGTGCAGCACCGTCATTGCCTCGTCGAACTTCGGCGGGCATCCCCTGATGGGGAGCGTTTCATGTATGTCCGGGTTGTCCCTGTGCAGGTTCACCATACACTGACCAAGGAGGATCGTTTTATTGATCCCGGGTGTCGGCTGCATTTTTTTGCCGGAGAGAATCTCGATTTCGTTCCACGGCTCTCCCTTCCATGCGGACATTATCGCCTGAAGGATTACACCGTTGATGATGGAGCAGTAGGTGCACATGGTATCGTCGTACTTCCGGTACGAGAGCCCCTTCACTCCCATCAACTCCATTTTCCGATGGAGAGTACCGTTCGCATTGTAGGGGAAATCGTATTCATGAAAGGATGCCGCTGACTCTATCGTTTCGCCCTTCACCGCTATGTCTGAGCGATCGAGGGGACGGTTCCGGAACCCGGCGGCATACACAAGCCCCGGGACCTGTGCCGCATCGTATCCCAGGACCCTCGCTCCCACCATGTCTGCCGACAGTACATCTGGCGACACGATTATGATATCAGACCGCCGGGCCTTTCCGTCCGGCCCCGGACCGCGCTCCAGGGTGAAGATACCATCAATGATCGTGGCCGACGGTGGTAGTATCCCGGGCAGCTTGGCGATCACATAGGGAAGGGGTTTTGTTGAATCCGTGGTATGGCATTTTTTCCGTGAGGGTATGTCCAGCACTCCTTTTAGATTTTTCATGCCCAGGCTGACGATCGTCTGCACATGTGTTTTCAGGACAGGGACATTTACAACGAAATCCGCATTGAGAATGTCCTCATTGCACCGTACTTCGAACCCATCGCCTATATCAACTTTGCGGAAGGGCCGCTCGAATATATTCACAAGCTTTACGCCATAGCGGCTGTTCAACTTTTCGTATCCCAATGCCCTGCAGGCATGCGCTGCCACTGAGCTGTTCTTCGGGTCCGGGGAAACGATCCCCTCGCCGATCATGATATCGGATATTCCTCGCTCCTGTAACAGCACGACAATGTCCTCTATCACGCGCGAGGTGGTAATTACCCCCCACTTCGGGAAGACGGTCTTCTCTGTCCATAACACGATATTCGGCTTGATGAAAACCCTATTGCCCGGTTTCAACGCATCGAGGGATCCGGATAGATCTATCGCCTCTCCAACAGAATTACGCTTCTCCCGATACCGGACAATGGCAACATTATATTTTGTCATTTCCCTTCCCTTTTATCATTCTGAACCAGTATTCTGATCTCTAGAATAATGTTGAAATCAGTCATGAATCACCTGATTCATTCTTCATCTAAATAAACATCGGTACGTATAAATTTGCGGTATCAGAGATTCGATTTGAACATTCGCGGTAAAACCTTGAGTAAATTGATAAAACCTGTTATTCGTTGGGAGATTGAATTGCCGTACAGTAGGCTGACGATTCCCTTCCCACCCCGGTACACGTCTATGTCGAAGGGGTGCCACCAGAGATTTTTTTTCGTGAAGGACATGGTGTCATTTATGATAACCTGGGGTTCCGTCATTTCATCAAAACCTAATCTGCCGTGGGTTCTGCCGATTCCGGATTGTTTAAATCCTCCCCAAGGTGTTTCCGGTAGTCCATGACTCATCAAATGATCGTTAATGGTGATGGCCCCAGCTTGTATTCTTTTTGCGATGCGCATCGCTTTCTTTCTGTTTTTTGTCCATATGGAGGCGGTGAGACCTAGATATGAACCGTTCGCGAGACGGATTGCGTCATCGATGCTCTCAAAGGGCATCACACCGACGACAGGGCCAAAAGTTTCATCCCGCATCAATTTCATTTCATGCGTCACATTAACCAAAACCATACAGGATTGAAACTGACCCTTTAAATGAGAAGGGGGGTCTGATTGGGCGTATATTTTCGCCCCTTGAGCTAGCGCGTCTTCAATGTGTTCAATTACTGTATTAATCTGGCGGGTTGTTGTCATTGCGCCGATATCTGTGTTGTAATTATCACTCAATCCAATGCGTAATGATTCCACTTCATGCTTTAAATATCCTAGGAATGTGTCATAGACCCTGTTTTGAACATATATACGCTCCACGCCACCGCATGACTGGCCCGTGTTTTGGAAACCGGCCCATACCGCACCGGTTGCCGCTCGTTTTAAGTCGGCATCATCACAAACGATCATTGGATCGTTGCCGCCGAGCTCGAGTGACACCGGAGTCAGGGTTTCCGAGGCTTTTTTCATCAGGTATTTCCCGATATTCACTGATCCGGTGAAAAAAAGCTTATCAATCCCTGATTCAAGAAATGCATCTCCAGCTATGTTTCCCGGCATATTGACATAGGTAAAGATATGCTCCGGTAATTCCGCGGCTTCTATCGCCTTTTTTAATTCATGTCCCACAAGCTGCGTCTCGGTGGCGGTTTTGAGCACCACCGAGTTCCCAGCCAGAAGTGCCATGATGATCTCGGAAAAAGGAATGGCAAAGGGGACATTCCATGGTGAGATGATTCCAATAACTCCAAAGGGGATTCTGGCTATACGGCTTTTTTTGTTCATGAACATGATGTTTCCGACCGGTAATTTCTGATCTTTCAGGAATCTCGGAGCTTTTTTGCAGTAATATGTAATTGCCATCATTGAGCTCACCAGTTCGGTTATCATCGCGTCAACACGGGTCTTCCCATTATCCTTGGAAATCGCTTCGGCAATATCATCGATATGGCCATAGATATAGTCCCGTATTCTCATAATGTACTTGACGCGCCTTTTCACAGGCAGCGCGCCCCAAAGTGGCTGTGATTTTTTAGCGTTCTCAACCGATTTCTTCAATTCTTCAACTGTGGTCACCGGGAACCTTCCGATTTTTTTACCAAGGGAGGGATCCCAGCATTCTATATAATCCCTGATCTGATTGTCAGAAGTAGCTGATATCTGATTTGGGTCATTCATGGTTGTTTTACTCTTTCAATTAATTTATAGTCACAGCTGCTTTTATCGCACCAGAAAACCAAAGGGCCTGATTGGCATCCCCCTCGATTTTGAGTTTGCCTTCCTGGATGGCTTCCATTGTCGATGCTTCTTTGCCGGAAGACATTACCGAAAAGCCCGTTGCTGCGTCCTGCCAGGTCAGACTTACATCCGCTTTCAACTGACAGCCTCTTGACGAAGTGACTCTGCCGTTATTGAAGATAAAAGACCGGGCTTTTTTCCCGTCCTCCGTTTTAATCAATACAGTAGTTTTTTTGTCTTTAATATATTCATTAAACTTCATATTGTTTCGCGAGGCCTTTTTCAGTTTGCGAGAAATTATCAAAAGTAATAGTGAAAACTTCATTGGTATAACCTTCCTTAATATTTTCTAACAGCAACGTTAATTGTGAAGTAACGGTATCAAATTGTTTCACTGCATATTCACTTCGTATTGATTGTGAATATATATTGTTGTGAATCATTTCCGCAGATCGATTAATCCGTGTATTTTAATTTATTAACTCTCATAAGTCTTCTTCAAATCTCATATCACCGGCCTTCTCCATATCCTTTGGATAGTGCCGTGAACTTAGCCAATAGCAGATTGATCCGGCCAGGCCGCCAATGGCGGTTACCAATAATCCTATCTTAAGGCCGTGAGCCCCGCCTCCGATATTGTCCGAGATTGAACCGACAAGCAGCGGGGACCATCCTCCCCCCAGCACGTAGCAGCAGAAGGCGTTCATTCCCCAGGAGACGCCCTTCAGGGCCGGCGGCGCCACGTCCTGCGTGACGGCGCTTACCGCCGGTATGGGAACCACCATGAGGATTCCCAGGAGTACACCCGTGACGAATCCTGCGCCGCTGACGTTCAGATAAATCGTGATGATGAAGAATAGGGTCGCCGCAAGGAGGCCCCAGGCCGCGCTGAGCATTCGACCGCGCGCATTTCTTTTCTGCCACAGATCGGCACTGACGCCCCCGATGAGCGCTCCGAAGAGCGCCATGATGGCGATAATGCTCATGGCCCCCCCCGCCGTCTGGGCGTCCACATGGTGGGAGCGCATGTAAAACGGCGGACCCCAGGTAAGGAAAGAAAACACCATCACGTTCTGCATGGCGAATCCGACATATATCCACTTCAGGGTCGGTATGCGGAAGAGCGCCGTCACGGTTTGCAGAATGCCGATCCTCCTTCCTCGTTCATCGAGGTGGATCACCGTTTTGTAGTCCTTCATGAAGAGTGCCAGCAGGCCCAGGATGATGCCGGGGACCGCGAAGACGTAGAAGGGGGTCCTCCAGCCGTACTGTCGTGCCAGGGCGCCACCCAGCAGGATGCCCAGGGCCGAACCGAGGGGTATGGCCAGGTTGAAGAAGCCCATGGCCCTGCTCCGCGATTCCTTCGGGAAGGCCGCGGCGATGAGGGGCATCCCGCCCGAGGTGAATCCCGCCTCTCCCGTGCCCACCAGGGCCCGCGGTATCAGTATTCCTGCGAAGCTCCTCCCGAGGCCGGTGATCAGCGTAAATATGCTCCAGACCAAGGCCATGATGCCGATGGTCTTTTTCCGGCTCCACCGGTCAGCAATAAACGCGGCGGGGAAGGAGAAGAACGCCATGCTCATGAAGAAGACCGTCTGGATTGTGCCGATCTGGGAATCGGTGAGCCCCAGGTCGCCGCGGATGTACTCCGTGGTGATGGAGAGCACCTGGCGGTCCATGTAGTTCACCATGTACAGGAGGCTGCACACGACGAGAATGTACCAGGCGGAACGCCTGCTGATGCTGAACGCTTCGGGCTGATTTTTAACATTCATGGCTTCTCCGGTTTAAAATGGATTTAAAAGTCTATTCTGCACATCCCGTTACAGGACGAGTTGTGTTTTTACTCTTTCCGCGATTGACGCGATCTCCCTTGTCGTTCCAGCCAGCTGCGTGGCGGTTGTCGTGAACGATTGGTTCAGGTCCGTCATGTTCGAGATACTGTTCGCGACCTCGGCGAGTCCGCACTTTTGCTCGTTCGCCGACATCCGTATTCTCTCGGACTTTTCCCGCACCTGTATCGCCTGCTGGTTCACCTGCCGGTTCATGTCGACCTGCATCAGTATGCCTTCATTGATGCGCGACATCCATTCGCTGATGGTGTTGACGTTCAGTATGGTGATTCGCATCAATTCGATGATCGACGTCGCTTTTTCCATCCCGACGGCGAGGCTGCGTTCGGTGCTGTGGATGAGGCCGGATATCTCCTTCAGGCTGCCGGTGGTCACAACAGACAGCTTCGAAATCTCGTTCGCCACCACCGAGAACCCGCGCCCCGCCTCCCTCGCTCGGGCGGCCTCGATCGCGGCATTCAGCGACAGGAGGCTTATTCTATCCGATATCTCGTTGATGACATCTATGATGGTTTTCATCTGCCTTGAGCTTTCGATGATCGTCCGCATCGTTCCGCTCATGTCGTCCATTATTGTTTCCGCGGATTTCGTTTGCCTGCAGGTCTCATCGGAGACGCCGGACATGTTTCCTATGATCGACTTCACCTCCATGATGGACGACGACAGGATGCGTATCCTCTCGATCAGCACTTCGAGGCTCGAGTACTGCGTCTCCGAATCGTCGGCCACCAGGTCCATGTTCGCCTTCATCTCCTCCACGGAGGAGTTTATCTCCTCGGCGGAAGCGAGATGGACCATCGCATTGTCGGAGAAGTTTTCCGCCATCGTCGATAACTCGTCCGACGTCCTAGCCATGACGACGGACATGTCGCTGATCGATTCATGGAGCTTTTTTATCTGCGAGTATTGCTGTATGTTCGTTTCAAGCTCCCTCTTGATGTCGCTTATCGAGTCCCTGTTCATTTTCATGATAAGGATCGAGACAACGTATGCCGTGACGATCGCGAATATGCTGTCGATGAACCCGGCGCTGAGCGTCAGGTAATTGATCGCGCCCGTACCGAGGCAGTACCGGAAATAATAAATATCGAAGACAAGAGAGGCGATCGTGATGATGGTGGTCCACAGGCGGGTGCAGAACAGCGAGGTGAGGACAACGCAGATCGGGACGAGATACATCATGGATGAATAACCGATCCTGACCGGGTCCATTTGGTATTGCTGGTATGTCACGCAAAGAGATATCACCACGACGTATGTCGCCGAGGTGAATTTTGACGCAACGGAATAATGGCCGGACCTGATCAGCACGGTGCTTGCCGCCATGCCGGCGAATGCCATGGATGCTATCAACAAAACCCAGATTATCACCCCGCGCAGTAAATATACCAGGGGAGGGAACGCGACGGCGGCCGCCATGATGACGCTGTTCATGATGAAAAGCAAAAGGGCTTTGCGGTATTGAATGGCGGATTTGCTCTCATACTTTCCGAGTATCAGGATCCTTGTCTTGTTCCACATGGCAATTCTCCGATTTCGCTGTTTGTATCATGGGAACCTCCAAATACTTATTTGGAGGTTCCCATGCGGGACCGTTCATCCCTTCGTCACTCCACGATCTTCTCCTCGAACATGGCCATGGCCTTTGATCCCGGACCGATGACGTTCGGGTCGGTCACCACGTTGATACAGGTGGTCTTCCCGGAGGCGAAGGCCTCCTCGAGGGCCGGCCGAATCTCCTCCGGTTTTTCCACGAGCATGCCTTTCCCGCCCAACGCCTCCACCGCCTTGTGGTAGGGGACGAAGCCGATCTCCACCGTGCCGGGAATGTAATGCTGGAACCTCGCCTTCATGCTGTTTGCGGTCATGCCCCAGAGGTTGTTGTTGCATACCACGATCACGATGGGAAGGTTCTTGCGTATCGAGGTCTCCACCTCCATGAAGTTGAAGCCCATGGAGCCGTCGCCCATGAAACAGAGAACTCGACTTGAGGGTTTCACCAACTTTGCGGCTAATCCATAGGGGATTCCCATTCCGAGACAGCCGTAGAGGCCGGACATGATCTCGTTCCATTCTGCCCGGCAGGTGCGCGTGGTCAGCACCCAGGACATGGTGTCCCCGCCGTCGGCCACGACGATGTCGTCCTCCCGGTCGAGGAAGTCATCGATCTCCCTGGCGAGCCTTCCTGGATTGATGGGGAGTGCGTCGCTGTGGGTATCGGTCCGTCCCATCTCCTTGGAGTTCTTTTCGTTCTCCCTGAGCTCGCTCACCCATCCGGAGAATTGTTTGGTCAGGGAATTCCCGATCTTCTCTTTGTCCACGATCCTGATGCATTCCTCGACGAGGACCCTGATGTCGCTGCAGATCGCCAGGTCGATGGAGTTGTTCCTGCCCATCTCCTCCGGCTCGATGTCCACCTGGATCAATTTCTGCTCCTTGCGGAAAAAGATCCCGCAGGCGCTGTACATGTCGATCCTGTTGCCCAGGAGGACGATGCAGTCGGAGTTGAAGGTCGCCAGGCCGGCGCAGCCGGGCCGCAGCGCGTTGGCCGCCTCGAAGCAGAGCGGATGCGTGTCCGGCACGATTCCCCGGCCGAACTTTATCGTGAAGACCGGAATGCCGGTCTTCTCCACGAATTCACGGAGCGCCGTTCCCGCCCCGGAATAGTAGGCGCCGCTCCCTGCCACGAGCATGGGCTTCGTTGACTCTCCGATCATCTCCATCATGGCCTTCGCCTCGACGGCGTCCACCGGCCTCGATTTCACCGAGGTCTTCAGCCGGGGGACGGACTGAAAGTCCACCGGCGCGTCCAGCACGTCGATGGGGAGCTCCAGGAAGACCGGGCCGGGACGGCCGTGGATCGCATGCCGGAAGGCCATGTCGATGTATTCCGGGATCCGCTCCGCCTTGCGGCATATGATCGATTTCTTCACTACCGACTCGATGATCGGCTCCTGGCGCATGTCCTGCAGGCCCAGCTTGTCGTGTGATTTGGGAGCGTGGGCGCCGGCGATCAGTATCACCGGCGAGTTGGAGAGCCTGGCATTCACCATGGACGACACGGTGTTGGTGAATCCCGGCCCGAAGGTGACCAGTATCACCCCCGGCTTCTTCGTCATCCTGCCGTAGGCCTCGGCCATGAAGGCGGCCGCCTGCTCGTGGCGGGCGCTGATGACCGGGATCCCGGCCTCCTCGGCGGCCCGGGCCACCGGCGTGCTGCTCTCGCCCGGCACGGAAAAGATGTATTCCACCTCCCATGCCCGGAAGGCGTCGGTGATGAGGCTCCAGCCCCTTTTCGTTTCCAGTTTCGTGTTCATACTGTCTCTCCTTGTTTTGTAATTGTAGTTGTCGATGATTACCCGATCGGTGTGCAGTAACGATCACAGCCCCATCAGGTTTTCCTCCCTGAGCCATTGGATGCTGTCGGCGAGCATGGTGCGCAGGGATGTCGTCGTAAAGCCCAGGTCCCTGACCGCCTTGCGGTCGTCGCACCGCAGGTCGCCCACCAGCCGAATGTACTTCGCCGGCGTCATCGAGGGCTCCTTCTGGCTGAAGAGCGAGCCCGCCATGGCGGCCCAGGTGGCGATCTTCAGCTTCCATGCGGGGAGTATCGTCTCGGTGGTTTTGTTGCCGAGGAGGGCGCCGATCTCCCGTATCACCTCCCCGAAGCTGGCGTAGACCCCGCCCAGCACGTAGTTTTCCCCTGACGCGCCCTTTTCCGCGGCCGCGATGTGCGCGCGCGCCACGTCCCTGACATGGGCGAAGGTGCCGCTGCCGGGAGGGATTCCCGGGAGCCGGTCACCGTGCACGGCCACTATGATCTGCGACCAGTTCACCCTGTCGTAGGGCCCCAGGACGTTGCAGGGATTGAGTATCACCGCCTGGAGACCGCTGTGTACCCCCTTCCGCACCTCCTCCTCGGCGAGGCGCTTGGTGATATGGTAGTTGGCGCCGCGCTCGGCGGCGTTGGATTCGGTATCCTCGGAGATCGGAACTCCCGGGTGATACCCGAAGGCGGATATCGACGAGGTGTGGACGAACCGGCGCGCCCCGCGCTCGATCGATGCCGCCACCATGCGGCTCGTGCCGGTGACGTTTATCTCGTACTGGCGCCTGTTGTTCCTGTTCCAGGTGCTGGTGTCCCCGGCCAGGTGGAACACCGCGTCGACTTTCTCCGGGATCGCACGGATGAGAGATTCGTAGTCGAGTATGTTCCCCGCCACGGGAATGGCCCGGAGCCGCCGGAGCCGGCCGAGGTCCTCGCCGGGCAGGTGGAGCGCGTGGATCTCCCATCCCCGGGCGGAGAGCTCGCCGATGAGGTTCAATCCCAGGAACCCGGTGGATCCGGTAACAAAGGCCTTTTTCATGATTGGTCCCCCTTGTGTGATTCGGTGCCTGCGATCAGTCCGCCGCGGCGCATCGCGTTGCGGGCGGTCAAGGTTTTCACAGGCTCGGGGGAAATATAGGCGGGAGCGGGGGGCCGCGCATTAACCTAGGTTAACGGGAGGGGTTTTGTCATTTTTTTTCGTGCGCGTGTCCTGTCCTTCGTCATGCCGTCCCCCGGGTACAATGCCCGTGAGATGGCGCAGAATCGAACGGGGAGCGCCGATCGACCCGTCCCGAGGGCGATTCGCTCCGGTGTTGTTCGTTATTGTAGCGATCGATGGAGGGGCACTATGTCCCGGCACCCTCTCCATCTCGCAGTCATGGTCTTTTTTTTCGACCGAAGGGACACGTTCCTGGATGGTCCCGGCGCTCGGGATGCCTTATCGTCCGCCCAGTCCCATGCTCCGCATGATCAACCGGTCGCGCAGGCCGCCATTCAGCACCCTGTTCAGCAGGTTGTACAGCTTCGCATCGAAACCGACATAGTAGGTTCGCCTGGGATTCCTGGCAGCGAGCGCATGGATGATCGGCCGTGCGGCCTCTTCCGGTGTCAACCCGACCTTCCGTTTGGTAAAAAAGTATTCCAACGCCTTCCCCTGCCTCGCTGCATACAGATCGTCGAATGCGGGCGGATAATTGCCGGAGAGGTCCGCCGTCATCGTAGCGGTGCGGTCCCATATGGCGGTCTTGACGCCGCCGTAAATCATCAGCGACACCCGTACTCCGAAGGGCCTCACCTCGAGACGCAGCGCATCCGTTATTCCGTTCACCGCCATTTTCGAGGAGGAATAAATGCCATGGAAGGGCGTTACCATCAGGCTGGTGACCGAACCGACATTGATGATGCGGCCCCTGGCCCGGCGAAGGAGGGGCAGAAACGCCTGCGTCAAGGAGAGGAGACCGAACACGTTTGAATCATAGAGCCTGCGGAATTCGGCAAGCGGTGAAAATTCAAGGGGCGCCCGGAATGAGATCCCCGCGTTGTTCACCAGCCCCCAGAGGCCATGCTCGCCCACTGCGGCGGCAATTTCGTCCCTGGCCCGAAGGATTGCGGCTTCATCGGTGACATCCAGAATTACCGGTGTTAATTTTTCAGAAGCCGCGTTACGAAGCGCATCCCCGTCCTCTTTCTTCCTTACAGAGGCGAAGACATTATAACCGATTGCATCGAGGCGCAATGCGGTGGCTCTGCCAATGCCGGTCGATGAACCGGTAACAAGAATCGTGCGGTTACGGTGTTCGGTTTTCATCGTCTCTCTCCCTCTCTCTCTTTACAATTTACTGGCTCGGGAGAAAAATAGGGGGAGACGGAGAGGCGATCGTTAACCTAGGTTAACGTGTCAGATCTTGCCGAGTTTTTTCCGTATCCTGCTCAGGGCAACCGGGGTGATGCCCAGGTATGAGGCGATGTAGTGCTGGGGGATCCGCTCCTCGAAGCCGGGGTAGCTGCTGAGGAAGGTGAGGTATCTCGTGGCGGCGTCCTCGGAGAGAAAGCCCCGCTCCCGCTTCTCCTTTTCGATGAAGAGCTCCTCCACATATTTCCGTACGAAGGTGTTCCAGCAGGAATTGTGCTCCATCATCCTGTTGTAATCCTGCAGGGTGAGGCACAGGAGGACGCTCTCCTCGATGGCCTGGATGGCGTACCACGAGGGGGTCCCCTCCAGGAAGGCGCTGAAGGCGCTGAGAAAATGGTTCTTTTCCCTGAAGACCAGGGTCCTGTCGATGCCGTCCTCGGTGATGTAGAAGACCCGGAAGAGCCCGGAGATGATGAACCCCATCTTGTCCGGCACCTCGCCGATGTCGATGAAATAGCGGTTTTTCTCCACCCGCAGGAGCTGCATCATGCCGGCGTTCCGCCGCAGCTCCTCGTCGGGGATGTCGCAGTAGCGCAGCAGCTCCGCCCGCATCTGCAGCAGATATGAATTCCTTTCGTCCATCGGGCCTCCCGCGGTCCCTCATTGTCGGAACAGGTACCGGTATACCATTTCCGTCAGCTCCTCCAGGATGCGCGTCTCCTTCATCGGATAGTCCAGCAGCTTCACGTAGTGCCCCGCATTCTGTATGGCGCTGTGGATGATCTTCGCCCCGGCGTCGATGTCCTTCATGCCTGGGGCGTAGAGCTCCAGGAGTGACCGTACGTAGGCCACCTCCTTCTTCTCCGACTCGTCGAAGAGCTTCCTGATCTCCGGATCAGAGTACTTCAGTGCCCACATCTGGCGGTGGAACTCCGGCTCGTGCTCGAAGGCGGCGAAGGCGCTGGCGATGAGCTCCCGGATGAGTCTGCGGATCTCGGGCTTCCGCCCGGCGATCCTCGCGATGTCCTTTCCCTTGAAGATGTTCGCCGTGAACTCGGCCAGGTAGGAGCGCAGCACCTCCATCATGAGCTCCTTCTTGTTCCTGAAATAGGAATAGAAGGTGCCGATGGAGACGCCGGACTTCGCCGCGATTTCGTTGGAGGTGGTGCCGTGGATGCCGTGCTTCGAGAAGAGCCTCTGCGCGGTACGGATGATCCGCCCGCGCTTTTCGATGCTCCTCCGCTGCACCGGATTCCGTACCTGTTTTTTGTGCTTCGCCACCGGTTCTCCCTGGTTTCCCTTTTTCCGGCCGCCCCCTCCGGTCCGGTATTCATTATGCCCCTCGCGGTTTCCCGGTCAATTCTTTTTTAACATGAGTACTTACTCATATTTTGCTTGACAGGCGCCGCCGGGCATGTACTCTGTAGCGGAATCAAGCTCTCTATGCCCGTATCCCGCGGGGAGTCGCGTGAATGCTCATCGAGGGGGTGTCGCATGAAGGTACTGGTGACCGGCGCGACCGGCTTCATAGGCTCGGTCCTGGTGAAAAAGCTCCTGGCCCGCCGAGACAGGGTGCGGGCCCTGGCCTTTCCCGGCGAGGATACCGGCGCACTTGAAAAGGCCGGCGTCGAGGTGCGCCGCGGCGACCTGACGGACCCGGCGAGCCTCCGGGGCCTCTGCGAGGACATCGACACGATATACCACCTTGCCGGGCGCGTCACCGACTGGGGCACGAAAAAGCAGTTCTACGACGCCATATACACCGCCACGGAAAATCTGCTGAAAGAGGCCTCGGGGAAATCACGCCGCTTCGTCTACACGAGCTCCATCGCCGCAATGGGCTTCGGCCGCCACCTCAGGGGGGTGCGCGAGACCGACCCGCCACGCAAGTCCGGCGTTCCCTACAACGACGCCAAGGCGGACGCCGAGGCGCTGGTGCGGCAGTACCACGACGACGGCGCGGTGCGCTGCACCATCGTGAGGCCGGCGAACGTGGTGGGGCCCGGGAGCGCCTGGGTGCGCGACATCGTCGCACAGATGCGGGGCTCCGTGGTGCCGCTGGTGGACGGCGGCAGGTACAGCACCAGCTTCGTGGAGGTGGAGAACCTGGCCGACGGGATGATTCTGGCCGGCACGAAGGAGGTCGCCGTGGGGAAGGCCTACCATTTCCGCGACGACTGGGACATTTCCTGGAAGCGATACGTCGAGGACCTGGGCCGCATGATCGGGAAGAGGCCTCACGGCAACCTCCCCTTCAGGGTCGCCTGGATCATGGGAACGGTTCTGGAATTCATACTCAATCCCCTGCATGTCCGCTCGCCCCTCACCAGGCTCGCGGTGTCGGTCATCGGCAGGGACAACGACGTTGACACGAACCTGGCGCGCGGTGAACTAGGCTGGAAGACCGTGGTGACCTACGAGAAGGCCATGGAGAAGATCGGCGCGTGGCTCGCCCGGGGAAACTGACCGGATGGCCGGGATGCCGGAGCGGTACCAATACTGAAAGGAGGTCGTGATGAAATTCTCCCTGCTGCTCTTTATATTGTTCCATAAACTGAAACGGGCGGTGAAGACCAACGGCGCCTACAGGAGTTACATCGGCACGGTGCAGCTGAGGATCCTCATCAGAACCGCCGACGGAAAGCGGGGGAGGCTCTTCGTCTTCGACAGGGGTAGCCTCACCTCGAAGCGTGGTGGAGGGTTCGATGCGGATGCCGCCCTTGTATGGGCAGATGCCGCCACCGCCTTCAAGGTGATGGCATCGGGGAGCGACGAGGAGTCTTTCCTGGCCGCCGCCAGGGGGAAGCTCAAGGTGGAGGGGATGGCGTATTACATCCAGTGGTTCACCGACGGGGTGAAGCTGGTGATGAAATAAGCAGACATGCGGCATGCCCGATGCCTGCGCGGGGCAATGAAAATTATTCAACGAGGAGAACGATATGGCGGACATAAAAGCGGGCCACCTTGTGGCGAAATATCTAAAGGAAGTGGAGGGGGTCGAGATCGTCTTCGGCATCTCCGGCGGGCACATCGAATCGATACTCGACGGATTCACCGAGTACGGCATACGCACCATCGACGTGCGTCACGAGCAGGCGGCGGCCATGATGGCCCACGCCTGGTCGGTCTACACCGGGAAGACGGGCGTCTGCTTCCTTACGGCAGGCCCGGGGTTCACCAACGGAATCACCGGGATCGCCAACGCCTACCTGGACAACGCGCCGCTGGTGGTGATCTGCGGCAAGCACCCCCTGCGGGACGACCTGAAGGGGGCGCTCCAGGAGATGAACCAGATCGACGTGGTGAAGCCGATAACGAAATGGGCCGCCACCTGCTACGACGCGAAGCGGATACCCGAGTACATGGCCCTGGCATTCCGGCAGGCCACGGCGGGGCGGCCCGGCCCGGTGTTCCTGGAGCTTCCGCCGGACATCCTGAATATAATGATACCGGAGGAGTCGGCACCCATGCCCTCCAGACCGTCGCGCCGGTACACGATCCATCCCGACGACGCCGACCTCGAGCAGGCGGCGGCGCTCATCAATGCCGCGAAGAAGCCGCTCTTCCTGGGGGGCTCCGGCGTGGGCCTGAGCGCCAGCGGCGACAGGCTCAGGGAGTTCGTCGAGAAGAGCGGCGTCCCCTTCATGCTGCTGAACTACGGCAGGGGGGAGCTCCCGGACAGCCACCCGCAGTCCATGTGGGACATCGGCAACGTGGGGCTGCTGGTCACCCTGGGACAGGCCGACCTGGTGATCGCCGCCGGGATACGCTTCAACTGGCTCCTCATGTCAGGCGGGGTGATACCGCCGGCGGCGAAGCTCCTGCGCATCGACATCGACCCCCAGGAGGTAGACAGGAACCGGCAGGCCGACGTGGGCCTCGTGGGCGACATCGCCTCGGTGCTGGCCCAGCTCACCCCCCTGGTGGAGAAGCGGAGCCATTCCGAATGGATATCCACCTTCAAGGCGGCCGGGAAGGCCTTCATCGACTCCGAGCTCAAGGCCAGGGAAAACCCCTCGGACCCGATCCACCCGATCCGCCTGGTGGCCAAGATTCAGGAGACGGTGGGTGAGGACGCGGTCTATGTCGTCGACGGCGGCGACACCAGCTACTTCGGCCAGGTGGGATTCGTGACCCGGCAGAAGGCCGGCGTGATCGGCACCTCCTCGGGCCTCCTGGGGTGCCTGGGCACCGGCATCCCCTTCGGGATGGCGGCGAAGCTGGCGCGGCCGGACAAGACCGTGGTGGTGCTGAACGGCGACGGCTCCTTCGGCTTCAACTCCATGGAGTTCGACACCATGGTGCGCCACAACATCCCGGTGGTGGTGGTGGTGAACAACGACTGCGCCTGGGGCATGATCAAGCACAGCCAGGAGATGTCCATCGGCGGCGACCGGCTCAGCTGCTCTGAGCTGGGGACCCGCCGCTACGAGAAGATGGTGGAGGGGCTTGGCGGCCACGGCGAGTTCGTCACGAAGGACGAGGAGATCGTCCCGGCCCTGAAGCGGGCGCTGGCGTCCGGAAAGCCGGCCTGCGTCAACGTCATGACCGACCCGACGGTGACGAGCCCGGCAACGCCGCTCTTCTACCAGTCGCTGAAGATGCAGTAAGACTTCATCGCATCTGCGAGGGTGCGTCATACGGGTCATGTCCCCCCCCTTGACGGGGCAGCCGGAATGAGGCCGGCGTGTCAAGGATGGTCAGGATGGCCAAAACACCCGGACTGAGGGGAGGGTGGGGGTGAAACAGCTTCCGGTGTATCAGGGAGCTGCGAAGCCCCCTCTCCCGACACCTCCCATGCGGCGAGTGGGAAGGGGGATCTTGTCAACAATTCATACCGGCGCGAGGTGATGTATGAAAGCCCTGCTCTTCAACGTGAACGTTCCGAAATTCCTGGCGATCCAGGCCCTGCGCCCCCTGAGCGGGAAGTTCTGCTACCGCGGACCCTTCGCCACGGTGAGGCTCGCCGATATCCCGGAGCCGCGGCTCCCCTCGCAGGAGTGGGTGAGGATACGCACTCGCCTCTGCGGCGTCTGCGGCAGCGACATCAACCTCATCTTTCTGAGGGACTCGCCCACGGCATCCCCCTTCACCTCCTTCCCCTGCGTGCCGGGGCACGAGTTCTGCGGCGAGGTGGTGGAGACCGGGAAGGGGGTGAAGAGCTGCAGCTCCGGCGACCTGGTGACCGCCATGCCCATGCTCTCCTGCGAGCCCAGGGGCATACGGCCCGTGTGCCGCAGCTGCGTCGCCGGGATCCCGGGGAACTGCGAGAACTTCGCCCAGGGGGCCTTCTCGCCCGGGATGTTCATCGGCATATGCAGGGACGTGAACGGCGGCTTCGCCGAGTACCTGGTGGCGCACCGGAGCCAGGTCTACCGGGTGCCGGGGAGCGTGTCGCCCGAATCGGCGGTGCTCACGGAGCCACTGGCGGTGGCCCTCCAGGCGGTGCTGGACAACCTCCCGCAGAAGGGAGAGAAGGTCCTGGTGATCGGCGGCGGGGTGATCGGCTCACTGGTGGTGAAGTGTATCAGGGCCCTGGGTGGGCGATGCGACGTCACCGTGGCGGAGCCGTCGTCCTACGCCGCGGAGTACGCCATGGCCTCGGGAGCCGACCGTACGATCGCCGGCAACCTCATCGACGCGGCGGTGGATGTCGCCGGCGGCAGGGCCTACCGGCCGCTCCTGGGGGAGCGGGTGGTCATGGGGGGCTTCCACAGGGTTTACGACACTGTGGGACACGCCGACACGCTGAACGCGTCGCTTCGCATCATGGCGGCCGACGGCACCCTCTCGCTCATCGGCATCGGGAAGGACGTAACGCTGGATCTGACGCCCCTCTGGCTGAAGCTGCAGAAAATACGCGGGTGCTACGGCTATCGTGACAATACGGTGAAGGGGGTCAGGAAACAGGCCTTCGCCATGGCGCTGGAGATGATCGCGTCGAAAAGGGTTCGCGTGGAGGACATGCTCACTCATACCTTTCCAATAGAGCGCTACCGCGAGATGATCCAGGTGAACGTGGAGAAGTCACGCCACCGGGCCATGAAGACCGCGGTTTCGTTCCAATGGCACAGGGCCCGGGGCGATACGCTCCCGTGAGCCGTCAATCTACCTCAGGGAGGAATTCAATGATACAGAAACTGTGGAGAATCTGCTTCGTCGCATCGGGGATACTGCTCGTAATCGATGCCGTCCTGATGATACTGGGGAGGCCGAACCCCCTGGGGCTGCCGCTCCCATGCCCCATTACCCTCATCATACTGGGCGCGGGGCTCGTCCTCTTCGCGGCATCTAAGAAGTAGCGGACCTTTATCTTCCGGCCTGCCGCCATACGGCCGGTGCGTACCTGCGGTGCTCCAGGGGGCATGTGGTGCGAGCATCGCTTCGCGGGCGCCGGTCCCTTCCGGCAGGCCGTGTACCGGCAGGGGCGCAGATGGGTCCTGTGAAGGATGATGGAGGCCGAGACGGATGAATCTGTGCTCCTGCGCCATTGTGCCTGTCTGTCGGTGCACTTCGTTGCGGTATCAATTTCGAATTGATGCGCCGTATCCGGACGTTTGAATTGCGGACATATACAATGAGCCGGCGTTGCCACCATGAAAAAAGCAGAGACGTATGAAAATTATCCGTTGTGGACCGTAATCCTTTCCGGTCTCTTTTCCCTGTCGGTATACGGGGCGGGATTTTACATACTGTTCCGCCTGGGATGGATCGTTGCAATTCTGTATCTGGCATACGGGTCTTTCCTGGAGTACAGGCTGGTACGAAGACACTGTCCTGAATGCTATTACTGGGGCAGGACCTGCGGATTCGGCAAGGGCAGACTCAGCGCCCTGTTTTTCAAACAGGGGGATGTGTCACGATTCTGTTCGGGCGTGATGACCTGGAGGGATATGATCCCCGACCTGCTGGTTTCGGCGGTACCGTTTGTCGCAGGGGTTGTATTGCTCTTCGTCCATTTTGAGGTGACGCTGCTGATCGCACTGCTGCTGCTGGTCGTTCTGACGACGGCGGGCAACGGCCTTATCCGCGGTTCCCTCACCTGCAGATACTGTATGCAGAGGGAGCTGGGCTGTCCGGCGGACAGGCTGTTCAATAAGGGGAGATGATCGGGTCGCGATCAACCCTCACGACGATGAACGGGCGGTATCGTTGTGTGCCGGAACAGTGTGATACGCTGCGAGCATTGCACCGTGTGTGGAATATCGGTTTTTCGCATCCGTACCGCCGACGGGAGGTCCCAGAATATTGTTTTTCTAGCAAAAATAAATTTGACATTTTTGCTCTCTCTGCGGAATGTCCGACACAATAAAATGGAAAGCTCAAAAACCATGAACGCGAAACAGACGCGCACAACCAAACCGGGAACGGAAACAGGAGAAGGGATGCTGGATTAGCACTGCTTTCAAATTTTGCATGTAAAGAACCCCGGCGTCCCTCGTACATATGGATGGGAAGCCGGGGTTTTTTTATATATACACCCTGCAACAGAGGAGGTTGTTATGGCACTAAAAGTCACAGTGGTCGGCGTCGGTCTTGTGGGAGAAACCATCATATCGTGCTTGAAAGAGCGGAGGTTCCCCTGCGAATGGCCCCCCCGGGTTGCGGCAACTACCGAGAGACCGAAGGTGCTTGCCGGGGAGGAGATGCTGGTGGAGGAGACCTCCGCGGAGGTATTCAGGAATGCGGACATTGTGCTGTTCGCGGGTAAGGAGGGGGCCCAGGGGGCCAGTGCGACATGGAGGGAGGCGGCGGAAAAAGCGGGTGCCCTCTGTATCGACAACGGCCGCGATTTCAGGCTGGCATCGGACGTACCGCTGGTGGTGCCCGAGGTGAATCCCGGTTCCATCAGCAGGGATACGCGCTTTATCGCCAGTCCTAACTGCTCGACGATCCAAATGGTGGTGGCCCTGAATCCGATTCATGAGGCGGCACGTATTCGAAGAATTATCGTCGCGGGGTTCCAGTCGACGAGCGGATGGGGGGAGAAGGGGCCGAAGGAATTGCGCAAGCAGACCCCGGCCGCATTGGAGTCCCTGGAGAGCGTATCCTTTGATCCCGCGGTGTTTCCAAGGCCCATAGCATTCAACTGCATTCCCCAGATCGAACCTTTCATGGAAGAGGACTATACGCGGGAGGAATTGAAACTGCTGTATGAGACCCGAAAGATCATGAGGGATGATGCAATTCAGGTATCCGCCACGTGCGTCCGCGTGCCGGTATTTGTCGGTCACGGGCAGAGCATCTGGATTGAAACTCAGAAGGAGATCGCTCCCGGCGAAATAAAGGATCTGCTGCGAAAGGCCGGGGGGGTGAGGCTTTACGAGAATGTTCATGAATCAGATCCTGCCATGGCGTATCCCACCTCCATCGACGTGCACCGGCATCCTGATGATGTACTGGTGGGACGGGTGCGCCGGGACCTGAGCAATCCCAGGGGGAATACCCTGTGGGTGGTGGCCGATAATCTGCGAAAGGGTGCGGCTCTGAATGTTGTCCAAATCGCGGAACTGCTGGTTCAAAGGGGCATGGTATGAAAAAGTGCTGATTGGCACATTGACGCACCGTGGGACCGGTCGTGCCTGCGGGGGAGAGGTGCCCCCGCAGGCACGACAACCGATTGTACCGCATCGGGGATGCCTCATGATTCCGAACAGTGCAGGCGGTGTTTCAAACACAGGAGGGCTAGCCCTGACGGCCTCCGGCGCGAAGTGGATGGGCTGCGCTACTGGATCTTCCCCGGATTTGCACCCTCGGGGGTGGTGAGCCATATGAAACGCTGCATGTAGTCCTCCACCGCGGCCCCCAGGGCGGTCCTGGCGAATGAATTCAGTCGGTTCTGATCGGTCTTGGCATCCGGCATGACCGGGCTGCCGGTTCCCTGTACGGCACCCTTGAGGGCACCTGGCTCCAGAGAGGGTGCCCCGTTCTGCCGGTATTTCTGAACGATAAGCCCCACGATATCCCTGATGTCCCGGCGCGACCGTTCGTCCATGAGTGCGATGTCACGTATTATCCCGGCGAACTCGTCCGCGACGCCGTTCACCGAGGAGAGGGCCTCGTCGGTGGCGAAGAATTTCCACAACTCCATCCCCAGGGCCCTGCAGACCCTGTCGATCCCCTCAAGGGGGGGGAAATCAGCATTTTCCCAGAAGGAGATGTTGGGACGGGAGACCCCAGTCTTTTCCGCCAGCTCTGCCTGGCTCAATCCTGCTTTTTTCCGTAAATAGCGTATTCTTGCTCCGTACATAGGGTCAAAATAATGGAGACAGTAAATATTTTCAACGGATTATTGAAAAAATGTTAAATTAATGAGAATTTTATTGACTTATGACAATAAATTTAACATTATTATATTGAAATGACAAATATTTAAACAATTTGGAGGAAAATCATGGCCCCCAATTACTGTGTGGATTCCCGGGATGTCAGGTTCGTGCTCTTCGAGCTCCTGGAAACAGATAATCTGGGAAAGAAATTCGGACAGTTCGCCGATTTCGACAGGGAGATGTTCGAGGAGATACTCAACCTGGCGGAGCGCCTCGCCACGGAACAGATATACCCGGTGGCCGCCGAGGGGGACAGAGCCGGGTGCCAGTACGATCCGAAGGACAAATCTGTCACCATTCCGGCGGTCTACCACGCCCCCCTGAAGGCCTACTACGATGCCGGGTTCATGACCATCCTGGACAGCCAGGAAGCGGGGGGGATGGGGATGCCGGTGGAGATGTACTACGCCAGCTCCGAGTACCTCATCGGCGCCTCGGTCCCCCTGATGATGTACCCCGGACTCTCCCTGGGGGCGAAGAACCTGATCCGGGAGTTCGGCAGCGAGGAGACGAAATCCCTCTTTCTGGACAGGCTGACCGAGGGGACCTGGGGGGGGACCATGTGTCTCACCGAGCCGGACGCCGGCTCCGACGTGGGACTCGGCAAGAGCAGGGCGGTGCGGCAGCCCGACGGGACCTACAGGATCTTCGGACAGAACATCTTCATCTCCTCCGGCGACAACGATCATTACGAGAACATGGTGCACCTGAAGCTGGCCCGCGTCGAGGGGGACCCGCCGGGCAGCAAGGGGCTCTCCATTTTCGCTGTGCCGAAATACCGCCTCGAGCAGGGGAGGCTCGTTTTTAACGACGTGGTCTGTTCCGGCATTGAGCACAAGATGGGAATCCGGGGCTCATCCACCTGCACGCTGAACTTCGGCGACGGCGGGGACTGCATCGGCTACCTCCTGGGGGAGGAGCGCCAGGGGATGAAGATCATGTTCCACATGATGAACGAGGAGCGCACCGGCGTGGGGATCATGGGCCTGGCCCTCTCCAGCAGCGCCTACCTCCACGCGGTCTCCTACGCCAGGAACCGCGTCCAGGGGACCCACGTCACGCAGATGCTGAATCCCGGGGCGAAGCCGACGACCATCATCAACCACCCGGACGTGAGCCGCATGCTCCTGTG
Source organism: Spirochaetota bacterium (assembly GCA_016929135.1). GTDB lineage: Bacteria > Spirochaetota > UBA4802 > UBA4802 > UBA5550 > JAFGJK01. Next base: position 45,719 of record JAFGJK010000095.1, on the reverse strand, counting down.
GATGAAGTCGCACGTGGAGGGGATGCGGGTGCTTTGCGCCTTCCTGGGCAGGTGCGCCACCGTGGAACGCGCCGCGGCGGGGGAGGAGGCCGTGGAGGCGCGTGCCATCGGCGAGCTGCTGCGCCCGGTCTTCAAGGCGGGATGCACCGACACGGCCGTGCTGGCCACCTCCGAGGCGATGCAGGTGTACGGGGGATACGGCTACTGCGCCGATTACCCGGTGGAGCGGCTCATGCGCGATTCCAAGATCACGACGATATACGAGGGTACCAACGGCATACAGGCAATGGACTTCACCATGCGGAAGCTGCTGATGAACCGGGACCAGCAGTACTACCGGGCCTTCAGGGAGCGGATGCGGAAAACCGCCGGGCTCGCCAGGGGGATCGTCGATGAACGGTATGTCGCCGCGGTTGAGGGTGGCATCGCCGCCTTCGACGAGACGGTGGAATTCATGAAGGGGCAGGCGGCGCAGGGGAAATACCTCCACCTCTTCATGAACGCCACGCCCCTCCAGCAGGCCATGTTCATGGTCTCTCTGGCATGGGCGCACCTCTGGGCCCTCGCCGTGGCGACACCGAGGCTGCAGTCCCTTGCGGGGGGCAGGAGCGGGAGCGACCTGGAGGAACTGGCACGGGAAAACGGGGAGGTCGCCTATTACCGCGGCAGGGTCCTCTCGGGGCAGTTCTACATCGGTCACGAGTTTCCGAGACTCCGGGGTATTCTGGAGGGGATCAGGGGCGGCGAGAGCGCGGCCATAGGGGCCGGCGAGGAGGTCTTCACCGGCGCCCCGGCGGTATGACCCTCCGGGACCGGAATCCCGCCCCGCCCGCTACTGCTCCGGCGGGGGCGCGTAGGGCTCTTTGATCGCCACGGTAACGGGAACGTTCGCCGTCAGCAGAACCTCCTCGCGCTGATGGATTATGACCAGGCCGGCCCCCTCTTTCAGGAGATACGTCGTCTCGTTTTTCTCCTGGTCTATTTCCACCGAGAGCCGCTGTCCCCGTATGATGAGGCTGAACTGAAGGCGCTGCATCCCGCGTCCCAGACGCGGATTGAACGACAGCTTCCCTTTGTAGTCGCGCATTCCGGCGGCGCCGTATACCATGGCCATCCAGGTGCCCCCCATCGAGGCGATGTGGCATCCCTGATCGACGTTGGCGGCCAGATCGGCCAGATCCATCATCAGGGCGTACCGCATGTACTCGCGGGCCTTGTCAAAATACCCCAGCTCGAAGGCGACAATGCTCTGAATGGAGACCGACAGGGAGGAGTCGCCGGTTGTCAGGGGATCATAGAAATCAAAATTGCGCCGCTTCTGTTCAAGGGAGAACTTGTCCCCCAGCAGAAACATCGCCAGCACGATGTCCGCCTGCTTTATCACCTGGTGGCGGTAAATGACCAGCGGATGGAAATGGAGCAGCAGCGGGTACTTCTCGGCGGGGGTAGTGCTGAAATCCCAGGCCCGCTTGTTGAGGAAATTCTCGTCCTGCAGGTGGATGCCGGCGTTTTCATCGTAGGGGACGTACATGCTGTCGGCCGCCCGTTTCCATTCATCGATCTCCTCCTGCCGGAGCTGCGTCTCATGGACCAGCACCGAGTAGCGATCGGATTTATGCTCCCGCAGCCACTCGAGCGTTTCGGCGGCAAACCAGAGGTTCTCCCGTGCCATGAGATTCGTGTAGGCGTTGTTGTCCACCACCGTGTTGTATTCATCGGGACCGGTGACGCAGTTGAGGCAGAAATGCCCGCCCTTTTTAAAGGAAAAGAAGCCGAGATCGGTCCAGAGGCGTGCCGTCTCTATCAGCATCTCGGCCCCCTCACCGTACAGGAATTCGCGATCGCCGGTGACCTCCACGTACTTCCGCATGGCGTAGATGATATCCGCGTTGATATGGTACTGGGCGGTGCCGGCCGCGTAGTAGGCCGAGGCCTCGTCGCCGTTGATGGTGCGCCAGGGGAACAGTGCCCCCCGTTGGTTCACCTCCCGCGCCCGCATGCGGGCCTTTTCGAGCATGCGATAACGGAACAGTAGAAGATTGCGGGCGATTCGGGGTGCCGTGTAGATGAGGAAGGGGAGGACGTATATCTCCGTGTCCCAGAAATACTGCCCCTCGTAGCCGGTCCCGGTGAGCCCCTTTGCCGGTATCCCGACGCTTTCGGCCCTGGCGCTGGCCTGGCATATGTGAAAGAGGTTGAACCTGATGACCTGCTGCGTGGCCAGGTCGCCGCCCACCTGTATGTCGGCGAGTTCCCAGAAATCGTCCAGATACTGCCGCTGCTCTTCCAGCAGCGTTTCGAATCCGTGGCCGACAACGCGGTCAAGCGCCCTGTCGGATCGCTCGCACAATTCGGCGGCGGGGACACTGCGGGACACATGGTATGTCATGAACTTGATCAGCCGGATGGTTTTCCCCTGCTGGCCGTTGATGGAGAAGAGAACGCGTCCGAAGCCGTCGTCGCTGCAGCACTGGTCGCTATGGAGGCACTGGGTTTCCAGAACATGATCGATGCCGCAGGCAAGCGTCATCCCGCTCGAACGGGTGCGATAACTCTGAACGATGCGGTAATCCCGGCTGTAGTTGCTCTGGGCTAGAAGCACCGTGCCGTCCAGTGTGCGGTTGCTGCGCGGATCGGCGCCAGGGGCTTGCGTCTCCTGTACGCTTGCCAGCTCCGATGAGAGAACGATGGGAGCATCGGCATTCAGCAGCGTCACCTCGTAGACGATGGCGGCGATATGCCGGTGCACAAAGGAAACCAGGCGTCGGGAGGTGATGCGTATCTGCTTTCCGGAAAACTTTTCCCAGACGGCGTGACGGTCCAGTGTGCCGGTGCGCATGTCCAGTACCCGCTGGTAATCGAGCAGTTTCACCTTGGACAGGTCGAAGGGCTCATCGTCCACGTAGAGCCTGATGATCTTGCCGTCGGGAGCGTTCACGATGGTCTGGCCGGTTTTTGCGAACCCGAAGGCCTTCTCACCGTACACGATCGGCCATGTCTCGTGGAGCCCGTTGATCAGCGTCCCGCTCTGATACACCGGGCTGCCTTCCTCGTGGCAGCCGCGGATGCCCAGGAAACCGTTTGCCGTCGAGAAGAGCGTCTCCATGTTGGGCAGCAGGCGCGGGTAGAATCTCTTTTCCACCAGGCGCCACTCATCAATCGGGTAGATGAAGTCTGGCAGGTGCTGGATTTCTCGCGTTAACATCGCTCTGCTCCCCTGTGTGTGTCGTTTGCGCAGACGCGCCGTGATACGGGGGGACGAACCCGTACCCGTTACAGAAGTTCTCCCAGGTCCGAGACGACAATGTCCGCCCCGTTCTTTTTCAGGGCCGCGGCATCACCCCGGCGAGCGATGCCGATCACCAGCCCGAAACCGCCGGCCGAGCCTGCCTGAACGCCGGAAATGGCGTCCTCCACGACGACCGCGCGTTTCACCGGGACGCCCAGGCCCCTGGCCCCCTCCATGAATGTGTCCGGGGCGGGCTTTCCCGCAAGCCCCCGTTCTGCCGCCATGATGCCGTCCACCCGAATGTCGAAGAGGTCCTCGATGCGCGCTGCCTTCAGCACGGCCCGGCAGTTCTTGCTGGAAGAGACGACCCCGGTCTTGAAGCCGAGGCGTCGAAGCTCCTTCACCACGATCACCGAGGTGGGGTACGGCTCCACTCCCTGCGCGTCCAGCATCTCGTGGAAGAGCGCCTCCTTGCGGTTGCCCAGCGCGCAGATGCTCCCCATGCCCGGTTCCGCCGACGGATCACCGTGGGGCAGCTGTATCCCCCGCGATTCCAGGAAGCTTTGAACGCCGTCGTAGCGGGGCTTCCCGTCGACATAGGTGGGGTAGTCCGACTGTGATTCAAAGGGTTGGAAGGGGATCGAATGCTTGCCGGACCACTGGGTCAGAAACTCGTCGAACATCTGCTTCCAGCACCGGGAGTGCACCACTGCCGTGGGGGTCAGAACTCCGTCAAGATCGAACAGAACCGCGTCGAATCGGTCCCTGCTGAATGTGTGCGTCAGTCCCATCGGCAAAGATGGTAGGAGTGATGAGGATTGAAGTCAACAGCATTTCTGCCGTATCCCGGTATTTTTAGAATAATATGGGCTTCTCGGGGGCTTCCATGGCGACGGTGTGCCGGGGCGACGATGATATTGACTCTTCGCCCGCTCCAATGTACGCCTCCAGTGCGTTTCAACGGCGGCGTGACGTTACGGCAGCTCCACCGTGCCGGCACGGAGAAGCTGCTTGACAGGTCGGGCCGGGGCACCTACCCTTATCGTACAGAGGGAGGTGGTGCAATGAACGAAAAGAGATGGGTGCTGGTCACCGGTGCCAGCACCGGCATCGGACGGGCCTGCGCAGAGCTCCTGGCGTCGCGCGGCTTCGGGGTCTACGCCTGCGCCAGGAAGCGGGGGGACCTGCGGGCCCTGGAGGGGATCGACGGCGTCGTATCCCTGAAGCTGGACGTGACGAGTCCGGGCGATGTCGCCGCGGCGGCGAAGCTGGTGCGGAAGCGGGGCGGCGGGCTCTACGGCCTGGTGAACAACGCGGGGATCGCCGTGGCGGGGCCGCTCTCGGACATCTCCGACCGGGAGATGCAGGCGCAGTTTCAGGTGAACCTCTTCGGCGTCCACAGGGTCACCAGGGAGTTTTTGCCCCTGCTGATGGATTCACGCGGCAGGATCGTCATGATCTCCAGCGATTCCGGGTTTTTCGCCACTCCCTTTTTCGGTCCCTACTGCGCCTCGAAGTTCGCCCTGGAGGGCTACTCGGACTCCCTTCGCCGGGAGCTTGCGGCGTGCGGCGTCGGCGTGGTGATCGTGGAGCCGGGGCGTGTCACCACCCCCATATGGGACAAGGGGGAGAAGTCGCTGGAGAGGTCAGGCAAGTCACCCTTCGCGGAAACGGCCAGGAAGATCGGCGAGCACGCCATCAGGAAGGGGAAGACCGCCGGCCTGCCCCCCTCCGCCATTGCGGAGAAGGTCCGGGAGGCCCTCACTGTCCGGCGGCCGGCGCTCAGGTACCTCGTGGCGCCCAGCACCCTGAAGTACCGGGTGATACGCCTCCTTCCGGCCAGGAGGGTGGACAGGATGATTCAACGGGAGATCGAAAGAATGTGACGAGTTGCCCGGGCGGCGATGGCCGCCGCCCGGGCCTCTCTCCTCCCGCCCCCGTCACACTGATGTAACCCGCATTTCGCCGGGATGCCCGGCCGGGGGTCGCGGTGATGCGTCAATGAAGTCTGCGATTCTCAGCTCAGCCATCGTATCCGTTTGACCAGACCGTAGATCCTGTCGAAGGCTGTCCCGTAGGGGGGCGCGACTGAGATTGCCATGCTGGACTGGCGGAACACCGGCCGCAGCTTGGACATCTCGAGAAAGCCCTCGTAGGCGTGGTACTGCCCCATGCCGCTGTTGCCGATGCCGCCGAAGGGGATGTCGTGCTGGGCCACGTGCATGGCGCTGTCGTTGATGGTGACGCCGCCGGACAGGGTGTTCTGCAGGATCGTCCGCTGGAATTTCCTGCTGTTGGAATAGATATACAGCGCCAGGGGTCGTTCGTGCCGGTTGATGTACTCGATGACCTCTTCCGGGTGCCGGTAGGTGATGATCGGCAGGAGGGGGCCGAATATCTCGTTCTGCATGATACGCATCTCGCCGGTGACGTTTGTAATAATCATCGGGCAGATCTTGCGCCCCCCCTCGTTGAAATCGTCGCCCGGGAGAAGCTTGATGATATCCGCGTTCCTCCTCCTGGCGTCCTCCAGTGTGGACCGCAGGCGTTCAAAGGACTTCTGGTCGATGATGCAGGTGTAGTCCTTGGTCATGATATCCGGGTAGCGATTCTGCACGATGCTCCTGCAGGCACCGATGAACTGGTGGACCCTCCCTTCAGGGATGAAAAGGTAATCCGGGGCGACGCACGTCTGTCCGGAGTTGATCAGCTTGGCGTACATGATCCGCGCGGCCGCAGTCCTTATGGCATAGCGGTTGTCAAGGATCGTGGGGGATTTCCCCCCCAGCTCCAGCGTCACCGGGGTCAGGTGATGCGATGCGTTGCTCATGATCGTCCGTCCCACACCGGGGGATCCGGTGAAGACCATGTGATCGAAGGGGAGGGTGGAGAATTCGTTGGCGCCGATCCCCGGGAGGATGGTGACGATCTCCTCCGGTATCTTTTCCGTGAACAGTGTGTGCAGCAAGCGGCAGAGACCCTGAGAATTGGTGGCCATCTTGAGCATCACCCTGTTTCCGGCGGCGATGGCGCTGGTCATGGGGCTCAACGCCAGCTGGAGGGGATAGTTCCAGGGCGAGATTATTCCCGCCACCCCCTTTGCCTGGGGGATCACGCTGTTTTTCCCACCCATGAAGAGGATCGAGACATGCCGCTTCTGCGGCTTCATCCATCGTTTCAGCCGCTTCAGGGTGTACCGGATGCCCATCACCGTCGGCGCTATCTCCAGTATCCGGGATTCGTGGTACGAGCGGTTGCCGAAGTCCCCGGAGATGGCCTCGCACAGGGCGTCGTCATTTTCCAAAAGAATCCGCTCAATGGTCTTCAGCGTTCTCCTGCGCGTGGCGTAGTCAATGTACGGATCCCTGTGATACGCCTCTTTCAGCCTGGTGAAGGCTGCAAGGGCCCTCCCCCCACTGGGTGCTTCGTTGTATACCGGTTGTGTGCTCATGCTGTTCTCCTCGCAACAGTAACTCATGTGGATGGTGGTTCCAACCCCGGGGCGGTCCATTCCGGTGCATTGATCGGTGTGGGAATCCATCCGATGTGATTTTACCGCTATTTAACGGATATTTGGTTAATTTAAGTAATATTATGTTATAATTAGTCAAATATTTTTTTTTTAAATAAGCACTTATTATGATAGGGAGACCCCGGGTGTGCAAAAATGTGCATCAACGCAGCCTGATTCGGGGGGACGTGTCTGCAGATGATGGCCCTGATACGGCGTCATCGACGCACCGCCGCAATCCTGCGAAAAGTGTTGACAGGACGGAAAAATGTACGATGCTCTAATATATACAACATGCATCGAGGCGGCCCAGAGGCCTGAAAAAGGATACTCGAGAGAACGATATCCCGGGATGACCATTTCATTCAACCATACGCGCCCGCGGCGCATCCGGTCTCCTCATCGTACCGGCATCGTGCTCATCGCCGCGGTCATCGGCCTTGCCGCCGCCGGCTGCAGCCGCGGCGTGCCGGAGCACCGGGCGGTGGGCGGGCGCATCACCGTCTCCCGATGGACCGCCGACGGGTCCGGACTCGTCAGGCCGGAGAGCCTGGAGGGACAATGGCTCTTCAAGCGAGGGGACGATCCCTCGTACCGCCGCGCCCTCCTCGATGACGACGGCTGGGAGACCATTGAGGTCCCGCTCAACTGGTTCAGGCTCCCCCCGGGGCGGAGGCATCACGGGTACGCCTGGTACCGGCTCCATATCGTCATGCCCGCCATGCCGCCCTCCCAGGTCGCCGGGATCGAGCTGGGCTGGATAGATGACGCAGACGCGGCGTACTGGAACGGGCAGCGTATCGGCCGGACGGGGACCTTCCCCGGTGAGCGGGGCCGCGGCCGGGGATACCATTCCTACGACCGTACCAGGATCTACGCGATCCCGGGCCACCTGATCAGGCCCGGGGAGGACAACGTGCTTGCCCTGCGGGTGCACAGCATGGATTACGATACGGCGGGCATCTACATGGGTGACCAGCGTATCGGGTCATACCGGTCGCTGGTGGACCGGTTCCATCTCACCGAGAATGTCCTCATCATGCTGGGCGCCCTCTACCTCATCGTGGGGTTCTACCATGCCTTTCTCTTCTACAAGCGCCCTCGGACCTTCGAGAACCTCTTCTTCTCGCTCTTCACCGTCGCCGTGGGTTTCGTGACCTTTTTCCGGAGCCAGACCAAGTACTTCCTCCTCGATGATTTCACCGTGCTCAAATTCGCGGAGTACTGCACCGAGGTGGTCCTTCTGGGTCTCTTCGTCCATTTCCTCGTCTTTTATTTCGAGGAAAAATTGTACAACCGGGCAACGGTGGCCATCGACGCACTGATCGCCGGGTGCCTCCTCTACCTGTCCGTAAGCTATCCGAATGTCACCATGTATTTCTACCTGTCGGACTATTTCACCTACTGGCTCTACATCGCCACCATAGCCTACTGTTCCTGGTACCTCTTCCGCTTCAGGAAAAGGAGCGAGGCGCGGCTGATGCTGGCCGGCTTTGCCATCGTCGCGGTGACGATCATGATCGATTTGCTTACCGGCATGATGGATGTCTCGATACCGTGGATCGGCCAGTACGGGTTCTTCGCCTTCGTCCTGGCCGTGGCGGGGGCGCTGGGGGATCGCTTCGTAAACCTCTACAACGAGGCGGTGCGCGCCACGAAGGAGCGCAGCGAGCTCATCGCGATCCAGCAGGAGCTGCGTATCGCCCGGCAGATCCAGCAGTCGATCCTGCCGGAACGGACGCCCCGGATCCCGGGCCTCACCGTGACCGCGCGGTATCTCCCCATGGGCGCCGTCGGCGGGGATTTCTACGATTTCCAGGTCATAGGAGACGGGCAGGGCCTGGGGGTTCTGGTGGCCGACGTCACCGGCCACGGGGTTCCCGCCTCACTCATCGCCTCAATGATGAAGGTGGCCTTCACCTTCCAGCGCGATCTTCTGGCGGAGCCGGGCCTGCTGATGAACAATCTCAACGTGATGTTCCACGAGAAGGTCCGCGACAACTACATCACGGCGGGATACCTCATCATCGACAGGGGGCGGATGAGACTCACCCACGCCTCGGCAGGGCACCTGCCGGTACTCCATCTCGACAGGTCCGGCAGGGAGATCAGCGAGCTGAAGCCGAAGGGGGTACTGCTGGGGATGGACCCGGGGGTCCGCTATACCACGCAGTCCTGCGGGATCGCGCCGGGGAGCCGGATCATCATCTTCACCGACGGGATCATCGAGGCGGCCAGCGCCCACGGCGAGCTCTTCGGGGAGGCCAGGTTCCGCGATATCGTGCTCGCCACCGCCGATCTGGGTCCTGAGGAGTTCGCGGACCGGGTCATCCTGGCGGTGAATGAGTTCATCCCGGCCGGCCACGAGCCGCAGGACGACATCACACTGGTGGTGATAGACGTGGAGTGAGGGCGATGTCGCACGAGGAGGGGAACCTCCGCATGTCCCCTCCACGTGGCGAGCGCATTTGCGCCGTCCAACTCCCACGGATGGACTAGTACCGCGACGCAGATGGCGTAAATAGTTACGATACGCCCGGTTCGCCTTTCATCCTTGTGGGACTCAATGAGCGTCGTCGTTATTTAACATGTCTGTGACGCAGGAGCTCGTCTGTAACGATTCAGGCACAGATGTTTATTTAATTGACTGGCGATGTGTTGTGCTGTATCAATAGTTCATTGTGTTGCCGTTGTGTGTCTATCGATACTTCCTGTTATGAATCCGGAGGCATCCATGAAAAGAATGAAGCGCATCATCATCTCTCTGGCCATGGTGGCCCTCTCCGCGCAATCCCTTTTCGCCCTGGAGGTCTCCCTGGGGGCGAGCGGCTGGTACAACTGGTGGAGGCCGGCGTGGCACGAAGGCATCTGGCGTATGACCTATTACAGCCCGCCCGCAACGACCGTGCTGGTGTATCACGTGCGCGGTCCCAGGTTCTTCACCGAGGGCGATTTCTTCGGCGGTCCCTCCCTGTCGGTGCGCTTCCTGGAGAGGTGAAAGATCTCCACTGCCTTCATATACGGCAGATTCTCCTACGGGTCACAGGGGCAGTCAGTGTTTGTGAGCAAGCTTTTTAACGCCTCACCCATAGTAAGCGACGGATTGCAGCGATACCACAGGGACGTGACGCGCTACGACAGCGATACCTCGATAAGCTATGCGGTGACCGACTGGTTCAGCCTGCTGGCCGGATTCAAGCTGCAGGGCTATTCCTACAGCGATTATATTTTTCTTGTGGCGAATCCCGTCAGATCGGAATACAACATGATGAATTACGGTCCCGCTCTGGGATTCGGCGTGACCCTTCACGTATTCGAAGGGCTGTATTTCCTGTGCAATCTCAACGGCGTGTTCATGTTTGGATCGGACGATGCGAAGTTTCAGTACGCGATCGCATTCCTGTTCCCCAATCGCGGGAGTTTCTATTCCTACGGCGGAACGGCGCAGGGCTCCCTTGCCTATATCTTCTCTTCGATCAATACCACCGTTTCCCTGGGATTCCGCTACCAGATGCTCTATTGTCATCAGCGGGACGTGGCCTTCCTGGAATTCGGCGGCAAGTACGACAGCATCTACGGGGTCACCCTTTCGGCGGTCTATACGTTTCACCTGACGAGGTAGAGCCCCGGAGGTGCGCCGCCGCGCTTTTCGCCAGGAAATCCCTCGCCTCGATGAACCGGTCGACGATGACGTGCCCCGTGTCCTCCAGCACGTGCACCTCGGCGCGGGGGAGCAGCTCCCTGAGCCTCCGGGCGGACCGGGCCGTGTCCAGCAGAACGTCCCTGTCGCCGCCGAAGTACTGAACCGGCATGGCGAGGCGCCGGAGCTCCTCGTCTGAGAGCAGGGGGAGCGGCTCCATCAGCGGGTTGAAGTGGCTCGTGACGAGATCCTGGTACTCCAGCACCTCCGGGGGCACCTCGGCCCTGTGGTACACCATCCTGCTGAGCTTCTTTTTCCCCCATCCGCCCAGCATCAGGCAGACGGCCGCCCTGAAGAGGAACCCCAGTCTCTGCCGGGCGAGCCCCCCGGCGGTGATCATCGACAGGGCCAGCACCCGCCCGGGCTCCGTCACCGCCAGTTTCAGGGCGTACCAGCTCCCCATGCTCATGGCCAGAAATGCGGCCGCCGGGATTCCCAGGCCGTCCATCACGGAGACAAGCCACCGAGCCGGTTCTTCGCCGGACAGCGCCATCCTGCGCGGCTCGCTGAGCCCCGGCTCGCCGGGGATGTCCAGGCAGTAGACCGAAAACCTGTCGACGAAGTCCCGGACTACCCCCAGCCACACGGCGCTGTTGGAGATGGAGCCGTGGAGCATCACCAGGGGCGTTCCGGTGCCGCCGAATTCCAGCACGTGGGTGCTCCCGAAGGGCGTCGGTACGAAGCGCTGCCGGAAGGGGAGGGTGCCGAAGGATTCCAGGATGTCCCGGCAGCGGTCCTCCACGATCCGACGCCCCTCCTCGGATTTATACACCGTCGTCTTCATCATGCCTCCCCCCTCTGCCGGCACAGGGCCTCGAAGGTCTCCATGATCGTGCCTATGAATTTCGGTGAGCCGTAGAGGACGTACCGGGCCTTCTGTATCTCCGGGTGGTAGAAGAAGTCGAATCGTGTCCTCCCCCACGATTCGTCCTTGCAGTTCAGCATCGCCATGAGGGAGTTGGATATCCTCGCGGCCTCCTCGGAGTTCTGCTCGTTTATCTCCACCACGGCGGAGACTGCGATGCGGTCCACCAGTGGCCCGGATTGCCTCGGTACCGCGGCCCTATCATCGCTCGCCAGCTCGGCGTGTGTGTACTCCCTCAGGTCGTCCCGGGTCACCATCCAGGAGCGGCCGATCTTTCGGGCCCTGATCTTCCCCTCGTGGATGAACCGGAGGATCGTCTTGCGGTGCAGGCGGAGGATAGAGGTCAATTCTTCGATTGAATACATTGTCTGATCCATAATATTACTTAAAACTCCTTAAGTCTTCTATTTAATGCGATAATAAGTAATAAAAAGGAATGAGTCAAGGAATAAAAAGGAATAATAGGGTTTTTTTCATTATGGCAACAGTAGCCGTTGAAACAAGCGATAGCTTCGGTTTCAGTGGCAATGGCACTGCAGCCCGAGAATGTACGAAAAATCATTGCCAAATTTCCCACACTCCGGCTCATCATGCTACGCCGTGGCTGACGGCCGCAAGCGGCTGTACGGCCACCCGTCGAAGACTGAGAGAGCCTTGGGGACGCATGGAGACGATAGCCTCGTTAAAGAACGAATTCATAGAGACGGCAAGGGCCCTGGGCAGCGGTAAGGGGAGACGGCTAGCGGGCAGGCTTCTGCTGGAGGGGGAACAGATCCTCCTGTGGGCGATACAATACAATGTGGCGATCGATTTCATAATCACCTCGCTCCCCGCCGTTGACCATATAATCAGCAGGGTGCCATATCCGGTCCGTGTCTTTACAACCACCGAGGGCCTGATGAAAAAAATCACCGGCACGAGCTACCTGGTCCCCCTGATCGGGGTGGGGCGTGCGGTCCCCGACAACAGGGGGAACGATTTTATCCTGGTCCTGGATGATGTGCGGGATCACGGGAATATCGGGACCATCGTCAGGACCGCCAATGCCTTCGGTATCACCGGGGTCGTTGCGACCGGGGATGATTTTGACCTGTATCGGAGAAAGACCATCGAGGCATCGCGGGGGACCGTGTTCAGGACCCGGTGCAGCACCTTTTCGAGTCCCGGGGAGGCGATTCGATATCTGCGCGACAATGGTTTTCAGATCGTGACGACGAGCCCCCGCGGCAGTGAACTGCAGTCGCTGGTCCGTCTGGCCAGCCAGCCGGTGGCGCTGGTGGTGGGAAATGAATCCGGGGGCGCTTCCGATGAATTCATGAAGCACTCCGATGTGGTGATGCGGATACCGATGATGGAACAGGTGGAGAGCCTGAACGTGGGCGTCGCGGCGGGTATCAGTGTCTACGAATTGAGGTTGAAGCAGGTGATACAGATGATTGAAGAGAGGATTAAAACGACCCTGGGCCGCGAATTGAACGTCGCCTCGATGCTCTTCCGCGAGGCCCTGGACAGGGAGATGCGGAGGGTATCGTCGCTCTCGAGCGATCAGCTGGTCTTTCTGATGGTGCTGAGGTGTGACGCCACAATGTCGCGGTCGGGCATCCAGAGGCAGTTCGGAATACTGGATGCGGAATTCGGCGGGTTCATGGGGCTGCTGGAGGGGGAGGGGATGGTGACGGAGGCGTCGCCAGACCGCTATTCGATCACGGAGAAGGGGATCGAGATCATCGGGAAGCTCTGGCCGGTCGTTGAAGGTACCGAACAGAGGATCCTGTCGGATTTCACGGAGGATGAAACGAAGAAGCTCTTCGAGATGCTGAAAAGGATAGAGCGAAACAGCATGCGGCTGCCGTAGGGTTCCCGCCGGGCCCGGACGACCTTCTGGAGACGAGGCGGCGCCGTCCCATCAGGCAGTGACTGCCGTGAGCGGTATGATCATATACAAGAGCGTCAGAGGGGGGCGGTCCGCGCCGAGGCGACTGGCCGCCGCGTTGTGCCGATGACAACTGAACGGAGGAAGGGATTGAAAAAGTACGCATCATACGTGTTTCCGGCGCTCCTGTGGATAGGGGTCATCGTGCTGGGATTTCTCAAGATCACCCGTGACGGCGACATGTGGAGCGGCCTCCCCTGCAACCTCGATGCCGTGGTGATCGTCCTCTACATGCTGTGGATGGCGTACGAGACCAGGGTCTCACATCACGACGTGACGCAGGAGAAGGCCGTGTCGGACCACGGAACGGGCGTCTTCTACGCCCTGGGTCACGGATTCACGATCCTCTCCGCCCTCTGGTGCGATCCGCTGTGGCGCCGCCCCGGGCCGTACCACTGCATCGGCCTGGCGGTGTTCCTCTCCGGCGTCATCCTCCGGCTCTGGTCGGTGCGAACCCTGGGGCGCTTCTATTCGCACATCGTCAGGACCATCGCGGACCACCGGATCGTGGATACCGGCCCCTACCGTCTGTTGCGGCATCCCGCCTACACGGGGATGATCACGGCACATCTGGGGATCACGATCTTCTATTTCAACTGCGCCACCCTGCTGATCTTTTCGCTGCTGCTGATTCCGTCGATCGTCGTACGGATTCTGGTGGAGGAAAAGACCCTGATGGGCATCGAGGGGTACGCGGAGTTCGCGAAGGCGAGGAAGCGGATCCTCCCCCTCCTGTGGTGAGCGATGCACGATTCGGGAGATGCTGGAAGACGATGATCGCCGCCGCTACCTGCCCAGCTCCTGCAACTCCTGTGCCTTGTCGGCCAGGTCCTTGGTCGTGGCCGACAGGTCCCTGGCCCCCATGGCGATCTCCTGCGTCGAGGTGTTAATGGCGGAGAGGCTTTTGGCGATCTCCTCCAGCGCCAGTTTCTGCTCGGTGGCGGCGTTCAGCACGTTGCCCGCCTCCTGTGAGAGGTGTCCCAGGGACTCCCGGGCCACTCTGTTCAGCGCCAGATCCTGCTCCGTCATCTCCACCACGATGTCTATGCGATAGCTGAACTCGTCGATGTATTCGATCATCTTGTTCAGCGAGTTCACGAATCCCTCGAGCCGGCCGTACACCCTGGTGATCTCCTCGTTGCTCCGGTTGAACATGTCGTTGATGGTCTTGAGATTCGAGGAGGTGCTGTCCGCCAGCTTCCCTATCTCGTCGGCCACCACCGCAAAGCCCCTGCCGTATTCCCCCGCACGGGCCGCCTCGATGGCGGCGTTCAGCGACAGGAGGTTGATCTTGTCGGAAATGTCCTCGATGATGCCCACCGTCTCCTGCACCCCCTTGAACTTCGACGCCGCCTCGGACATCACCTCCAGGAGGTGCTGTATCTCCTTCTTGGAGGTGTCCACCATCTCGTTGAGCCTGTCCCGGATCGCCAGTGCGTCCCGTACCTTCTCTGCCTCCATGGAGACGATGCTGTGCAGGCTGTCCATGTCGCCGCTCACCTTGCCGGAGAGCCCCGCCTGTTTCTGGGCGATGGCGTGGATCCCCTCGCCGCTTGCCGTCACCTCCTCCACCGAGGCCGTGATCTGTTCCACCGACGCCGCCTGGGACTGCGCGTTTATCGAAAAGGTCTGCGTGGTCTGTGCAAGGCCGTCGGTGGAGTGGGCCAGGAGCGCCGCGGCGCTGTTCGTCCGGTCCAGGATCATCCGTATGCTCTCACCCTTGGTGTTGCTCTCCTCCAGCGCATCGGCGATCGACCTGCTGGCCCTGTTGCTGTTGCTCAGTATCCTGCTGCTGATGACGCTGAGCATGATGATCCCGAGGCCGAAATCGACGAGATAGCTGTAGGCCTCGGGCCTGGTGACATGTCCTCCCCGGACCATTATGTAGCAGTACAGGGTCAGGAGAATCATGTGAAATGTGGTGTAGACCATGACGGTGGCGCGGTTCATCAGCAGGGAGACGAGACCGATGACCGGGAAGACCAGCCCGATCCCGTTGATCACCCGGATAACCGGTATGGTCCCCAGGCTCACGTAGAGGTTTACCCAGACCACCATCGCCATGGGCATCAGCAAAACGTTGGATGCGATCGCGATCTTCCCCCTTCTCGTCAACACCAGGGCCAGGAACACGGTTATCTCCAGGCCCACGATCCCCAGGTTCGTGATGTCGGTGATTCTCCTCCCCTGTACCACCACAAGAAAGAGCCACAGGAGCAGCAGCAAGAGGGCTATGGCACCGGAAGTAATCACCAGATCCTTGGCGCGCTGGCGGTTCCAGAAATCGGATTCGTCGTATCTCGTAAGAAAGAAGCGATCGATGGCGCTCATGGTGGCCTCCAGGGTATCCCCGGCATCAGCGGGTACTTACAAAGCATAGGCTATGGGGGTTACTTTGACAAGATTTTTTTTGGGGACAGTTGGATCCCGCTGCGGCACCGGCGTGTATGAACACTTTCCCTGTTCTGTCATTGTCCGCATTCAACCAATACATCCCGTGGCCTTTCGGACCATTGCTTCCGATGCCGAACACGGGATGGCTGCCTCATGGAGGGGGTCCGCTTAAAAAAATATCCCCGGGACTTGACGAAGCGGGGAGAATTCATTATCATTGAAGGGAAACTAAAAAATAAAAATAGTTTATAAGTTTATTTTTAGTCGGGAAGGGGCCCGGGGCCCGGGCGGCGGTTGCGAGGACGCCGGCGTGGACAATCGCCGCACCTGTGGCCCGGAACATAAGGTGCCTCTCCCTGCAATGGATTTCATACTCAACTGTTCCATAAAGGAGGGACCAATGATACTGAGAAGGATCGAGGATGTCGAAAAAATCGATGTGGGGAAGCCCTTCGGGCTCCCGGAAGGGATGTTCATGATCCAGTGGATCATCAGCAACGAGGTGGGGAACAAGAGCTACCGGCACCGGTATGCGGTACGCAAGTATACGCTTCAGCCGGGGCTTCCCTTGAACTTGATGCCGCTGCATAATCACACCTACATCCAGTCGCCGCACATTCTCAAGGGGACCATGGTATTCCAGAACGGCGACGGGGAAACGGTCGAGGCGGGGCCCGGCGATACCGTGTATTTCTATGAAAACGAGCAACACAAGGGCGTGGTCAAGGGGGACGAGCCGGTGGAGCTTCTCTGCATCATCGACTGCCCCGGTGACGGCACAGACTGCATCCCGGAGGTACCGCAAAAGGCGAACGTTGAAAAAACTTCGGGTTTCAAGGGGTGCGGCTGATCGTCCTTACCGGGAGCCGCTGAATTGAGCATTCCGATTAAACAACAGGGAGAAGACATATGATTCTATGGACAATTAAGGTTCTGTATTTCGGGAACATCACCGCGAGCGTTTCGATGATATGGCCGGCGGGCATGCCGTCCCTGGCGGAGAATTTCAAGATGAGCGCCCCCTACCTGGGATTCCTCCTGCAGAACGGGAGCAGGAACGTCCTGGTGGATACCGGCATCAGCGACGGGTTCATCGTGGACGGCAAGGCCTGGGGGGCGCTCCCGGCCGAGGGGGGCGCCCGGTTCGTGACGGAGGCGCTGAAGAAGGAGGGGCTCGAACCGGGGGACATAGACACGGTGCTCCTGACGCATCTCCACAACGATCATGCGGGGAACGTGCATCTCTTCAAGAAAGCCAGGATCATATTCCAGGAGGAGGAGTGGAACAACTTCATGAAACCCATACCGCAGCAGCTGCCCAGGGGCGACTACGATTTCAGCATCGCGGGGGTGCTGAAGGAGCTCACTACGGTCATGGTGAAGGGGGATACCGGGATCGATGCCGGACTCAGGGTGATGAAAATACCGGGCCACAGCAGGGGAAGCCAGGCGGTGGTCGTGAACACCGAAAGGGGAAGGGTGGTACTCATCGGCGATCTCTGCCTGTTCAACTTCATGATCATACCGGGCACCGGGGAGGTGGTGGAGATGAACGGGACGCATCATGCCATCCCCGTCGCTCCGGCATCCCTGGGGCCGGCAGTGCCCAGCAGCATCATCTACGACCTCTTCGGCTTCTACGATAGTGTGGACAGGGTCAGGGCGGCCGCATCGAAGATCGAGCCCGGCTATATCCTTCCCGGCCACGAGCCGTCGCTGGTCGGTACTGTGATCTAACAGCGGGCTCCCTCCCCGGACGGTATGCGGGCCGGGGAGGGAGATTTAAATGGAGAGTACTGACATGGCATATTACAATCTCATTGATGAACCGCAGATGAACTTCACGGTGAACAGGATCCTCACCTACGGTGAACGGGCCGCCAGGCTCGACGAAGTGCGCGAACTATGCGGGAAAATCAGGGACTTTGATTCCTGGTACGAAGGATGGAACGGCCTGGCGGCCAGGGCCGAGCGGGAGGGGCGGCTGCTCCATTCCGCCTATTACTTCAGGATGGCCGAGTTCTTCCTCGCCGACGACAGGGAGGAGAAGGACAGGTCCTATGGGAAGTGCAAAGATAACTTCAGGAAGGCAATTGCCGGAAACGGGATGATACGGCTCGATGACATCCCCTTCAGGGGGACCACGATACCGGCGATGAGGATATGCCCTCCCGGCAGATCGAGGGCGGTCATCCTGCTCCACGGCGGATACGATTCCTACATGGAGGAATTCTTCCTGACGGCGCGGGATATATCGGAGCAGGGATTCACCATCATCATGTTCGAGGGGCCGGGGCAGGGGACCGCCCTGAAAAACGGCCTCAAGTTCTCGAACCGGTGGGAGGAGCCGGTATCCGCGGTGCTCGATCATTACGGCGTCGAGAGTGCGGCGATCATCGGCATATCCTGGGGCGGCTATCTCGCGCCCAGGGCGGCGGCCTTCGAGCCCAGGATACGTCAGGTGGTCTCCTACGATGTGTTCTTCAGGGGTATCGATGTCATCATCAACGCGATGCCGCGGGCGGCGAAGGCGGTGGTGAGGGTCCTCTTCTCACTTCGAATGAGCGGTGCGCTCAACCGGCTCGTCGAGCGTGCCCGGAAGAAAAAGCCCCTGGCGGACTGGGGGATGGGGCACGGGATGTACATCACCGGCACGCGATCGCCCTACGACTTCTTCCGCGAGGTGGCGGCGCACGATTTTGGTGATATAGGGGGGAGGATCACCCAGGATATACTGCTCCTGGCGGGGGATAGGGATCACCTGGTGCCGCCCGATTCGATGCGGCGGATGAAAAATGCCCTCCGCAACGCGCGCTCTATCACTACCAGGACCTTCACGGTTGCGGAAGGCGGCGAGCAGCACTGCCAGGTGGGGAACATCGAGCTGGCCGTGAGCGAGATAGTGTCGTGGCTGGATCGTTTCTATCCACCGTAGCCGTTCCGGGGGACCGGCAGGCGCCAATTGTATTGACATTAGTGATCACGGCGGGGAGAGTGTACTGTGGCGGTATCGCCCGGGACCGCCGCAGTGCAGGACACCGGGGGAGCGGGAGAGGCTTATGGAACAGAGGGACAGAGTTCTGAACGCCGCGAAGGAGCGCTTCGTCAGGTTCGGATTCAAGAAAACAACCATGGACGAGATCAGTGGAGACGCGAGGATCTCGAAGAAGACCCTCTACGAGCTCTTCAGGGACAAGGAGGACCTCTTCGTTTCCCTTTTTATCAGGGAGGCGTTGGCGGCGAGGGAATATCTCTTTTCGAACATTGAGGGTCTTGAGGACCCCAGGGAGAAGCTCCTCAGGCTCTCGGCGATCATCGGGGACTACTTTAATCAGGAGCATTTCATGGTGAGGGTCCTTAGGGACGACGGCGCTCTCTACACCCCCTACCTGAAACAGAGCTTTCTCGAGCAGATCGAGGAGGAGACGATACGCATCATCTCCGGCATACTGGAGGAGGGGATTCGGAAGAAACGCTTTCGTAGGATGGACACGGGGATTGCCGGGTATGCGATATTCAAGCTCTTTCAGTCCTTCACCTACGCCAGGACCTCCTATCTCCAGGACGATGCCGCCAGCAGGAGGAGCCAGATGCGGGAGCTCATGGATTTTATGCTGAAGGGGCTGGCGACGAAATAAGGGGACATGGACGGACGAGGCGCGGGAGCGGCAGATCCGGTGAGGACGATAGTGATGGCGTCAGCCGATGGTCAGGGAGTTCACCATCATCGTCCGAACACATCGCGGGGACATCATACTCCGGCGGGAGCGGGCGCGACCGAGGGGAATGCCGCTTGGTCATGAGATCGCGTATTTACATGCATGCAGTGTCGCAGTGTGATGGCCCCGGGAGGGCGAGTAATTTTGGCCCGGGGAGCAATAATTATGTTGCCAAATGCAGCGAGCTGTTATATGGTTATCGGTCTCGACAGCGGAAGGCCACGATACCGAAAATAACGGCAGCATCGCGGAGGGGCCATGGCAGCACGCATCACCGGCTTTTTTCTCGGCGCATATCAGGAGCGCGACTACATCCTGAAGCAGAAGGTACGCATCGTCTCCATCATATCCCTCATAATCGTCTTTGCGGAGCCACTCATCATAGGTATGAATCTGTATACCGGCCAGACCGGTGTCGAGGTGAACGCGCCACTCGTCCTGGTCATGGCAATTGTCATGACCTCTCTCTGGCTTCTGCGGAAGGGGATGTTTAGCGCGGCGGCGCACCTGGTTCTGATCATCACTCTCGCGGCAGTCTGGGCCACGCTCTTCTTCGACAGCAACACGATCCCCATCGTGGTGCTGGATTCGATCGTGTACGTACCGGGGCTGCTGGTCCTGACCCCCATCGTCATCACCAGGAGAAAAAGCGCCATTCTCCTCTATACCGCCGCCAACATCATCCTCTTCGGCGGATTTCTCGCCTATGTCTCGGCGCGTTTCGCCTTGGACGATGTCACATTCATCGACTACACGGTGGACTCCGCCATTGCCATCCTCTTCGTGGGGATCATGTGCTACCTGATCTTCCGCATCAACAAGACCGCCCTGGACCGATCAGAGGAGGAATCGCGGAAAAACGAGGACCAGTTCACCATCATCCGGGGTCTCTACGAATCGATCCGCGACGCGTCGAAAAAGCTGTCGATCCATTCAGAGGAGCTCTCGAAGGAGTCCGGGGCGCTCGCCTCGGAATCGCAGAGCCAGGCGGCGGTCATCGAGGAGATCACGGCCACCACGGAGGAGGTCTCCGGCGGCGTTGACATGGTGTCGGAACGGGTTGCCCGCCAGTTCGACAGCATGCGCTCCCTGCTGGGGAGCATCGAGACGCTCTCGGCATCGGTCGGGCAGGTGGCCGACCGCATCGGGCGTACGCGGGCCATGGCCGACGAGATCTCCGGCGTGGCGGCCCGCGGGGGCGATATCCTCAACGCCATGAGCCGGAGCTTTTCCACGGTGAAGGAGAGCTCCGACAGGATGACCGGCATCGTGGGGATGATCGGCGACATCTCCGACAAGACGAACCTCCTCTCCCTCAACGCCGCCATCGAAGCGGCCAGGGCCGGCGAGGCGGGCCGTGGATTCGCGGTGGTGGCCGACGAGATATCCAAGCTGGCGGACCAGACCGCCGCGAGCATCAAGGAGATAGAGAACCTCATCAGGGCAAACGTGGAGGAGATGAGCCGGGGGATGGCCAACGTTGACGCCACGGTGAACACCATCATGCAGATCATCCAGGGCGTCGGAACCATCACCATGGAGATCGACCAGGTGTCCCGCCAGATTGACGGTCAGAAGGAGATAAACCTGAAGGTCACCGGCGAGGCGGGGGCCGTCGTGACCATGTCCGAGGAGATCAAGGGGTCCGTACAGGAGCAGAGGGGAGCCATGAGCGAGATCGTAAAGTCCGTCAACAGCCTGAACGAGATCACCCAGGTGTACACCGATGGGGCGCGGAAGATGTCGGACCAGTCGCGCGATATGGACGTCATGGTGAAGGAGCTTCACGGCATCACCAGCATCATGGACGATTGAGCCGAAGGTCAGTTTTTCCATGAAGGGGAGTGCGTGACGGAATCATTCAGGGAACGGCGACGCATGGGATGAAAGGAACAATCGCAGAGTCCAAAGCGGCGGCCGTCGCGGGGTTGTTCATTCTGTGAAGTAAGTCCATTTCCACCTCCATAGAGAGAGCGGCACCGGCGGAGCGGGCGTGGAATCACTTCACCGATTTCGAATCCTATTTCGCCTGGAACCCCTTCATCAGGAGCCTCCAAGGAGAGGAGGGGGAGGGGAGCAGGATCGAGGTGGCACTGCGGATACCGGAGAGGGATCCCATGGCCTTCAGGCAGGTGGTGCTGGCCTTCGAGAGGAATAGGGTCCTGGAATGGGAGGCTGCTGCTCCGCGGTTTCTTCACTGGACGGCACAGCCTCCGGCTTGAGCCCCTGGGGCGGCACCGGACGATGCTGGTGCAGGAGGAGCGTTTCAGCGAAATACTGGACCAATTTTTCGGGCTTGACGCCACCAGAAATGGCTGCACACATATGAGCAGGGTCCTGAAGTCCAGGATCGAAGGCGGCGGGCCATTGAACACGCATCACAAGTGCAGAGGAGGAGTGATGGACGATCGATACGCCAGAGGACTGGAGAAGCTCGAGAAGATCGACGGCGAGGCGGGGCAGCGGGTGCTGGAGAGCCTGAAGGACATCGCCCCCGATCTGGCGAGGTACACCATCGAGTTCCCCTTCGGGGACATCTATTCGCGGCCCGGGCTTGACCTGAAGTCGCGGGAGATCGCCACCGTGGCGGCCCTGACCGCCCTGGGGAACGCGGCCCCGCAGCTGAAGGTGCACATTCACGGCGCCCTGAACGTGGGGTGCACCAGGGAGGAGGTGGTGGAGGTGATCCTCCAGATGGCGGTCTACGCCGGCTTCCCGGCGGCGCTGAACGGCATGTTCGCCGCGAAGGAAGTCTTCGCCGAGCGGGGAATACTGTGAGCGGCCGGGCAGTATTGCCCGGACATCCCCGGCAGGGACGGCCCCGTGCGGGGCATACACCGACCTCTGGAGGCTTCATAATGGACCGCAGGCTTGATGTTCGCTATCTGCTGATCGTCCTGTTG
Source organism: Spirochaetota bacterium (assembly GCA_016929135.1). Lineage (GTDB taxonomy): Bacteria > Spirochaetota > UBA4802 > UBA4802 > UBA5550 > JAFGJK01. The sequence goes on along the minus strand of JAFGJK010000095.1, from coordinate 23,465 downwards.
CTGATGCTGGTGCTGCCGGTGCTGTCGATCGTCGTGGAACGGGCGGCCGGCGGCGTCGCCGATCCGTGGGTCGCGGCGGCGAAGTGGTTCGTCTTCTGGGCGCTGGGGGTTCGGCTGCTCACCGTCGGTCTGCGGCAGGCGGCAAAGCCGGCCTTCACCGCCGAATCGATATTCCGGATAACGGATAAGGGGAGCCATGTCATCGTCCGTGAGCTCGGTTTTGCCAACATATGCTCGGGACTGCTCGGGGCGGTCTCCCTCATCCTGCCGCAGTGGCGCATGGCGGCCGCATTCACCGGAGGCCTCTACATGGGGATCGCCGGGTTGATGCACGCGGTGAAAAGGCCGGAGGGCCCGAACGAGGCCATTGCGATGGTCTCGGACCTGTTCATCTTTTTTGTCATGGCGGCCTGCATGCTCCATGCATTCTGTTCAGGGAGCGGCGGCCTGTGAGCGGCGACGGCCACCCGTCAGACGGTCTCTTCCAGGACCTCTACGCCTCATGCGGCGTCATGGTCTACAACCTGGCGTACCGCATGACCGGGGACGCCGCCGCTGCCGAGGACATCACCCAGGAGACCTTTCTCAGGGCCTTCGCAGGATACGAGCGGTTCCGGGGAGAGAGCGCCCCCTCCACCTGGATCTACCGGATCGCGAAGAACCTCTGCCTTCGCCATCTCCGGAGTGCTTCGCGCGGTTCATTCCGGAGCATAGAGGAGCTGATCGACGCCGCAGGCCTGGGGGACAGTGGTGCATACGACGCAGGGGAGACGGACTCCTACATCTCCCAGGTCAGGGAGGGGTGTCTGCTGGGGCTCCTCCGGTGCCTCCCCTTCTACCAGCGCATCGCCTTCATACTGAGCGTGCTGAAGGACCTTCCTGCGGCGCAGGTGGCGACGATACTGGAGAAGTCAGAGAACTCGGTGCGCCTTCTGGTGCACCGGGCGCGGAAGAGCCTGCGGGGCTTCCTCTGTAAAAACTGCTCGCTCTACAGCCCGGGGAACCGGTGCCGGTGCGAGAACCTGATATCCTTCTCGCTGGCCCGGGGGTGGATCGATCGTTGCGGTCCCGGGGCGGACGCGGAATCCGTGGCCGCGGAGCTGGAGATGCTGGAAGACGAGATCGCCCTGTACCGGACACTTCCGGAGAGAGGCGGCGGCCTGGAGGGGAGGATCGCCGGGATGATACAAAACGGGGAGCACCGGATTTTTTCCAGGACAAAAGTGAAATAATCCCGGTCGCCGCGTATCCAAGGGATAACAACATGCTACCGGAGGTGCGCGGTGAGGTTTTTTGTAATGGCAAAATTGGACATCCACAGACTGAAGGAGTTCGGACTGGCGCTGCAGAGTGGAGAGCTTGACAACAGCTGCATCAGGGGCGAGACGCACTGTCTCAGGGAAGACCCTGCGGTGGGATACTTTCTCTGGGAGGCGGAGAACCGGGAGGTCTTCGAGGAGCGCTTCGCTCCCTGGAGGCGCTTCTGCGCCGAGAGCCAGGTGAGTGAGGTGATGCCGGCGGAGGAGGCCATGGGACTCCTGATGTCGGCACGGCGGTAGGGGAGGGACGCCTGCGAGAACGGCGCCACGCTCCCGGTGATGGCGCCCACCGTGACGGGGAAGGATGATGCCCGTGCAGGAACGATATTTCGTGGACGAGATGGACGGACGCAGGTGGGGGCTGGTTCTGGACCTGATATCCCCCGCGGCGGACAGGCTGGTGGTGGCCACCGGCCACGTCCGTGCCCCGCTGTTCGGAAGGGCGGCGCCCGTCCCCCGCTCTCTGGAGCAAATCGCCGGGAGCCTGCTGGAGCGCCGCACCTCCCGGGAGCGGTGGCATCATCGTCAGCTCTGCAGAACCGATTACTATGCCTTCAGGCTGGACGCATCGGTGTGGCGCTATGTGCGGGTTCCCCGGGAGCTGCACGACTGGGGCCCCTGGGAGGGATATCCCGAGGACCCCTGTTTCTACCGCGGTGAACTCCCCCTGGTGGAGACGATCAGCCACGAGGGGTACTGCTATGTCTTCCTGGACCGGCAGGGCGCCCGCCGCTTCCGCGATGCCGGACTCGGTCTCTGGTCCTGAGGGGGGTGTCAGCTTTCCCCGTGCGACTCCTTCCGGCCGTACATTGCCATGTCGGCCCTGTGGATCAGGTCCGAGAGCCGCTTCATCTCGCCGGTGCAGGTGCCGTAGGAGAAGCAGACCCGGCATCCCCCCTTCATGGTGAATCGCGAGAGCTCCTCCAGGTCCTCCAGGAGCCGCTCCTCCAGGGTGGCCAGGTAGTCGCGTGAGTCGCCCAGGATGAGCACCAGGAACTCGTCCCCGCCGATGCGAAAGACCAGGTCCCCCTCCCGGGTCACCTCCCGGAGGCGCCGCGAAATCTCCCGGAGGACGTTGTCCCCCTCGCGGTGGCCGTAGTCGTCGTTGATCTCTTTGAACCGGTCGATGTCGATGACCGCGGCGACGGCGTGGGAAAACTCGTTGTGCCGCCTGCGGTGGCCGCCGGTCTCCTTCTCGGCCTCCTGGATCACCTGTTCCAGCTTAACCCGGTTCATGAGTCCCGTGAGGGGGTCGGTGTTGCCCAGCAGGATCGCCTTCTCGTAGACGGCCGCGTTGGCGAAGGCGATGGCGGTGAAATCGGCGATGCTCTGGAGGACCAGGAGCTCGAACTCGCTGAAGATCCCCCCGGTGTTCCTGTTGATGAGCTCGATAACGCCGTAGACCGAACCGCGGAATTTCACCGGCACCGCCATGATCGACTTGGTGGCGAAGCCGGAGACCCTGTCAACCCTATCGGTGAAGCTGGGATCCGCAGAGGCGTCCGGCACGAAGACCGCCTCGCCGGTGCGTGCCACCTTCCCCGCGATCCCCTCGCCGGGGCTGAGCCGGATGTGCTCCACCGCCTTGGCGTTGATCCCCTTGGCGATGACGAAGAGGAGCTCGTCGGTGTTGGGATCGAGCCTCATGAGGCTCCAGTTTTCCGCCTGGAAATAGGCGTGGATCTCCTCCATGAGTTTCTCGAGTATCTCGTTGATGTGCAGCGACGAGGTTATGAGCTTCCCCACCTTCGTGTAGAGCTCGGCCATCCTAATTATGTCTTGTGTCACGGCTGCGCCCCCCTGTCAGGTTGTGGGGCATTGGACAGCACCGGGTCTCCGTTGTCAAGACTGTTATCGTGCGGATAGAGACTGTAACGGCACGGGATTTCATCTTGACATCTATCGCACAGCGGTCCCTTTGTGGAGAGATGCAGCCGACGATCCCTGAGGTTTATCCACTGCTGGAGGTTGTGCGATGTCGAAGTATTTCTTCATGTGGTTCTCACTACTCGCCGCGGCCTTCGCGAACGCCGCGGTACGGGAGCTCACCTACGCCGGGGCGATGGAAACCGCCGTGGCACACCGGATATCGGTCTTCACTGGCATCGCCCTGACCGGCCTGGTGATCTGGCCCATGCTCTCGCGGTGGCGCCCGGCCTCGCCGCGGGAGTCGCTCCTCGGGGGGCTCCTGTGGCTCCTCATGACCGAGGCCTTCGAGTTCTGCATGGTGGTGCTCTACCAGGGGAATGCCCTGAAAGTCTTCCTGTGGCAGCACGATGTCGCCGCCGGGGAGCTCTGGCCGCTCTTTCTTCTCTGGATAGCAGCCGCCCCGGTCCTTTTCCACGGTATCAGGGGGCGGTCGTTAGAGGGCTTGCCGGGAGCCGATACGCTTAATGAGGAGGATAATAACCCATGACCTACGACGAGATACTGAAAATCCTTGCCCCCTGCGGGCTCAGCTGCGGCAAATGCATGGCCTTTGCCGACGGGGAGATCAAACGCCACAGCGCCAGGCTCAGGGAGCTTCTGGGGAGCTTCGACGGCTATGCCGAGCGCTTTTCGAAATTCCGACCGGTCTTCGAAAACTATCCCCGGTTCAGGGAGCTGCTGGAGCATTTCGCCGGGGCGGGATGCCGGGGCTGCAGGGCCGGAGACTGCACCTACCCGGACTGCGGCGTCTCCCCCTGCATCCGGGAGAAGGGGATCGACTTCTGCTTCCAGTGCGATGAATTCCCCTGCGAAAAATCGAATTTCGACGAGAACCTGAAGGCCCGCTGGATCGCCATGAACCGGAGGATGAAGGAGGTCGGCGTTGAACGGTACTACGGGGAGACGAAGGACCTGCCAAGGTATCTATAGGCGCATGAAGCCCCCCGGAGGCGACGTCACGTGACGTCGCCTCCGGGGGCATTTTTTTTCCAATAATCGCCGCGAGGGCGTTAATTGTGTAACGACATCGATCATCACACACAATGCGTCACCGAGATTCCCAGAAACGCTATTACATCGAAGGGGCGGTGTATTTCATTACATTCGTTTGCCGGGGTAGATATCCCTGGTTCCACGACAGGGACCTTGCCGCGCTTTTTATTGAGGACCTGCATATCTGCAGAATACTGAAACGCTTCCGCCTCTTCGCCTGCGCCGTCAATCCCGACCACGTGCACCTTCTGATTCGCCCGGACGGCGACGCCACGTATTCCGAGATCCTCCGCTCGCTGAAAACGAACTTCTCCCGGAATGCCAACCGGGTCCTGGTCCGGCGCTGTGATCCGGCAATCACGAAATTCCGGTGGCAGAAATCATTTCACGATCATATAATCCGCGATGAGCTGGATTTTCGGAACCATGTCGAGTATATTATGAAACAGCCGGTGATGCACGGCACGGGAGATTCTACCGTGGTGATGGTTGTGCCATGACGTCGCCTTCTCCGAAGAACATACGTCACGTTCCCAGGCTCAGTACCGCAGCGGGAAATAGTGGGTCCACACCAGGGCGTCCAGCACCGCGGTCTGGAAGCTGAAGGCGATGCAGCCGATGACGGCCAGGACGTGCGGGAGCCCCTGGGGCCCAGGTTGGACCTTCAGGATCGCCGCGAGCATTGCCAGGGAGCCGATGCCCACCAGGGCCAGCACGGTGCGGATCATGACCCACGTAACCGGCGACGGGTTCGCGATCATGCTGAAGGTGAAGGGCATCCACAGGATCGAGGGGACCAGGATCAGAAGGTAGAGGAGGTTGAAGAGCCCGTAGCCGAACCGGCCGATCCTGGCGGCCTCCGGGTCCAGCCTGAAGAAGACGTAGTAGGTGAAGAGGAGGTAGCCGGCGGCGGCGGTGAACATCGACACCGTGTAGAGCGGCGTGAGCGTCTTCGGCACCTCCCCCCAGAGTGCGGGGCCGGAATCCGGGTTGCTCATCAGGCCGTGCACGTAGCTGAAGATGACGCCCCCCCCGCAGAGCATGTTTATGGCCAGCATGAATATCTTCTGAATGTGCATGGAACCCTCCTTTGACGCGTCCTTCTCGCTCGCTATCGACGTAACCCCGGCACCTACCTGTACCGGTAGTATATGTCCACCACCGGGTTCTCGAGACGGCCCCCCACCCTCCTGATGAGCAGGCTCTTGCCGTGGATCTCCGCCATCCGCTTCGTGCCGGTCTCCAGTACCAGGTCCACCGGGTCAACGAAGAGGCGCAGCAGGTAGCTGGCGATCTTCATCCTCACCACCATCACCCCCTCCCGGGCGTAGGGTGAGGAGGGGTCCCTTTGAAGCTGGAACTCGGCGACCCGCTGGAGGCTCATGGCCGGCAGCTTGAAGTACACGGTCTTTCCGGCCGCCAGGGGCTGCCAGTTGTCCGCGATGAAGTCCCTGAGCGTGGGCCCCGTGACGATACCCCCGGTGTAGTCGGATTCCTTCGCCTCGCCGCCCCCCCTGGTGAAGCTGAAGACGATCCTGTCCCCCTTCTTCTGCATCCGGCAGCCGCATTTCGACAGCGGCATCTCCACGTGGTAGTCGTGGATCCTCCCCTTGCGGAGCGTCACCTCCTCCAGGGCGGCGAGCTTCCCCTCCAGGTCGGTGTAGGTGTGCCGGAGGATCACGTCGTCCCCCTTCACCTCCCTGCCGTTCTTCTGCCTGAAGAGCAGGGTCCCCCTGTTCGTCCCGGCGAGGAAGACGTCCCCTTCGAAGAGCTCCTCGGCCGAGACCGGGCAGAGCGCGGCGAGGATGAGCAGCGCCGCCGGCGCCAGTGCTTTCAGGGCCATTGTCTTCATCATTTCGTGGCCTCCTTCGTGCCGTCCCATCGCTGCGGGACCCTCTGGATCTTCTTCGCGTCGTAGCCCAGGGCGGCGAGCCGCTCGACGATGGAGCGGTAGTCCCCCTCCGGGATCTCCGGGGTGCGGGCCATGATCCAGACGTAGTCGCGCTTCGAGCGACCGATCACGGTCTGCGAGTAGTCCTCCTTAAGATAGACGATGAGGAACTCGGATTTGAAGGGCCACAGGAACTGCATGTCCCACACCGAGTTCGATTTTTTGTCCCTCACGAAGCCCCGGGGATGGTAGGTCTTCAGCGGCCCGTCGAAGCCGTCGGCATGGAAGGTAAAGGTGGTGGCCACGGTGCCGTCCTCGTCGAGCCGGTAGGACTCCACGGCGTTGTGCGCCCCCTTCTCGAGAAAGGTGGGGATGTTGGCGATGACGTACCAGCGCCCCATGAAACGATCCAGGTCCACCGATGAAACCGTGGGGATCTCCGGCGCGCTGGTGCACATAAGCGCCCCCAGGAGGGGGAGCGTTGCCAGGAGTATGTACGCCTTCATGTGCCTGCCTCCTTCGTGTGATGTTCCAGCTCCCGCACGATGGCGTTTCTGACCTCGTCGGTGAGATCCTGGTACTCCCTGCCGCCGGGGTAAACCGGGTCCAGGAAGCTGAGCCTCCCCCTTCCGGGGCGCGGGAAACTGCTGCCGTAGGGCATCAGCCTGAAGTTGCCGTCTATGGCGAAGGGGACCACCGGTACCTCCAGCTCACTGCTGACGATGGCGAAGGTCTTCTTGAATTCTCCCACGGTGCCGTCCTGCGTCCTGGTCCCCTCGGGGAATATCACCACATTGCAGCCCCCCCTGAGGGCGTCGGCGATCCTGATCATGGAGGATTTCACATCACCCGCGGTGTCCATCATGATGAAGTTGGCGCCCCGGGCAAGCAGCCTGGCAGGGAGGGTGTGGTACGCCGGCTTGTCCTTGGCCAGGAAAAAGGTTCTCGCCAGCACCGTCCTGGGGAGGGCCCGTATGAGCATGGGCACGTCCAGGAGGCTCTGGTGGTTTCCCGCGAAGATGCAGGGCCCCTGGGGGATGTGTTCGATCCCTGAGACCAGGATCCTGTGGTACGGCGATACCAGCGGCCCGATGATCGTCCTGAGGATGCTGAAGGTGCGCCCCGGCTTCATGCCCGCCGGCTCCCTTTCGGAGAGGAGGGACCCCCAGTCAACGCCCCCCCCCTCGATGCGCGTCCTTCGCGCCTCGACGAACCGCGAGAGCTCCGTGAGGGTCCTGTATCTGCCGTAGTCGACCTCCTCCACCGGGATCCCGTAGGTGTTCTCGATGAAGATCGATAGCTGCAGCATGTCAAGGGAGTCCATGCCGATGTCGAGGGAGAGATAGTCGTCCGGAGAGACTCTCTCGCCGGTGAGGTCTTCGATGAAGCGGCGGAGATTCCCGTACTCCGGTGACCCGGAGAGCTCCGCGGGGGGGGACTTCTTCTCCCTCCGCTCCGCGATTCCCTTCATCAGATAACGCTTCAGTTTCCCCAATCGGGTCCTGGGGAGCGGTTCCCTGATGATGGTCACCTGGGAGATCTGCTTGAACCCCGCGACCGCCGCGTTGTATTGTTTCGTGATGGTGCTCCGGATCCCCTCCACGAAGTTATAGATGCTCTGCCGGCCCAGGAGGTTGAAATCCGGGAGCACCAGGGCGACGAGCCGTCCGTCCCTTTGCATGATTCCTATCTCGCTGATGGCCGGGGAGAGGTCCAGTATCCTCTTTTCGATCTCCTCCGGGTCGATGTTCTTGCCGCTGGGCAGGACGATCATCTCGTCGCAGCGGCCGGTGATGTGGAGGTACCCCTTTTTGTCGAAGTGCCCCAGGTCGCCGGTATAGAACCAGCCGTCCCTGACCCTCTGCGCGGTCTCCTCGGGCCTGTTGAAGTATCCCTTCATCACGTTGGGCCCCTTCACCGCCACCTGGCCCTCCACGATCTTCACCTGGACCCCCTCCATCACCGGGCCCACCGAGCCCGGCCTGACAGCGTCGAAGGGATTGAAGGCCACCAGGGGGGAGGTCTCCGTGAGGCCGTAGCCCTCCACGAGCTTGAAGCCCAGGGCCCGCAGGTCCCGTGCCACCTTGTCGTCGAGCTTGGCGCCCCCGGTGAGGTAGGCGTGGACCGAGCCGCCGAAGGCCCGCTGTACCTTCCCGAAGAGGAGACGGCTGAATTGAAGGCTCCCGATGGCGCGCGAGAGCAGGAACAGGAGCCTTCCGGGGAGGCTGGAACTCACCTTGGCCATGAGACCCCGGTGGAACATCTCGTAGAGCCTGGGCACCCCCAGGAACATGGTGGGGGCGTATTTCTGCATCGTCGCCAGGATCTCGTCGGCCGACAGGCTCTTCACCATAACGCTGGTGGAGCCGGTGTAGAGCGGAGCGATCACCGTCCCCTGAAGGGGGAAGATGTGGTGAAAGGGGAGGAGCCCCAGGATCCTGTCGGACGGGGTGATCATCCCGAGCCGCTGGATGCCGCGGATGGAGCTCAGGAGGTTGTTGTAGGTGAGCATCACCCCCTTGGGATTCCCCGTGGTCCCCGAGGTGTAGAGTATCACCGCCACCTCGTCATGGCCCGCCTCGACGGGTTCGTGGTGCGCGGCTTCCTCGCCCTCCAGGCGCTCGAACTCGATGATGCGCGGGCCGATGCCTATCATGTTCAGGGCCTTCTCCAGGACCTCGCGCGTCTGGGAAGAGCAGAACACCACCGAAGGCCGGCTGTCGTCCAGGATGTAGGATATGTCGTCTGCCGGGAGCCCCGAGTCAAGGGGGAGGGCGATGGCCCCGTGCCCCCAGGCGGAGAAGAAGGCGTAGACCCATTCAGGCCGGTTTTCCGAGAATATGCCCACCCGCTCGCCCGGGGCGACGCGGTAGAGCCCCTCGAAGAAGGAGATGGAGTCCAGTAGCTCCTGGTAGGATATCTCCCTGTCGTCCCATACCAGTGCGGTTTTTTCGTGGTCTGTCAGTTTCATCGATCGTCTCCGTTGTGAATGATCACCGGTGAAACCGTGCGGTGTGTGATATACATGTGCTATAATAATAATGTAATGATTACAAATTGTCAAGTGTTTCATCTGCTGAGGTTTTCAGGCCGGGCATCGTCGTGTAAACCGGTGATGGCCTGCGTTCGGGGCCGGGAAATCTCAGCAACGTGGCACCGGATTGTATCGGCCTAACCGGGCGGCGTGCCCACGGCGGGAGGTGAAAAAGTGATTTCCGCCGGGGGATACTCGGTATTAATATTAACTAATAAAATTAAAGGCATCTAACTTTTTTCTTGACCTTTCTGCCATTGGAATTGTATCCTGCCTGCAACTGGGTCCTTCCATGAAGGTGTTCTGCCACCATATCTACGAGTACAGGAAGGGACTGCGGGACCTGATACTCCACACCATGAGCGCGCAGCATCGCGACGAGGTGGAGGGCAGACTGACCCGGCGCGGCATCGACTACCTGATTCACCAGGTCACGGAGGAAAAGATCAACGTCTATTTCGGCAACCCCCTCTGCGTTGACATGGTCAAGAGGATGAGCTCGCCGAGGCTTTCGGACCTCACCGACCAGGAGGACTTCATCCTCGCAATCATGCCGGGATACGGTATGCTGCACCAGTGCCAGCGGTATCTGGAGCGGCTTCGAAAGAGTGATGCGGCGGCAACGCCGGTGTCGCTGGCGGGATGAGCCAGGGGCACAAGGCTGGGGGTGCTCGTTGCAATGGAAACTGCAGTTGGAGGATGACAGCGTATGAATTGTAGTATCGGCTGGTGTAATGTGTGGCTCTTCATGGTGGCGGGCTACGGATGCATCTGGATCACCATGCTCCTGGTGGACAGAAGGAGGGGGCGGCCCATCGAGGACCCGGCGCTCTACGAGCATGTGAACAGGAAGACCATGATGCTGCTGGGCCAGCTTCCCCTGGTGGCGCTTCTGGCGATCTCGGTATTCATGCCGGCGGGAAATGGGCCGCTCTTCTGGATCGGCTTGGTAGCGGAAATCGCCGGCATCGCGCTGAACATCGCGGCGATGCTCTCCTTCGCGAACCTGCAGGGAGGGCTGAACGTCTCCGGCATCTACCGTTTTTCCAGGAACCCAATGTACGTCGGGGGAATGCTGTTCGTGCTCGGGCTGAACCTGCTTGGCTGGTCCTGCTCCATCCTGAGCGGCATGTTTCTGCTCGTGTCGCTGCTGTGGGCGGGGGTCATCCACTGGACCGTCTTAAAGGAAGAGGAGTTTCTCGCGCACAAATACGGCGGGGCCTTTGAAGAGCTGCGAAAGAGGGTCCCGCGGTACATCGGCATCCCCGTCAGATAGAGGGTCTTCGCGCGTTGTGCCTCATCCCGTATCCATGACCGTGCAGACCGCCGGGCCGCCGGCGTGAAAGCGAGGTGCGATGCACGGGGTCTGCCGGTCTGTGCCCTAGGGTGAACACTATTTTCTCTTGACTTCATGAGAGATGATACTTATTATTCCCGACATCTGTGGAACTCCCGGAATCGACGGCTTATCCAATTGCGGTCACGGCGACCGGAATACGGCTTGATGAGAGAATATTCTCGCCTGTCCAGTGGATCGCAAGGAGGCGTTGTTCTGTACACCGTTTCGCGGTTTGTTGCCGGTCCGGCGGCCTTTAGTGCCGTCTGCCCGGAAAGCTGTATCGTACAATTGAGCAGTGAATCCGTATCCATGAGGAGGATCGTGAATGGAATCATTTTTGCACCATCCCTTTTTCTTCGGTGAGGGCATTCTGAACACGCTGCATCTTTTCATCGGCCGGTGGTTCGATGTCTTCATGGTGATCATCACCTATACCGGGGACGAGATATTTTACACCCTCTTCCTGCCGGTGCTCTACTGGTGCTATCACAAGAGAAACACCGTGGTGATCGGGTCCGTCTTTCTCATCTCCATCACCGTGAACGATATGATGAAGGAGATCTTCCAGAATCCACGGCCGGATCCGGGGAAACTGCTGGAGGGCTTCAGGGCGCTCAGCCAGAGATACATGCCCGAGGACCCCGGCTTTCCCAGCGGCCATACGCAGGGATCGGTCACCATGTGGGGATCCATCATGTATCTGGCGAGGAACAGGGCCGTTCTCGCCGTGGGCATCCTCATGATCATCCTGGTCCCCTATTCCAGGATGTACCTGGGGGTCCATCACCTCGGTGACGTCATCGGCGGGTACGTCCTTGGGTTCCTCTGCCTGGTCACCGTGATCCCCCTTGGCCTGCTGGCTGAAAAGCACTACGGGAGGCTGCGGGAGCCGCTGATGGTGCTGCTCCTCCTGGCGGTCCCCTTCGCGGTCTATCAGGTCATCCCCGGAAAATCGGTCTACAACTACATGGGCGTGCTTTCCGGATTTCTCATCGGCTCATACCTGGCGGAGAAGAGGATCGCCTTCTACCCCCGGAACGGTGTCCCCGCCACGGCACTGAAGCTGCTTATCGGACTTGCAGGGCTCTTCCTGGTGAAGGAGGGGGTGAAGGTGCTCCTTCCCCGGACCCCCCTGGCCGGGTTCATGCGGTACTGGCTCATGGGTTTCTGGATCACCTTCGTCGCCCCCCTCGTATTCAGCAGGTGGGCGCTGCTCAGGGGAAAGGGTGAGGCCCATGGCGGGACGTCCGCTCCGTAGGGGGGCATGAAGGAACAATCATTCACCGTGAGGCCCCTGGCCCCGGACCTCCTGCCGGATTTCATGGACCTCTTTGACCATAGGGCCTTCAGCGACAACCCGCAGTGGGCCCACTGCTACTGTGTCTTCTTCCATCACCCGGGGACGGTGGGGGAGTGGATGGCCGAGACCGGCGAATCCAACAGGAGGAGGGCGGCCGGCCTCATCGAATCGGGGCTCCTGAAGGGATTCCTCGCCTATCGCGGCGGCATCCCGGTTGGCTGGTGCAACGCCAACAGGAAGAGGTCCTTCTGCTTCAACAAGGAGCGGGTGGAGGCGCCGGGGGATGGGGATGATGAGACCCTCTCCGTTGTCTGCTTCGTCATCGCGCCGGGGTTCCGGCGCATGGGTGCAAGCAGGGCGCTCCTGGACGCGGTCATCGACCACTATCGGGGCTCGGGGCTCCGCCGCATCGAGGCCTATCCCTCCAGGGAGGGGCCTTCCGGGGAGGGGGGGAGGGACGCTGACCACTATCACGGGCCACTGTCACTGTACCTGAAGCGGGGCTTCCGCATCGTACGCGAGCTTGAGCGGTATCTCGTCGTGGAACTGCCGCTGCGGGGGGCCTGACATCACGGGAAAGAACATGCGCGGGTGTTCGGGGGGTGGACGATGAAGACGGCATTGATCACCGGGGCCAGCAGGGGGATCGGGAGGGCCGCGACGGAGAGATTTCTCGCCGGGGGATGGGCGGTCGTCGGCACCTCCACCACGGGGGACTCGCCGGTGAAGCAGCCGATGTTGCGGATGTATCCGCTGAACCTGCTGGACGCCGGCAGCATCAGGGACTTCGCCGACGGTATCGCCAGATCGGTGGGAAGGGTCGACGTGCTGGTGAACAACGCCGCCGTCTCCCTGGACGGCGACGACGGCGACGGGCTTTCCGTGGACACGCTGAGAAAGACCCTGGACGTGAACCTCGTGGGCCTCATCGATCTGACGGAGCGGCTCCTCCCGGTCATCGGTGACGGCGGGCACATCATCAACCTCTCCTCCGGGCTCGGATCAATCACCGGGAGCCCCGGCTCCTTCGCGCCGGCCTACTCGATCTCCAAGGCAGCGGTGAACATGTACACGCGGAAGCTGGCTGCCAGGCTGGAGCGGCGGGGGGTCACCGTCTCCTCCTTCGACCCGGGCTGGGTCAGGACCGACATGGGGGGTGGCGGCGCCACCAGGGATCCCCGGGAGCCGGCCGAGGAGCTCTTCCATCTGGCCGCTGCCGGTGCCGAGACGGGGCGCTTCTGGCACAGGGGGAAGACCCGGGCCTGGTGAGGCTGCCCGGACGCCTACTGGGGCGTTTTCTTACCCCCGCCCAGCATCCCCCGGATTCCCCTGAACACATGGCCGTTCAGTATGTCCACGATCCCCCGGACGAATCCGAAGCGGAACTGCCCGCCGGTCATGAGCACCATGCTCCGCAGCGGCGCCTCGGCCACGCCGGACTCGATGATCCTCCTGGTCATGGCGTCGATCTTCCCGCCCCAGAGTTTCATCGCCTCGCGTCGCACCAGGGTGTAGAGGAGCCTCCCGAAGAGCCTCTTCCGCGCCTCCGCCATGGTGGTGTTGAGGTGATAGGGGCGGTCCCCTTCCGCCGGCGGCACCGGGCGTCCCAGGAGCGCCGCGAAGGCGCCGTCCGATATCTCGAAACATTCAGATTTCGGATAACGGTATTCGTCCGGGGAGGGCCGGTCCCCCTCCGCCGGCGCGAAGGGGGGCGAGAGGGCGACGGTCTTGCGGAGACGGATGTCCCGCGACGAGGCGCCCACCCGTATTTCGAAGTCCCCCGGTTCCACCCGCCAGTCCCCTGAGGCGACGTCATAGTAGGCGAAGGACCGCCGGTCCAGGGGGATGGACACCTTCGCCGACTCTCCGGGCTTCAGGAAGACCTTCCGGAATCCCTTCAGCTCCTGCTCCGGCCGGTGGACCGAAGTCACAGGGTCGTGGACATAGCACTGCACCGTCTCGTGCCCCGCGGCGCCGCCGGTGTTGGTGATTCGCAGCGTCACCGTCACCGATTCCTCGGAGTGCTTCGCAATGCCGAGGTCCGAGTATTCGAAGGTGGTATAGGAGAGTCCGTACCCGAAGGGGAAGCGCACCCCCTTCCCCGCGGTATCGAAGTACCGGTAGCCAACGTACAGCCCCTCGCGGTACTGCACCTGGCGCGGTACGCCGGGGAAATAGCGGTGCGCCGCGGTGTCCTCCTCGCTGAAGGGGAAGGTCTCGGCGAGCCTCCCCCCGGGGTTCACGGCGCCGAAGAGGACGTCCGCCGCGCCGCCACCCGAGGCCTCGCCGCCCAGATAGGACTCCAGCACCCCCTTCACCCCGTCGATCCAGGGCATCGCCACCGGCGATCCGTTGCTGAGTACCACGATGACGTTCCGGTTCGCCAGGGAAATCTCACGGATAAGCTCGTTGTGGTTTTCCGGCATCGCCATGTCCCGGCGGTCGTACCCCTCTGATTCGAAGATCGGCGGCAGGCCGGCGAAGATCACCACCCGGTCGGCGCCCCTGGCGCATTCCACGGCCTCGGCCAGGAGGGCTCGGTCGGTTTTGTCGGTGTCCAGCGAGTATCCCCGTGCGTAGGTGACCGCGGCGCTCCCGGCGCCGGCCCTGATCTCCTCAAGGGCGCAGTCCAGGTGCGCCGGGTTGATGAGCGAGCTGCCGTGACCCTGGTAGCGGGGCGTCGCCGCCATCTCCCCGATCACCGCGATGGTACCCTGACGCTGCAGGGGGAGTATCCCCTCCTGGTTTTTCAGGAGCACCGTCGATTCGGCGGCGGCCCTGCGGGCCAGGCGGTGGTGCGCCTCCATGTCGCAGGCGGAATCCCGGGGGGGCGGGCATTGCGACTTCATCACCAGGGTGAGGATGCGCGCCGCCGATGCGTCCAGGTCCTCCATGGCAAGCCTGCCCTCGCGGAGCGCCGCCAGGACCTCGTTGTCGAAGGCCTTGCCGCTGGAGGGCATCTCAAGGTCCATGCCGGCCGCGAGGCCGGCCACACGGTCGTTGGTCCCCCCCCAGTCGGAGACCACGACTCCGTCGAACCCCCACTCGTCCCTGAGAATGCCGGTGAGGAGGCGCCGGCTGTCGCTGCAGTATTCGCCATTCACCCGGTTGTAGGCGCTCATGACGGTCCAGGGTCGGGCCTGCTTCACCGCCGCCTCGAAGCCGGCCAGGTAGATCTCCCGGAGGGTCCGCTCGTCCACCACCGCGTCGGTGACCATGCGGTGATACTCCTGGTTGTTCACGGCATAGTGCTTCAGGCTGGTGCCGATCCCCTCCCCCTGGACGCCGCCGATGAAGGCGGCGGCCAGCTCGCCCGCCAGGAAGGGATCCTCGGAGTAGTACTCGAAGTTGCGGCCGCACAGGGGGTGGCGCTTGATGTTGATCCCCGGCCCCAGCACCACCGAGACGCTCTCCTTCCTGCACTCCTCGGCCAGTGCCCGGCCCACCTGGGTCAGGAGCTCCCGGTCCCAGGAGCTCGCCAGGGTTGCGGCGGTGGGGAAGCAGGTTGCCGGAACGCTGGTTGCGATGCCCAGGTGGTCGATGTTCACCACCTGCTTCCGCAGGCCGTGGGGGCCGTCGGCCACCATGATCGACGGGACGCCGTGCGCCCCGTAGTCCTCGGTGTTCCAGAAATCCTTGCCGGAGCAGAGCCGAACCTTTTCCTCCGGGGTCATACGTGCGATTATCTCCCGTATCCGTTCCTCTGTGAGCACGCCTTTCGCTGTCATGGATGCACCTCGATGTCAGTTATGTATCATCGCTCGATTGCCCGGGGCGATGCCCCTCCTCATATCGCATGCGCCCTCCGCCCGCGGCCAGGCCGCCGATGAGATACCGCAGCAGCTCCCGGGGTACCATGGCCTCCTCACCCGCCCTGAGCTCGATGAGGAGCTCGCCCCGGAGGGCCAGGCGCTGCCGGAGCCCCCGCACCGAGTCCACCAGGGTCGCCATGGCCAGGTGGAGGTCGATGTCGGGCCTCACCGATCCGTCGGCGATACCCCCCTCTAGCGCGGCGGTGATGAAGGGGTCATCGCCCGTCCCGAATATCTCGGTGATGCGCTCGCGGAATCCCCCGAAGGCCCTGCCGCCGGTGAAGTAGGCGTCGAATTGGGCCAGGAATTTCATCTCCCCCTCCAGCTCCGGCGAGAGCCAGCTCATCATCAGGTAGCGCTCCAGCTTCTCCAGACCGGTGATGTCGCGGCGCCCCATGAGGGCCCCCGCCGCGGGATAGATCCGAGCCATGGCGCCGCGCACCAGCCGCTCGATCACCGCCATGGCAAGGTCCGTCTTGTCCCGGTAGTAGCGGTAGAGGCTGCTGCGGCTGATGCCGGCGGCCTCGGCGATGTCCTTCATCTGCGGATCGAAGAATCCCCGGTCGGTGAAGATCTGCGCGGCCCTCCGGAGTATCGCCTCCCGCGTCTCATCCACCTGGTATACCATTCTGCCCTTCACGGAGTCACCCGATGCATGATTTCGCGCTGTAAATAAGACACGTGTGCTATTATCATGCCACTCATGAATTTTGTAAAGAAAAAAATACACTCAGTTTGCGGCATGGGGGATCCGCCCCTTCCGGGAAGTTCATCGCGTGGTGAAAAGGGATGGCCGGAAAAATATGTGTTGCATCCCCCCGCGATTCGGTGTATCCCATGGCATCTTCAAGAAACTGGAGGGAGCCCATGGCGGTGGAATCGCGCATCGCGGCAGTGACGGTATTCAGCGACAGGGCTGAGATAACGCGGACCGCGTCGGTGGCGCTGGAGAAGGGTGAGCAGGTCCTCGTCTTCGATGCGCTGCCGGAGGGGATCGACGAACGGAGCATCCAGGTGAGGGGGACCGGCGACGTTCTGCTGAAGGACGTGCGGCTCCGGCCGGTCTTCTTCGACGAGCATCCCGACGTGGATATCAGGGCCCTGAAGGAGGAGGAACAGTCGCTCATGGACCGGATGCAGGAGCTGGACGACAAGATCGCCTTGGCCGGCAAGGAGCGGAGCTTCATCGAGAGCATCGCCGGCCGACTCACCGCGGTCACGGAGTCGTCGGAGCCCATCGAACCGGACCCTGACAAATGGACCGGAATGGTGGAGTTCTATCGGACCCGGGTGGGGTCCCTGGACGGGGAGATCCGGGGCCTCCAGGGGGAGAAGCGGCCGGTCCAGCAGAAGCTGGAGAGGGTGCGGCGGGAGCTCGCGGCGGCAGGCGCCCAGCGGCGCAGGGAGAAGCGCCGGCTCGAGGTGACCCTCCTGGCGCAGAGTGGGGGGGAGACGGCGCTGCAGGTGATCTACATCGTGCAGGGACCATCCTGGGAGCCCCTGTACGATCTCCGCGTCTCCACCGACACCGGGAGCATGAACCTTGCCTACCACTCCCTGATCCGGCAGAACACCGGCGAGGACTGGGAGAACGTGGAGGCCAGGCTCTCCACCGCCCGACCCGGCATACGGGGAGAGCAGCCGGAGCTTGCCCCCTGGTTCATCGATTTTCCCAGGCCGAGACCGGCCCCGCCGCCGTCGTCCTGGGAAGCCCCGGCGGCGCCGTCGACGAAGAGGGCCATGAAGCAGATGTTCGATGTACAGGCGGAGGCGGCGGAGGATTTCGCCCTGAAGAGCGCGCCGCTGCTGGAAACGCCGGAATCCACCGTGCAGACCGGCGCCACCTCGGTGGTCTTCTCCGTGGGAGGCACCACCACCGTGAAGAGCGACAACAACCAGTACCGGGTGACGGTGTTGCTGCGGGATTTCCCCGCCCGGTTCCGCTACTCCTCGGTGCCGAAGCTCGCGCCCTTCGCCTACCTGAAGGCAAGGGTCGCCAACGACACTGAGTACCCCTTCCTCCCCGGGGAGACCAACGTGTTCCTGGACGGCAATTTCGTCACCAGGTCGCGCATGGAGCTGGTGGCCCCGGCCGAGGAGTTCTGGACATCCCTGGGGGTGGACGAGGGGATGAAGATCGACCACCGGCTGCTGAAGAAGTTCGAGATGCAGGAGGGGGTCTTCAGCAAGACGGTGAAGCTGGTCTACCAGTACCGAATCACGGCGACGAACCGCAAGAAGACGCAGGTGGAGCTGGTGGTCTGGGACCAGCTCCCGGTATCGGGAAACGAGAACATACGGGTGACCCTTCTGGAGCCGGAGTACAAGAGGGACACCGATTCGCTGAAGATAGACGAGAACAGCTATATCGAGTGGATGTTCCGGCCGTCGCCCGGCGAGGAGATCAGAATCAACTTCAAGTATTCCGTGGAGTACCCCAGGGGTTCCACCGTGGCGGGGCTCGCATGAGCGTGAGGGGTTACGTACACCGCTATCCCAGGAGCAGGACCGGCACGCTGGACATCGGGAGTATCGCCCTTGAGAAGCACAACGTGGCGGCGCTCCTGGAAGCCGACGTCACCGATGCCAGGAGAAAAATCGCCGCCATGAAAAGGAAGGGGGCCGCGGTCTCCTTCACCTCCTGGCTCATCAAGTGTGTGGCCGACACGGCCCAGGCGGCGCCGGAGGTGCACGGCCTCAGGTGCGGCAGGCGGGGAGTCATGCGATTCGACCAGACGGACATCGCGCTGACAGTGGAGCGGATTGTGGAGGGCGAGCCGGTGCCGATCCCCTTCGTGCTGCGCGATGCAGGCCGGAAATCGGTGGCCGAGATCAGGGCGGAGGTCCTCGCCGCGAAATCGGCCCCGATGCGCCACGAGGGTGATTACGCGCCGGGGAGCGGTCTCGGCAGGGTTGCCATGGCGCTCTACTATTCGCTCCCCTGGTTCGTGCGGAGGATCGCGTGGCGGGCGCTGCTGGGTAGTCCCCGCCTGGTGCAGAGGATGATGGGGACCGTGATGGTCACGTCGGTGGGGAGTGCCGGCGGGGTCTCGGGCTGGGTCATACCCAGGAGCGTCCATCCCCTCTGCATCGCCGTGGGCTCCATCGTGAGGAAACCGGGCCTGGCGAAGGGGAGGGTCGCCGTGCGCGAGTACCTCCCCCTGACCATCATCGTGGACCACGACGTGATCGACGGCATGCCGGCGGCGCGGGTCCTCTCGGGTGTGCTGAGGAAACTGGAGGAGGGGCACTCGCTCGATGACTGATCCGTATCCCTCAGCACTCCAGGACGGTAAGCTCCAGCGGCGTGGCGCACAGCGGCTCGCCGCCGTTTGCGGTCACCAGGACCGGGTACTCCAGCCGCATGCCGCACACCCCGGGGACCGTCATGGCCAGGAAGGCCACCTCCACCGAGTTCTCCTCCAGGACAACGTCCCGGAACTCGGCGTTGGCCAGTATCGCCGGGTACCACTCGTGCCCCAGCACTCCCAGGCCGTGGCCGAATGAGGGAATGACGTTCGTGCCGTAGCCCAGTTCTCCCGCCTTGGCCAGCACCTTCGCGTGAATATCGCCGATCCTGTTACCCGCCTTGAAGTTGTCGATGATTGTCTGCGCGGTCTGGACGTAGGCGTCGGAGAGCCGCCGCTGGGCCTCGTTCGGCTCCCCCAGAATGAAGTTGTGCGACAGGTCCGAGGTGTAGAGGTGGTAGTAGGGGTGCAGGTCCACGATGATGTTTTCCCCCTTCTTCACGATCTTGTCCGTGGGCTGCGTGGTGCCGTTCATGGCGTAGCAGGCGCGGTATCCCGAGGCGACCTCCGAGGAGCCGGTGACCGCCCAGTGGTACTCGCTCCCCAGGCGCCGCAGCTCCATCTCGCCGATCCCTGCGATCTCCGTCTCGGTGGCCCCCGGGTAGATCGACTCCTTCACCCGTTCCATGGCCGCGTCGGCGATCGCGGCGGCCTGGCGGAGGAGCTTGATCTCGCCCGGATCCTTTACCACGGAGGCGCGGTCCATGATCGAAAGGGCGTTCACGAAGTTCGCCTCCGGCAGCGAGTTCCTGAGCAGCTCGTACTCGGTGGCGAAGAGGTAGCCGGTGTTCCCCCTGGGTGAGTGTCCCAGCTCCACGCCGACGGTGGCCTTGTCCCAGCCGTTCTTCTTCGCGTGGTTCACGATGACGTCCCACAGGTCCATCCCCGCGATGGGGGCGTAGGGCTGTATGTTCGTCATCCAGGATTCGTTTCGGAGCCGCTCCGAGTCCAGGAGCAGGGTGACGAGCCCCTCGTAGCCGTCGCGGGTGACCAGCACGGCGCTCCGCCAGGGGATAAAGGCCCCCGCGACGAAGCTGAGGCTCACCGTCCTGGTGCCGATGAAGACGTCCATCCCCGCCTCTCCCATGAGCTCCCTGATGCGGGCAAGGCGTTTTCGGTAATCGATGTGTATGTTCATAACCTTCCTCCCTGGTAGTGTGATGGTTCTCCCGTATCGAAGGGCCGCGGGGCCGCTCCGTTCGGGGTGTATGACCAGACTCCGCACCCGGAGTCCCGTGGCAATCATATTTCTTCCATATCGCCATACCGGCTGTTTTTTTCTGTCCCAAAATCGGAAATTTTCTTATATTGGTTAATCGTACCGGCCGTATCGGTGCCCTCATGGAAGGAGTGGAACGGATGATAACCGAACGATATGACATACAAGGGATGTCCTGCGCCGCCTGCGTCGCCAGGATCGAGCGGGGGCTGAAAAAGGTGGAGGGGGTGGCGGAGGTCTCGGTGAACTTGGCAATGGAAACGGCCACCGTCACCTTCGACGAGGCGCTGGTGAGGGACGGGGACATCGTCGGCTCGATAAAAAGGCTCGGCTACGGCGCATCGCACGCCGGGGCGGAGGATGGGGGGGGGCCGGGTACGGGTGAGGCGCGCCGGCTGCGAATCCTCCTGGCGGTGTCCATCGCGCTCTCCGCTCCCCTGTTCATCTCCATGATCGCCATGGTCCTGTCGCTGCCTGTGCCGCTGGTGCACGATCCCCTGTTCCAACTCCTCTTCGCCACTCCTGTGCAGTTCGCCATCGGGTTCCGATTTTATCGGAACGCATGGCACGGGCTGCGGAACCTGGCCCCGGGGATGGATCTTCTGGTGGCCCTGGGCACCACCGCCGCCTACTGCTACAGCCTCTACAACGGCGTCCTTCGTCCCCTGGCGGGTCTGCCGGCCGGCCACCTCTACTTCGAATCATCGGTGACCATCATAACCCTGGTGCTCCTGGGGAAGTACCTGGAGGCGCGCGCCAGGGGGAAGACATCCGAGGCGGTCCGCCGGCTCATGGGACTCTCTCCGAAGACCGCGACGCTCCTCAGGGACGGTGCCGAAACAGAGGTGCCCATCGAAGCGATCCGTCCCGGTGACACGGTCCTGGTGCGGCCCGGCGAGCGGATACCGGTGGACGGGACCGTCCTCCGGGGCGCCTCGGCGGTGGACGAGAGCATCATAACCGGCGAGTCGATCCCGGTGGAGAAGGGACCCGGTACCGGCGTCACCGGCGGAACGGTAAACGCCCACGGCTCGCTCACCTTCAGGGCGGAGCGGGTGGGACGCGACACGGTGCTTGCCAGGATCGTCGAGGCGGTGAACAGGGCCGTGGCATCCAAGCCGCCGATCCAGCGTTTCGCCGACCGGGCCGCCGGGTTCTTCGTCCCGGTGATACTCCTCGTCGCGGCGGTGACCTTCGCGCTGTGGACCCTTGTTGCCGGCGATCCCGCCGCGGGGCTGGTGAGCGCCGTGGCAGTGCTGGTGATCGCCTGTCCCTGCGCCTTGGGGCTCGCGACGCCCACGGCGGTGATGGTGAGCACCGGCATCGGGGCCGGGATGGGAATCCTTGTCAGGAACGGCGACAGCCTCGAGACCGCCCGCGCGGCGACCGTGGCGGTGCTCGACAAGACCGGCACCATCACCGAGGGGCGTCCCGCGGTGGTGGATACGATCCCCCTGGGGGGATTCACCGACGGCGAGCTTCTGGCGCTCGCGGGGACCGCGGAGAAGAATTCGGAGCACCCCCTGGGAAGGGCGATCTGCGAGGCGGCATTTTCGCGGCACGGGAGCCTGCAATCCCCCGATCACTTCGAGGCCTTCCCCGGCATGGGGGTGCGGGCCCTGCGGGGGGGGAGGGAGCTCCTCGCCGGGACAGCGGACTTCATGAGGGACCGCTCGGTGGCAACCGGAGATGCATCGGGCAGGATCGCTGCCCTGGAAGGGGAGGGGAAGACCTGTATCCTGGTGGCACGGGACGGTATCCTGGCGGGCATCATCGCCGTGGCGGACACGGTGAAGGCCACGGCGCCGGAGGGGGTGCGGCTCCTGAGGGGGCGGGGCGTCCGGGTCGTGATGATCACCGGCGATAACGAACGCGTGGCCTCGTCCATTGCCTCCCAGGCCGGAATCGACGAGTTCCACGCAGACGTACTCCCGGCGCGCAAGGCCGACCTTGTGGCGGGCCTGCAGGCCGGCGGGACCATAGTCGCCATGGCGGGCGACGGCGTGAACGACGCGCCGGCCCTGGCCAGGGCGGATATCGGGATCGCCATGGGGACCGGGGCGGACATCGCCATCGAGTCGTCGGACATCACGATACTGAACGGCGATCTCAGGAGGATTGCGGATTTCCTGGACCTCTCCCATAGGACCATCTGGAAGATCCGGCAGAATTTCTTCTGGGCCTTTGTCTACAACATGGTGGGCGTCCCGGTTGCCGCGGCCGGTCTCCTGAGTCCCGTCGTGGCCGGGGCAGCCATGGCGATGAGTTCCGTGTCGGTGGTGACGAATTCGCTGCTACTGAAGCGGGCGCGGCGGCGCTACCGGCGCTGAGCGCCGGTCTTCCCGTTACGACGCCATCCCCCTGGTGAGGGCCTCGAGCTCTCCGATGAGCCCGTGGATTATTGTCGACGACGCGGCTATCTTCGTGGAGATCTCCACGATCTGCTGCGCGGTCCTGGCGACATCGTAGGTGGTGTTGCTGGACTCGGTGGTGGCGATCTTCTGCTCCGCCGTGGAATTCTCGATGATCTTGCTGGAATCGTAGACCTTCGTGTTCATGTTCCGGATGGCCTTTATGGTCATATCGATGTCGCCGATGAGGTTGGTGACGTCGGTGAGCCTGGAGCCGATGGAGGCGATGGCGCCGCCGAGCTTTGTCATGTACTCCGAGGATTGGGTGATGAGCCTGTTGGAATCGCCGATGAGCGCCTGGTTCACCTTGATGATCTTCTCGATCTCCTTCGAATTCTGCGTGGTGGCGTCTGCCAGCTTCGATATCTCATCGGCCACCACCGCGAAGCCCTTGCCGTATTCCCCGGCCCTGGCCGCCTCGATGGCGGCGTTCAGCGAGAGGAGGTTGACCATGTCCGCGATGTCGTTGATCACCGAGATGAAGTTCGACATCTCGGCGCTCTTGGCGCTCAGTGTCTGGATCATCTCCCTGGTCTGGCCGATCTGGCCCGAGGAATCGTCGGAATAGCGGTTCACCTCCGAGAGCGAATCCTTTATCTCCTGCGAGCTCAGCTGCGCCTTGTCATTCACCATCTTCAGGTCGTTCACCGACTCCACGGTGATGGCGAGCTCCTCGTACACGGACTTCGAGATGCTGCTGATGGACTCGGAGTTCGACGTGAGCTCCTCCAGCGAGGAGCTTATCTCCTCCAAGGATGCCGCCTGGTGCTGGGCGATGTCGTTCAGATCACGGGTCACGGCGTCCTGATCCTCGGTCTGGCGCTTCAGCACCTC
The DNA here is from genome assembly GCA_016929135.1 of Spirochaetota bacterium. Taxonomy (GTDB): domain Bacteria; phylum Spirochaetota; class UBA4802; order UBA4802; family UBA5550; genus JAFGJK01. The sequence goes on along the minus strand of JAFGJK010000095.1, from coordinate 76 downwards.
GATGGACCCGATGACCCCCCTGGCCACCTCCTTCAGGCTCGTCAGGTTCGCCATCGCCTCGCCCCTGTTTCGGATC
>JAFGJK010000094.1 GCA_016929135.1 Spirochaetota bacterium | reverse complement strand
CTGTGGCCATATCTTAAGGAGGATCTCCGAACGGAAAGGCTCGATGAGCCCGGAGCGGAGGAACTGTTGGCGGAATTTTTCATCTCCCTCAACAGGGACAGCGATCTCTATCCCGGAATACAACAGGGAGACAACGGCCAGTCGCTCATGCTGGGCGGCGTCCTGCGCGACGGTGAAAGCGCGGTGAACCCGCTTACCTTCATGGTTCTCCGGGTTGCACGGACCGTCGCCATGATAGACCCGAAGATCAATCTGCGCGTGGACCGCCATACCGATCCGGCACTGCTGGAGTCCGCAGCCGAGCTCACCAGAATGGGCCTGGGATTTCCCCAGTACGCCAACGACGAAGTGGTCATTCCCGGACTCGTGGCGGCGGGTTACAGTATGGAAGATGCACGCGATTACACCGTGGCGGCCTGCTGGGAATTCATAATCCCCGGCAAAGGGATGGAGGTAGTGAACCTCGGCGCCGTTTCGCTCCCCTATGCCGCGGACAGGGGGATCCGCGAAGGACTCGCCGCGGGAGAAACCTTCGAGGAGATTCTTGCGCGGACGGGCAGCGATATGCGCGAACAGGTGAACAGGATCGCCGATGCGGGCCGCAGGCTTTTCCTGCCGCCGGCGCCCTACTATTCCGTGCTCATGAACGGATGTCTTGAATGCGGGCGAGACCTTTCAGAGGGACTCTTGTACAATAACTTCGGCGTACACGGATGCGGCGCTTCCAATGCGGCGGATGCACTGGCGGCGGTAAAGACAATGATGTACGACGAATCCATCGTTGCGCCTGAACGGTTGCTGCGTGCCCTGGAAACGGACTTCACTGATGATGAACCGCTGCGGCGTATGCTCCGGGAACGGGGGCCCAAAGTCGGAAACAACGACGAAAGGGCGGACTCGATTTTGGCGATACTTTTCAACATGTTCGCCGATGCGTGCGACGCGGCGGGGGGCAACGGCCGTGGGGGGCGTCTTCGTGCGGGGAGCGGATCGGCCATGTATTACCTCTGGTTGGCGCGCGGGCATGATGTCATGGACGAGACGGTGGTCGGCGCCACCGCGGACGGGCGAAGGCGGGGGGAGTATTTCAGTTCGTCGCTGGCGCCCTCGCCGGACGTGCCGGTGCAGGGACCCATAAGCGTGCTTCAGAGTTTCGGAAAGGTGCCCTACCGCCGCATCTGCAACGGCGGTCCGGTGACAATGGAGCTCTCCGACAGCATATTTCGGGGGCGCGACGCTCTTAGAAAAGTCGCGCTATTTATACGCATGTTCGTGGAATCGGGCTGCCAGCAGCTGCAACTCAATACTCTGAACGCCGACACCCTGCGCGACGCCCAGCGTAATCCGGAATTGTACAGGAATCTGGTCGTCCGGGTATGGGGCTGGAGCGGTTATTTCTGCGAGCTTGACGAAGCGTACCAGAACCATATAATCGGCCGTCACATCTACGGCGCGGTTTCATGATGGATGTACCGGGTACCGTAAATCCGGCATATCACAGATGCATGATTCAGTCAAAAGTCAGGAGGTGGTGCAATGAATAAAATCGAAATGACGCATGACGAGATAAAACGTCTTCGCTGGCACCTCAATGAAAAGAATCCCATTATCCATCCTCCCCGATTTTCCACTGTGATTGCGGACCCGTCGCTGCTCGCGCCGGGGGATTCCCCGGACGGGAAATGGCACATGTTCGTCCATGCGCTCTTCGGAATATACCATCTGGTATCGGAGGACGGATTGAACTGGAGCGCTCCGAAACGGCTCTTCGGCCACGGCATGCGGCCGAACATATATCATGAAAACGGCACCTACTATCTTCTGTATGAACGGTACAGAAAGTTTCACATACTCTTCGCCATGATGCCGATACGGTGGCGATCCCGCATTGAAATGCGAACCTCCAGGGACCTTGTGCACTTCAGCGAACCGGTAACGATCCTCGAGCCCTCGCTTGAATGGCACATCAGCGAAAAATACGGCGACTCGGTGAGCAATCCCTTTCTCGTCAAAATAGATGATCGCTACGTCCTGTACTACAGCGCGTCCCTGGTGCATGTGGACGATTGCGGATTCAACGAGCCGGAATACATCGGCTACGCCACCGCACCGACGATCACCGGCCCCTATATCCCTTCAAGTAAGCCGATGATATGCCCTGATCCGGATGATCCCTGGGGGAACCTGGGGTGCGGTTCCATCAAGGTGGTGCCCTGCGCCTCGGGATACGTGGCCTTTCACAACAGGATGTATGTCGGCAGGGATACCGGCCATTCGGGATCGGCCATATCGCTTTTGGAATCGGACGATGGCTTTTCCTGGACCAGGGCCCTTCAGGAGCCGGTTCTATCGCCCACCGAGGGGTGGATGCGGACCCATGTATACGCCAGCGACACGGTCTTCCGACCCGAACAGAGGGATGTGTATTTCTACTTCAACGCGCGAAACGACTGGCACTGGGCAAAGGGGAGCGAAAACATCGGTATGATGATCGGCCGTCGGTAACCGAAGCCCCATGGAATCACTTTAATCATACAGGAGGAACTTATGAAGCGGACAAAGGAGGGGATGAAAAGGCTAACCCCGGGGATGAAACTGGGATACGGGGTCTGCGATCTCGGAGGGAACCTCTTTTTTACCGTAATCGGGTTTCTGCTTATGAATTTTCTCACCGATACGGTGGGTCTCCTGCCTGCCCTTGCCGGTACCGTGGTTGCCATAGGCAAGGTGTGGGACGCCGTGACCGATCCCATTACCGGATTCCTTTCGGACCGCACAAAAACCCGCTTCGGCAGAAGGCGTCCCTGGATGCTCCTCGGTTCGGTCCCCCTCTTCTTCACCATGATAATCCTCTTTACCAATCCCGGCATGCAAAATCAGACCTATCTCTTTATCTGGGGGGTAATGGTTTTTTGCCTGGTGAACACCGCCTACACTGCAGTTAACATCCCTTATAACTCTCTGACCCCCGAGCTGACCAGGGACTATCACGAACGGACCTCCCTCAACGGTTACCGGTTCGGTTTCGCGGCCATAGGCACTATCACCGGCAGCGTGGCCGCCCTTCCGGTGGTGGGACTTTTCCCCGACAGGAACACCGGCTTCACCGCCATGGGGACCCTCTTTGGACTGATTATGATGGTAACCGCGCTCATTACGGTCGCGGCGGTGCGGGAACCGGCTTGCGAACCGGAACTCAGGACCAGGGGATTTTTTAAAACGTATCTGAAAGTTTTTAAGAACAGGCCCTTCGTGCTGATTCTTCTGACCTATTCGCTTCATCTGACCGCACTTTCCGTGGTCATGGGAATAGCCATCTACTACTTTAAATATATCCATAATAACGAAGGGGCCACCGCCGTTGCCATGGGGATACTCATCGTGGTGGCACTGATTTTTATTCCGATCAGCGTGGTTTTCTCCAGGAGATTCGGAAAAAAACCGGCATATTCACTGGGCCTTGCGGTGTTCGCCGCGGCACTCATCGTGCTCTCTTTTACGGGGCATCTTTTTCATATACATTACTCCTTCGGGCTCATGGTTTTCGCCGGGATAGGGCTTGGCTTCATGTACGCCATTCCCTGGGCGATGGTACCGGATGCGGTGGAGTACGATTATCTCCTTACCGGGGAACGGACCGAAGGGGCCTTTTACGGCGTCTGGACCTTCGGGATAAAGATAGGCATGTCGATGTCAATGGCCATCATCGGCGGGGTGCTTTCACTAGTCGGATATGTTCCCAATGTGGCCCAGACCGGGCTTTCCCTTCTGGGTATACGGATGCTCCTCGGGCCGATTGCCGGGGCGATCTTTATTCTCGGGATCGTGGTGCTTTATTTCTATCCCATCAATGAGAAACGTTACCGTGAGATTCTTAAAGAGATTGCGGAGATGGAACAACAGTCACCCTCCGCAGCATGTTGAGGGAATCGGGACAGTAAGAGATTGCAATTTCCGATTGCTATTCTATAATGGTGACCTCAAAAAACTCAATAATTGAAGCTCCCATTGGACACGATTGCCGATAAACACGGTATCTACTGTTTTTGAATTTTGGTGAATTCCGGTTTTAGGATGTGTCCTAATAACAAATATTTCTGGAGTTGTTATGAACAGCCGAGATCGGGTAATCAGAGCCATAAAATTTTTGGGACCGGATAGAATCCCAACATGTAAATTCAATCCCCTGAAAGGAGATATTCTCCCCATCCTGATTCTGCCCCCTGCCGGATGGCAGCCTCCCGAGGGATATTTCCCCTATGATATTGAACCGGAAATAATCTCCTTCGGTCTCTGGAAACCGAAAGAAAAGCTTCCGAAAAACTGGCGGAGGACTCGCTACCGGGCATACGATATCTGGGGTAATCTCTGGGAAGTTGACGGAGCGGTCACCTACAATGGACAGGTCATTGCCGGGGCGCTGGAAAAGGGATGGGATCAGCTGGATAGATATACAATGCCCGATTCCCGCGATCCGTTTCGTTACAAAATGTTCGGTGTCTACAGGAAGCTGCTGGGTGCGGGGCGATACCGCATGGTCATCGGACGTAATTTTATTTTTACACTGTTTCACTACATCCGCGGGTTCGAACAGGCCATGATGGACCTTGTAGAATTTCCCGATAAGGTAGATCGTCTTCTGGATAAGTTCACCGACTACTTTATCGGCATGGTTGAGATGTGCGGAAAACGCGGTGTTGACGGCATCCTCTTCAACGATGATCACGGCACCCAGCAGGGTCTTATAATCGGTCGGAAATTATTCCAGAGATTTTTCATGGACCGGTACAAGAAGGTGGTCGATAAAACCCACGAAATGGGAATGCATTTTATTCTTCATTCATGCGGGAACATCGGAGGGATCGTTGAGGATCTGGTGGATATGGGTATTGACGCCCTTCAACTTGATTCACCGAACCAGACGGGAATCGATTTTCTTGCGGATAATTTCGGAGGTAAGATCGCCTTCTTCAACGTCGTGGACATCCAGACGGTCTTTCCCAAAGGATCGCCGAAAGAGATCGAAGAGTACGCCAGGAAAATGATAAAAAGGCTCGGCTCATATAACGGCGGCCTCGTGGCGACCACCTACCCGAGTCTTTATGCGATCGGGGCAGATACCAGGCGTGAGCGGATCATGTTCGCCGCCTATGAACGCGAATATAATTAAGCATTTACGGAGAAATAAAAAACCGTATAGATGCAGCCCATTCACAAAAGAGGAGCCATGTCAGACAATTCAATGTACAACAACGCGAAGACCTGGCAGATCGGATTTTTCAGTCTCAATAACGCTGCCACGAACCTTCATTTCAACCTCTTTTCCCTCTATTTCCTGGTGTACTGTACCGAGTTCTGGAAGCTCAATCCGGTTCTTGTGGGAACAATCATGATGCTGTCGCGCCTGCTGGACGCCTTCACTGATCCGGCTATCGGTTACTTCATCGATAAAACCGAAACCCGGTTCGGCAAGTTCAGGCCCTATATGGTTTTGGGGTCTCTCATTATCAACATCTCCCTGGTGGCCATGTTCTGGGGGGTAAAATTCGATTCCAGGATTGCCGTTCTGGCATGGCTGACCATCTGGTATTTCATATGGGTTGTCGGGTATACCTTTCAGACCATTATCACCAAGGCGGGGCAGGTGGTTCTTAGTAACAATCCGAGCCAGCGCCCCATCTTCGTCGGATTTGACGGCTTCTTTTCCATGGCGGTATTCATTCTCATCTCGGCCGGCATAAACCCGGTGCTTCTCCATTTCGGGGGGACCGAAGATCCGGCGGGGTGGCGCTTCGTCGCGTTCACGGTTATACTGCTGAATACCGTTTTTACCGTTCTTGCGGTAATCGGCCTCAGTAAAAAAGACAGGAAGGAATACTTCATAGAAAACAGGGAGACGAAACGGGTACGGATCATGGATTTTATCCCGGTCATCAAAAAGAACCGGGCACTGCAGATGCTCATCGTGTCGGCCTCCACCAACAAACTGGCGAATGTAACCCTGAACGCCAGTATCGTCTACTTCTTCATGTACGTCATGCAGAACCTGAGGCTTCAGTCAACCATAATGCCAATCATCGGCCTCTGCGGGGTGGCCGGGGCCTTCCTGGCCATGGGAATCGCCATGAAAACGAGCAACAGGACATCCTTCGTGTTCGGCACCTGGATGAGCATCGTATCGATTGCGGTGATACTTGTTTTCCGTCCCTTCTCACCGGGACTGGTGCCCATCGCCATCGTGCTTTTCGGCTTCATGTCCTTTTTCAACGGCATCGCCAATAATATCATTCTTGTCATGATCCCGGACACGGCAGATTACGAAACCTGGTCGAACGGAAAGTTCATTCCCGGCATGATATCCACCACCTTCTCTTTCGTCGACAAGGCGGTCAGTGCATTGGGGGGGCTCCTCGTGGGAATTGCCTTGAGCGGATACACCAGCGGCATGGAGGTGACCCCGAGACTCTACTGGTCCATCCTCTTCGTGTTCCTCGGTGTGCCTCTGCTGGGACATATCGCATCCGCCATAGCCATGAAGTGGTACCCCATCACCAGGGAATTCTATAATAAGATGATCAGGGAAATCAACGAGCGGAAAAACGTCGGAACTGCTGCCGCTACGGAATCCGATTAAAATCAACAAATTTCTGAGAGCGATTGTTACATGAAAAATGAGAAAAACCCGTACGAAAACATCTTAACCCGGGACCCGTGGGAACACTTTACCGGTGATTACATAACCGCCGATACGTGGCTTGACGCCTCGTTCCGCCGCCGGGAATCCCTGGCCGGTGAGTGGAACTATACCGAGGATCCCTACAATAACTGCCTCCGGTCCGGCTGGTATAACTTCAGCACCTCGGAAAGCATCTACCGGACCTACCGTTCCCAGTTCCCCGCCTTCGGCATCGACGAAAAGGAGTTTACCGTGGACCTTGCGTCGCAGATGGACCTTCTCCCCATGGTGAAGCAATTGGTCCCTCTCGATTTCGATTTTGATCTCTGGCCGGTCATGAACCTACCCTGCTGCTGGAACATGTCGGCGGAGAAATATTTCCTGTACGAGGGGAGTATGGTCTTTACCAGGACCTTCCGTCATTCCCGGAAGGAGGACGAGCGGGCCTTCCTCCGCATTGACGGGGCCAACTACCGGTGCGCGGTTTTCCTCGGAGGTTTTTTCATCGGCTCCCACCGGGGCGGGGGCGGCGATTTCTTCATCGAAATAACCGAACGACTCAAACCCGGAGATAACCGGATTATTATCGTGGTGGACAATACCCGCCGACTCGAACAGGTCCCCATGATCAACACGGACTGGTTCAATTACGGGGGGCTTTACCGGGGCATCGATATCGTGTATACCCCCGACACATTCATACGGCATTTTTTCCTCACCCTCATTCCTGATGGGACCATGAAAAACATCCGGTGCAGTGTAACCCTTGACAGGGATGTCGACGGGAAGTGCCTGCTGGAGGTCCCGGAATTGGGGGAACCTGTTTCTATACCGATCAGAAATGGATTCGGCGAGGTGTTTTTTTCACGCAAGCCGGAACCCTGGAGCCCCAAGAATCCGAAAATATACGACGTGGCAATCACCTTCGGAGAGGACCGGATCACCGACCGGATCGGATTCCGGGAGATACGCGTCGAAAAAGATCGGATCCTGCTGAACGGGCGGGATATATTCCTCAAGGGGATATCCACCCACGAAGAGAGCGTCGTAAACGGCCGATCCCTCTCACCGGAAGAGGTACGGGAGAACCTCACGCTCGTGAAGGAACTGGGGGGTAACTTCCTCCGCCTGGCACATTACCCCCACAGCGGCATGACTTCGCGCATGGCAGACAGGATGGGGGTCCTTCTCTGGGAGGAGATACCGGTCTACTGGGCCATACAGTTCGAGAATCCCGATACCCTGGCGGACGCCAAAAACCAGCTGGAGGAACTGATTCTCAGGGACCGGAACCGCGCCAGCGTTGTCATCTGGTCCGTGGGGAACGAAAATGAGGACACCGAGCGGAGATTCACCTTCATGGAAAATCTGGTAAAATGTGCGAAGGAGCTCGATGATTCCCGTCTGGTTTCCGCGGCGTGCCTGGTCAACTGGGAAGAAAACAGCGTACAGGACTCACTCTCGAAGGTGCTGGACGTCATCGGAATCAATGAGTATTTCGGGTGGTACCTGCCGGGAATCGAAAGGGTGCCGCGCCTCTTCGACGAAGCCTCGGTTCTCGGCAAGCCCTTTATCGTCAGCGAAACGGGGGCCGGGGCCCTTGCCGGGAAACGGGGAAACGAGAACGAATTCTTCACCGAGGAGAAACAGCGGAAGGTTTACGAGGACCAGACGGCCGCCATCAGGAAATGCCCCAATATCCGGGGCATGACTCCGTGGATACTCTATGATTTCAGGACACCCCTCAGAACCAATGTCTTTCAGAACAAGTATAACCTGAAGGGGCTTCTCACGGCGGACAAAAAAAGGAGAAAACAGGCATTTTATACGCTGAAGTCGTTTTACGAAGAATTGGATTAAACGCGGCCTGTATTTCCGGTACAAGCCTTTGCCTTCATAATGATTCAACCGGTAAATTTCACCGGGGTATATGGGGTTTCAAAAACAAGACCATTCTTTTGAAACTCGAAACCATCGGGGTCGGACCCATCGTGCTCGCCATCGTCAGATTCCCCTTGCTCGCGTTGCCTGAAACACATTCTGTACGCCGCCACCGGCTGCGCGATTCCGCCCCGGGAGGGGACGCCTGAAACTCAGGGGATATCCGCCACCACCAGCGTGATGTCATCGTTGAATGCGGTACTGCCGCTGAAATGCCGCAGGCTCTCCACGAGATCGCGGGAAAAACAGTCGACCGGCTGTTCACAGTGCCCGCGGATAAACTGTTCAAACCGTTCGCTGCCGTACCATTCTCGCTTCTCGTTGAAGCACTCCACGATGCCGTCGGTATGCAGGATCAGCCTGTCATTGCTTTTCAGCTGGAACGTCGAGTCGTTGTAGGTAGTGTCCCGGTGCCATCCCACGGAGGGTCCGTTGACCGGCAGTTCATGTATGGAGCCGTCGTCGTTTCGGCATACATACAGCGGCAGGTGGCCGGCATTGGAATACAGCATGGTTTTCGATTCAAAGTATATCCATCCCAGAAAGGCGGTCATGAAATTTCCCTGGATCGTGTACTCCAGCAACTGGCTGTTCAATTCCTGCATCACCATGGACGGCTTCTCACATGTCACGGATATATGCCTGTAGAGAATCTTGCCGATGGTCGCGTTGAAAGCCCCGGGTATGCCGTGGCCGGACACATCAGCAATGAATACGACCAGCTTCTCTTCGTCGAAATGGAAGTCATAAAAATCACCCCCCACCTCTTCCATCGGCAGATATGTTGCGTGAATTTCGATGTCCCTGAATACATGCGTCGGCGGCGGCAGCAGCTTCGCCTGAAGCAGCCTGGCAGTATGGAGCTGCTGCTCGATTTTTTCATTCCACTGTTCCAATTTTAGCGACTTGCGCTGCAGGCTCCTGCTGTTCAATGTAGAGAAATAGGCGATGATTACGATCGGCAGTGTTACCAGGGGACCGAACTTGATTACCTCCGATTCCGGATCTAACTATGGCAAAATCGCCGAGAACGTTATGGTGAGAACGGCAATGCCAATGCCGGAGAGGACAAGCATGGCGGGCAGTTTTTCCTTCGATGGTTTCGTCCTGCTCCGTAACGCCCTGATTATAGTGACCAGGCTCATCATGGCAAAAACGCACAGCTCCGCCACATGGAGGTAAAACATGTACGACCAGATGCCCAGGTTTCCCAGTTCGCCCTGGTGATACGCCCGGTAAAACCTGCCGGCCGTCTCCTCGTCGAAAATCGCGTACACGGAAAAGGAAGCGCCGAACAGGCCGAAGAGGAGAAGCCAGTAGAGCCGCACATCGAGCTTTTTGTATATATCCGACATCGATCGGGAGAGGAGATACAGTACGGGACCGGCGAATCCCGACATCACGGTCGACATGGTGACAATGAACGGATAGCTCCTGAATATGTCCGCGTTTCGAATGCCTGACCAGATGCAGTACCACGCGCCGATGATTCCCATCATGGCAAAGGGCACAAAGGCCTTCCCGTAGAATCCTTCAAATGAGAATCCCGCGATGGCGGTATAAAAGCAGATGGCCCCTGCGAACACGCTCAGGAGGAGCAGTATCAGGTTTGTGGAATCGATATGCATAACAGTATCTGACTTCCCGTGAACGCTATCATATGGCGGAAATATACTCGAGGTCGATATGATGGCCATGCGGCGGCGCATCCATCACATCGCTCCATCATAACGGCTGCCATACTGCATCATACACCAATACAGGCGCAATTCAAGACATTAATTCCGGGCAGCTCTAAAATCAAAAGACGCCACGGGTAATTACTGACTTCTGAATCAATCCATGGGTATTCCATAACTAGAAACAAAAAAAAGCAGAAATAGATAGGGATATGCATTTAATTTTAGAGGTTAATGTGTCTGGTTCTGTGGCGATGTTCCATCATGGGATCCGGGGTGATACAATCCATGCTGTCTCATACATTTTACTGTGTGAAAGCAAACCTATCCCACCGGCATAACGGGCACACCATAATCAGACGAGTGCGTATAAAGAAGAAGGATATTTCCATCGATTGAATAAAAAATATCCGCAGTAATCTTGAAAAGTACCTGAGGGGTTGTGACACCATTGCCCTTTTTTCTCCCCTTGGAGGGGGATAGACGCCTCATGTAGTATGCTGCTTATCTGCTACGTATTCACTGGGAACAGACCTCTTCACGGCAGGTATTCCGCTCCTTGACGAGGGAATAGTTCCCTTCCGGCATCTCATGTATAAGCCCACGGATAGCCATGTAATCTAGCTGGTTCTTAAGGGTGAAATACTCCCAGAAATAATAGAGTTTTTTCAGCATCTCATTCATCTTTTCAATGGAACTGATGCCGTAATAGAGACCCTTAAAGACAAGGTCGTGGAGCGTAACGGTTCCTTTGGATTCAATATCGTTCAGAATCGCATCTTCAGTGGAATCAATCATCGTTATTATCCTGGTGAAGAGCTCCGGTCTGTATTCTCTGACGATGTCGCTATGGCTGCCGGTAAGTATGTAATCGCCTTTTCGGTAAATATCGGCCAGTTCCCGGATCGATTTCCTGTAAAGATGAAGATCACAGTATTTAAACCCGTACCAGGGGCCGAAAGTATCGAGGCCGATATCACTTCCGAAGAGTATATCCCTCTCCCCATCCCGGCATACAATGAAACCAGAATGGCCGGGAGAATGACCAGGTAGTGGTACAGCTTTAATAACCGTGTTGCCATAGGTGAAGATTTCACCTGGAACAAATGTCTTTACTGATTGTATCTCCCGAAAGCTGACGTCTTTCACGAAGCTCCACATATGCCCTTCTGTCCCCATCTCAACAGCGCCGCTGTCCATGATAAGGGTATCCATTGAGAGGGGATAGCGTTTCTCAGATTCCGCTATCATCACGGGGATGCCAAGGGACTCTATCTCATGGAGATTGCTGACATGATCGATGTGGAAGTGAGAGACATAGTAGGATAGTATTTCCCCGGGGAGGGAGTCTGTGAGTTTTCTGATTTCCTCCCTTTTGAAGTTGCAGTCTATCATCACGAATCCCCCCGTTGTATTCACGAGAAGGCCATTGCATTTCCACGGGGTCATCTCATCGGAAGTGACCAGTTCCGCATGTTCTGTAATCTTGGTACGGGTTATCATCCTGTTCCCTCCTTTCTTCAAATCAATTCTCTTACTTGATCTCTATACTGAATAATAATATACCAATCGGTATATTATTATTCAAAAAAATCAGATCCTCAAGTCACGGTCTACTATCGTCTCAATATGCGCCACTGCGTTATCAAGGTATGTCTTCTTTCCCGTGGATTTGTTCAGCATTATCCCTCCTTCCATTAAAGAGATGAAGAGGGACGCAAAGGCCCTGGCATCTGTATCAGGGTTGATTTCCTTGCGCTCGATTCCCTTTTCCACAATGCGAATCAGGCTGGTCTCCCATACTTTCAACAGCGACTGAACCTTTTTTCTCAGATGGGGATTGCCGTCGTCAGAGTCAATGGCCGCGTTGAGTATGGGACACCCTCCCATGGCGTCGATAGCGTCGAAGTTGTCGCGGTAATACCGGGCAAAGGTCTTTAACCGATCGCAGATAGACGTTACCTTCCGCAAGACTCCGGTAATATCGTTGTAGATTTCCCGGAAATTGTACTCCAGGGCTTCCAGAGCAATATCGTCCTTATTGGAGAAATTGCCGTAGACAGCCCCTTTGGTGAGACCGATTGCCTTGGTGATGTCGGATATGGAGGTTCCGGCATACCCCGATTTGTTGAAAATCGGTGCGGCCTTCTCGATTATGAACTGTTTCGTTATCTCTGATTTTCCCATAACCGCCACTGGAAATAATATACCGACTGGTATATTATTTGTCAAGTATATATCGTACGGATCGGGAGTTATTTAAATGCAATTTGGATCATAGTCGTAGCGTGTGATGACCATTGCCGTCTCATTCAAATGCAATTGGGTGCCGATTGACGATTTCAGGCTGCTGGTCAAAACAGAGTGACATGCGATTTTCACCTTGACCATCCTGGCGTCCTTGAAATGCACACGGGAAGACTTCTCAACATGCGTGAACCGAAAGACAGTATCTTTCTCACCTCCCAGGAACAGGACCGGCTGGGGTGCCCTGGAGGGATCCCTGATGCTGTTTCCATTGGGCATGTGATTCAGGGGTCTGAGCCTCCTGACTGTTCCCCCGATACAACAAAGGCTGTATCACCGGGCCTCCCGTCAAGAGCGTACCTATGGGTAACTGTTTTCCTGATGTTTTCATCGGATTCATTCCGTCGGATGCCGGCAATATTTCAGGAGGGGGCCGTGACCCGCAGTCCGGGGGCGCACCGCCATGGGTCGCGGCCGCTACCGCACCTCGAAGCCGATGAGCATCAGGTCGTCGTTGAGGGGGGCGTCGCCGCAGTAGCGCCGTATGCGCTCGAAGAGGAGGTCGATGGTGCGGGGCAGGGGATTGCCCCGCGAGAGCTCCTGGAGCGTCTGCACGAAGGCCTCGTAGCCCAGGAGCCGGCCGTCGGCGCCGGGAGCCTCGGGAATCCCGTCGGTGTAGAGGTATATGCGGTCGCCCGGCTCGAGCATCACCGACACCTCCGCGTATGACGCCCCGGGGAACTTCCCCAGTATGGTGCCGCGGCTCAGGATGAAATCCGCCGTTCCCGTCTTCGCCCGGTACAGCACCGGGTAGGGGTGCCCCCCCTTGGAGAAGGTGAAGTTCACCTTATCCGGCTCGCCCTCAGTGTCGAAGAAGCCGTAGAGCGAGGTGATGAAGTAATCGGAGAGGTAATCCATCAGCTCGGTGTTCAGGCTGGTGATGAAGCGCGCCGGGCTCTCCCCGTGGAGCCGGCTGATCCGGTCCACCGTGGCCTTCAGCAGGGCCAGGAAGAGCGCCGCCGACACGCCGTGGCCGCACACGTCCCCGATGAAGCAGCCGATCCTCGCGTCGGTGAGTGGGGTGAAGCAGAAGTAGTCACCCCCCACGGCGTCCATGGGATAGTAGCGGTAGTCGATGAGGATCCTGTCGTTGTAGGGGATCTGGTTCTGCATGAGCGCCAGGTATATAATCTGCGCGTTTTTCAGGTCCCGCTCCATCACCTCGTTGCGCTCCCTGAGGGCCTTCTCGCTCTCGTTCAGCGCCGTCTCCGCCCGCTTCCGCTCGGTGACGTCCCGGCTGCTGGTGACGATGTGGAAGTCGCCGCCCCGCTCGTCGAACTGGATGCTCCCGTGGCACTCGAGCCACCGGTAGGTCCCGTCGGCGGCGAGGAACCTGAACTCGCCCCTCTGGGGCTGCCGGGTCCTGATCCCCTCCTCCAGCACCCCCCTGATCGCCGGTATGTCGTCGGGGTGTATGTAATCGAAGGGGTTTTTCCCCGTCAGGTCCTCGGGGCTGTAGCCCAGCTGCACGTGCGAGGGGCTGACGTAGGCGAGCCTGCGGCTCGAATCGATCATGATGATCATGTCCCACATGGTTTCCGTGATGAGGCGGTGCAGCCGCTCGCTCTCCTGGAGCTTTTTCTGTATCGACTTCAGCTCGGTGATGTCCCTGGCAACGCCGTGGAGCCCCTGTATCCTGTCGTTGATGATGAGGAGCTGCACCTTCTGCCCGAACCACACCTGGCGGCCGTCCTTGGCGATCATGGGGAGCTCGATGTAGGTCGAGGGGATCCTGTGCCGGAACTGGTGGCCGTAGAACCGCATCCCCTCCTCGCGCCACTCCTCGTCGATGAACTCCCAGTATTTTCTCCCCACCATCTCGGCCTCGGTGTACTCCAGGGAGCGCACCACATTCACGTTGATGAAGGTGAGGGTGCCGGTGACGTCCACCAGGTATATGATGTCGTCCGCCTCGTTCACGAGCTGCCGGTACCGCTCCTCGCTCTCCTCCAGGGCGGAGATGTATTTCTTGCGCTCGCTGATGTCGCGGATCAGCCCCCTGAAGCCGACCGGCACCCCGGTGTCGCCGCGAATGAGGGTCACCGTCGTCTCAACGGTGAAGGAGTTGCCGTCCTTCTTCACGAACTCCCAGTCGAATCCCTTGCTGGTCTCGCCGGTCCGGTAGACCTGGTTGAACACCTGGTAGACCCGTTCGGCCGATTCCCGGGTCATGAATCTTTTGTAGTTCAGCCCGATGAGCTCCTCCTCGGTGTAGTCCAGCAGCTGCAGCAGATACCTGTTGAAGTACCGCATGTCGCCCCTGAGGTCCACCTCGTAGTAGCCGTGCTCGATGTTCTCCAGGATGCTCCGGTACCGCTCCTCGCTTTCCTTGAGGGCGATCTCGATCGCCTTGCTCTCGGAGATGTCCCTGCTGCTGAAGACGGCGCCTATGACATTCCCCTCCCCGTCCTCGATGACGTTGCCGATCGAGTCGAGCCACACGTAGGTGCCGTCGATCCTTCGGTACCTGAACTCGCGCCGGCCGGGGGCCCTGTTCCGGAGGCCAGCCAGGAATTCCTCCTTCACCGCCGACTGGTCATCCGGGTGGATGTAGTCGAAGGGGGAGGTGCCGATAATCTCCTCCGGCTCGTAGCCCAGGATCGTCTTCGCCGAGGGGCTCGCGTAGGTGTGGACGCCCGACATGTCCACCATGGTGATCATGTCGGTCATGTTCTCGGTTATCTGCCTGAAGAGGAGGTCGATCTCCTGGAGGTGCTGCTCGTCGCGCTTGCGGAGGGAGATGTCGCGCGTCACCCCCAGGACTCCCGAGGGCATCCCCTCGGCATCGCGCAGGAACTTCACGCTCACCTCGCACCAGAGGAGCCTGCCGTCCTTGCGCCGGTACTGGACGTCCATGTGCATGGACCGGTCGGGGTCCATGCCGGGCCTCCCGTCGCGGGAGATCTCCTTCCTCATGATGGCGAGGCTCTTCTCCACCGATTCGTCGGTCACGTACTCGGAGATGCCCTTGTGCAGCATCTCCTCTGGCGTGTAGCCCAGCATGGCCTCGATGCTGGGGCTGACGTAGGTGAGGTGCGCCGAGAGGTCCATGGACCAGATGGCGTCGGAGAGGTTCTCGGTGAGCAGGCGGTATTTCTGCTCGGCGGTGCGCAGGGCCTCCTCGGCCAGCGCCCGTGCCGCCGTCTGCCGCTCCATCTTCAGGCGCTCGGTGATGTCGATGCCGATGATGACGAAGCCGATGAGCCCGCCGGAGGAATCGCGGATGTCCGAGACCGTGAGGCTCGCCGGGACCTGTTCGCCCCCAGGGCCGATGAGGTGCCCGATGAGGGACTGCTGCTCCCCCCCGCTCTCCAGGAGGTCCAGGCACGCCTCCACCGGTCCCTGTTCGGCCACCAGGCACGACAGCGGCCTGCCCGTTACCTCCCGGACGGTGAAGCCGGTGACCTCTTCGGTATGGCGGTTGATGCTGGTGATGTTCCTCCCCCGGTCGAGAAGCACCAGCGACTCCTTCATCCCCTGCATGATCTCCTCGACGGCCGATGCGGGGGTGAGGGAGACCAGCCGGTAGCGGACAATGGATATCCAGACCCCGCTCGCCCAGGGGAGGATGAAGATCGGCGCCAGGCCGGGGAAGGGGAAGGCCCTGAGGAAGGGGAGTATCGAGTCGGTGGTCACGCAGAGGGCCAGGGTGACTGCCGTCGAAAGAGCCAGGATGCGTATCTGCCGTATGGCCCGACGGGAGCCGTCACCGGCCCCGCGCCGCAGGACGTAGAGGATGCCGGAGCCGACGAAGGCGATGTGATAGACGATGAAGGCGGTATAGACCGCGGAGGCCTCGGGGGGGAGGGGGACCAGGGCAGCGCCGTTGCCGGAGAAGACCGACACCCGCCCCGCCCAGGCGATCTCCCAGGCCAGAAAGGCCGGATAGGGGAGGTAGATGAGGTAGATGAGCCGTCTCGCCCTCCCGCGTTTGCCGATCCCGGTCATCTCGAGAAAGAAGTGAAGCGCCAGGGAGGGCGTGGCACACCATCCGGCGGCCCCCACCCTGTTCCAGAGCGCCGCCTGGGGCACCGTGGTGGAGGCGTGGATGAAGGTATAGGCGAGCGACCAGACCGCGAAGCTCGCGCAGAGAAGGGAAAATATCCTGTTCAGCCGCGCCCTGGGATTGATCCGGAGGCCGTAGATGCCGAGGTAGACATAGGCCAGGAAAGAGAGAAAGGAGAACAGCGAGAGCGGGTGTACCGTCACATATTCCATTCCTTCAGGATAGGGGAATGGATGATTTTATCAACAATTAAATGGGCCCGCCGGTTATATTAATTCCCCCTAACGGACCCGCCGGGCCAGGCATGATATGACATAATCCTCAGCCGATCCAGAGCCCCAGGGCCAGCAGCACCGGCGTGAGAAGGTTTATCAGCACGTTCATCATCATGGAGGGGACGAGGGCCGGTATGTCGTCGGAGTGGGCCCTGGCCCCCGTGTAGGCCTTCACCGCCAAGATCGTCGTGAGCAGTGCCAGCAGGCTGAAGACCGGGAATCTGCCGATGGCGACGCCGAGCACCACGGTGAGGTAGGCGCCCAGCAGGAAGAGGCCGTAGATGACGCTGCTGGCCCTGTTGCCGATGGTGATGGGGAAATGCCTGCGGCCGAAGGCCGCGTCGGGTCCCGCGTCGGGGAACTGGTTCAGGAGCAGCAGGTTGCTCACCAGGAAGAAGGGGACCATGGAGGCCAGGAGCGCGGTGAGCGAATAGGTGCCGGTGAGGGCGAAGTGGGTGCCGTTCACCATGAGGGTGCCGAATCCCAGGCCCGGAACGATCAGGCAGAGTATCGGGTTTTTTGTGAACCAGATCGTGTAGGCAACCAGGAGGAAGAGGCCCAGCAGGCCGACGGGGAGGAGCAGGAGGCCCCTGAGATACACGAAGTAGATGCCCACCGCCGCCGTTACGGCCAGGGTGCCCAGGGCGGTGGCCAGGCCGATCCGTACGAGCGTGGGCTGCGCCGGAAGGGTGCCGCTGCCGCCGCTGAAGGGGGTGCGCGATGTCTTCAGATCAAGGCCGCTCCGAAAGTCGAAATAGTCGTTGAAGGCGTTGACGCAGGCGTGTGACGCCACCGCTCCCAACAGGACTAGCAGTACCTCCGTCAGGCGCACCCTGCCCATCTCCAGGTAGGCGGTGGCAACACCGACGGAGACGCAGGCCGGCGTCAGAAGCAGAAAGTTGGGTCGCATCACCCCGATGATAACCTTAATCATGATCGGAACCTCCGGAACAGGGATCGGGTGCGGTGCAATGTGCGGCCATGGACCGGCGGTGTGCCCGCGCCCGGCATCACGGATAAAGCGTATCGTGGATTGATATGGATAGTAGCGAGGGGCGCAACCTCCTGTAAAGTATTTTTTCCTGTCGACGGCAGTTCGTCGGGGCCGGAGAAAAACTGGTGCCGCGGGTAAAAAAACAGTTCCCCCGAGACAGAGGGGGCGCTATGGTGCCGCAGCATGAGACATGCTGATGAGACCGCCGACCCCAGGGAGGGGCATTTCGCCGTAAACGCCTTCGGCATCTCCGCGGTGGAATTCTTCTGGGGCCTGGGACTTCCGGTTGTCGTGGAATCGACGTTCCTCCAGCTGTTCCTGGAACACATCGGGGCGTCGCCGCGCGTCATCGGCCTGGTGCCGGGGGTGTTTGCCGCCGGCATCGCCCTCTTCTCCATGACCTCCTCCTACCTGACGACACACCTGGCGATGAAGCGGCGGGCCGTGGTGCTGGCCCACATGGCGGCCTCGACCCCCCTCATCGGCTTCGGCGCCGTTCTCCTCGCGGGGGGAT
Source organism: Spirochaetota bacterium (assembly GCA_016929135.1). Classification (GTDB taxonomy): domain Bacteria; phylum Spirochaetota; class UBA4802; order UBA4802; family UBA5550; genus JAFGJK01. The sequence continues at coordinate 11,043 of JAFGJK010000094.1, read as the reverse complement.
ACGGCGTGAATACGGTCACCCTCTTTCTCGGCTTCTACCTGCTCTATGCCATGGGGATCGGCGTGACCCTCCCGGTATGGCAGTCCTTCCTCGTGAAGATCTTCAGCGAGAGGATGACCGTGCCGGGGCTTTCGGTCATGATGGTCTTCCAGATCGCCGGGAGGCTCCTGGGGAGCCTGGTGATACTGAAGATCGTGCGGGCCTTCGCCTTTTCCGCGGTCTCCGCGGGGGCGTCATTCCTGGGCATCGGGCTCATGTTCTTCGCCTCGTCCCTCCTCTTCCTTCTGGTACGGGAGCGGGACGGCGAAGGCCGCGGGGATGCGGCGTCGCACAATCTCAGGACGCTCATCGCCGCCTTCCGCGACATCGTGACACAGCGGAACTTCATCCTCTTCATGCTCTCCACGCTGGAGTCCTACGCCTGCATCAGCGTGATCTCCTTCTATGCGAACTACGCCGTGAACTGTCACGATGTCGACAGGGGGATCGCCGCGGGGCTTTTCGTCGCCTGCATCTATGCAGGCGCCATCACGGCCACCCTGGCCTTCGGGTGGTTCGATCTCCTGGCCCTGAAGGCCAAGTTCATCGTCTCGAAGCTCTTTGCCGTTGCGGCCGTGGTGCTGCTGCTTGCCGCGCAGGGGCTCCCGCACTTCCTGGCGGCCAGCCTGCTTCTGGGCTGCTCCAGGGGGATCAGCCTTCTGGGCTTTTCGCCGGCGGTGAAGCGGCTTTCGGGGAGGAGCGACGCCACCGACTATTTCTCTCTCTCCCCCGTCCTGGCGCTCCCCTTCAGTATCGGCATCCCCCTGCTGTGCGGCGGCTTCATGGAGCGCTATGCGGGAAACGGCGGGGCGGCATACCGGGCGATGTTCGCGGGTCTCGGACTGCTCGTTCTCCTCTCCCTGGTCTTCGTCTCACTGGCAGATTTCGGCAGTTCGCGTCAAGGATCCGGGGAATGTGACGATCCCCGCTCCGGTCAGAAGTAGTACCATATCGACCGGTACTCGTTCACATCCTCCCCGTCCGCGGCGAGGCGGAGAAGGTATTCATAGATCGATACGTCGGTGTAGATGAACTCGTCCGTGAGCTGCAGCCTCGATTCCCACGGGAAGAAGCGGTAGACGCGGCAGCCGTTGGGCATGATCATGATGGGCTCATGATCCTGCCATGACCGCAGATGCGTCTTTCCCAGCCGGGGCACGTTGAAGACTGGCTCGTCGGTCCTGGAGAGGCCGCTCAGTTGCCTTGCCTCCTCCTTCCTCTCCTGCTCGATCCTTGCGATGGGCACCCGGAAGGCCTGCGTCTCCAGCTTCCCCTTGGTGTTGAAGCTGTAGTAGGGATCGATGCCCGCGCGCTTCAGGTGCGTCCTGAGGAAGCAGGTTTCGAATTTCCTGCTGTTGTAGTAGGTGAAGACCTGCTGGTTGTAAACGTTCATGCCGGCGTTCTTTATCGACTCGATCGCTGCGAGGGTATCCGCGGTGATCTCTACGGCGTGCTCGAAGTGGGTGACGATGCAGATCTCACGGCGCCCCCACCGGTGGTATTTTCTCAGCATGGCGATGAGGCCATCGTCGATCCTCTGCGGCATGGTGACCGGTATCCGCGTGCCGATGCGTATCCTCTCAATGTGTTCGAAGCCCGCGAGCTCGGATATGATCCATTCCATGTACTGATTGTCCAGGGTCAGCGGGTCGCCGCCGGTGACGAGCACCTCCGAGATCGAGCGGTTTTCGCCGATCCAGCGGATCGCCGTCCTCACCGATTCTGGCGTGGTGGTGGCGGAGTCGATGTCCTTCACCTCCCAGTTTCTCTGGCAGTAGACGCACAGCTGGGGGCAGGATTCGAAGGGCTTCAGGATGACGATCTTCGGATAGCGCCGCGTCACGTTTTCGATGGGGCTCGTGGATTTCTCCTCCATGAAATCCATGTCGATGTTGTGGCGCCTGTTCTCCCAGACGTCCAGCACGTATTGCGCCGTGGGAAGGACCTGCGCGCGGACCCCCCTGTCCCAGGCGTCGCGGCCACCGGGATTGAACAGGGAGAGGTAGTGGGGCGTTATCTGAAACGGGATGCCCCTCCTGGCGGCCTCGTCGAGGCCGCGACGCTCCTCATCGTCCAGCCGTACCATCGCCTCGAGGGTCCCGGCGTCACGGATGATGTGTGAGAGGTGCCACTGCCAGCTGCCCCATTCGTTCCGGCCTGCGCCGAAGTGGCGGAGTATTTTTTCGATCCGGCGCTGACGCTCATCCTCGACGCCGGGATCGAGTCCGCTCCGGTATCTCCCGTAGTGGGCGGTGATGGCATCGGAATAGAGGTCCAGCTGCAGCGACCGGTGGACCGAGGGATTGACATCCGGCCCGGGGGAATCCAGAGCGGCCGTTACATCGTACAGCTCGGCGGTGCCGTTGATGCCGCGAAAGAGGAAGATGAGATCCAGCACCAGCCCCCTGCAGTCCTCCGTGACGGAGGATCCTCCCGCCGACAGCGACTTCATCAGTTTCAGCGCCGAGAATCCGGTGAGCTCCTCGTTTTCCGTCCTGACGATGTTCTTCATCACCCTCAGGCATTCCTTGGCGATGGTGCGCTGGAATATGTGGAGGTTTTGTGGATAGGCGTGGGACGAGATATCGAACAGGCGGCGCTCCCTCTTGTTGAGATAGTTGTGTAATGACCTCCTGGTCTCATCGATTGAGTCGGACGACTGCAGTATGCCGAGGATCCGTGGATCGCTCTGCCAGAGCTCATCGACCAGGAGGTCCTGGGAATAGGAGATGAGTGTATGGAGCGCGGTTTTTCTCATATGGTAATGTCCTTGTGCGCGTGATCAGCGGCAGCAGTCGCTGCCGGATAGCGAGCAGAGAGGCGTCTCCTCGATCTGCACCGTGGTGTGGGATATGCCGAACCTCTCGAGAAGCACGGCGTTTATCGACCTGATCAGCTCGTCGCCGCTGATACGCAGATCCCCGCCGGAGAGGCAGACGTGAGCGGACAGGAATGCCTCGCTGGAGCTGATGGACCATATGTGGAGCCCGTGAACGCTTTCGACGCCCCGGACGGACAGGAGCGTCCGGCGCACCTCTTCCGGATCCACCTCGGGCGGCGCCCCCTGCAGGAAGATCCGCAGCGACTGGCGGATGATGTCCGCGGCGCTGGCGACGATCATGACCACGATGGCCACGCTGATTGCCAGGTCTATCCAGTACTGGCCGGTGAGCATGAGGAGCAGGGCCGCCGCCACGACTCCCACCGATGAGAGGGAATCGAAGAGCAGGTGGAGGAAGGCGGCCTTCATGTTCAGGCTCGAATCCCTGCCGCGGAAGATGAGCGCCATGGATGCCAGGTTGCCGGCAAGGCCGATGCAGGCCACAGCGAGCATCACCCCGGTATCGATACGCCGCGGGGAGAGGAATCGCATCACCGATTCGTAGAGGATGTAGATGCCGATCGCCAGGAGGCTCAGGGAGTTCACAAGGGCGATGAGCACCTCGAAGCGCTTCAGCCCGAAGGAGTAGCGCGCCGTGGGCCTGGCTTCCGATACCCGCTCCCCGGCATACCCCAGCATGAGGGAGAGGACGTCGGAGAGATTGTGGCCGGCATCGGATATGAGCGCCAGGCTTCCGGAGAGTGTGCCGCCGACGTACTCGGCGGCCGTGATCGCCGAGTTCAGCAGTATCACCGGCAGGAGCCTCCCGCCGCCGATGCGGCGGTCCCCGTGTACGTGACGGTGCCCATGGGCCGGGGCCCCGTGATGGTCGTGATGATCCTTCATACTATCAATGTAGGTGTTCCGCGGCGGGGCTGTCAAGTCTTTATGGTGCCTCAGGCGACGGGGGGCTCGTTATGACCAGGCGCTGGTCGGGCAATGGTGCTAAGGGGGCCATGCACGTGGCCCCCTTAGCGAACCCCGCGTGCCGCTCAGACGGCGCGGGGCCTTGGATCATCAGTTTTAAAAACCTACAGTGTGCGCCTGCGGTGGGGCTCAACGCCTCCCTCGTTCGGCGAGTTTCAGGAACAGGACTCACTCGGTCGGCTGCCCCGGTCCTCGGCGCAGCCCGGTTCGCAGGCCGTCCATGGCCCGCTCAATACTGTCATCGCTCGCGATCCTTAATGGGATTGTAATTAGTATAGTTCACCCCCATGTCTTTACAAGCTTGTTATACAAAGCGTAAGGATAATACTGTATTTTCTAAAAACGACTGGACAGGGACAGGCGATACTGTAGAGTCTTGAAAAAAGTATTGATAAGGTACGGATGGAACAGGTAACTAAAGGCAGTGTTTGACGTATAATATAATAAGGAAATATGTTTTCTTGATTAATATAACATCAAATATTTAATGGATTCGAATAACAATAGTTGTTTGTAATTTCATTCAGTTGGAACAATATGCCTCATGGAGTGTTGCAATGCCAATTCCCGATTTTCAATCAATCATGTTGCCATTATTACAAACTATATCTGATGGGAATGTTCATGATTATAAAGAAGTAAAATTGAAATTAATTGATATATTTAAAGTATCTGAATATGAACTAAAAGAATTATTACCCAGTGGACGAGCATATTTATTTGATAATCGTGCCGGTTGGGCAAATACCTATTTGAAAAAAGCTGGTTTAATTCAATCCAGCAAGCGGGGGACTTTACAAATAACTGATGAAGGTATCAAGGTGTTAAAAACCAACCCTGAAAAGGTTAATGTAAAACTCCTAAAGACATATGATTCATTTAAAGAATTTCATACAATGAAAAAAGAGGATGAATCCGAAGAGGAAGATGGTGAATCATATACTGATACAAAGTCACCAGAAGAAATATTAGAAGACGCACATGAGACACTAGTTAGTTCATTATCGCAAGAATTGTTAGATACTATAAAGAAATGCTCCCCCCAATTTTTTGAAAAGCTTGTTGTTGATCTTCTAATAAAAATGGGTTATGGCGGCTCAAGGCGCGATGCCGGTAAGGCAATTGGAAAATCAGGTGATGGCGGAATCGACGGTATTATCAATGAAGATCGTCTTGGACTAGACACAATATATTTACAAGCGAAACGATGGGATAATTCTGTACCAGTCAAAGAAATACGTGACTTTGCTGGCTCCCTTTTAAGTAAAAAAGCTCGGAAAGGGATTTTTATTACTACCTCCTCTTTCCCAAAATCTGCTTATGAATTTGCGGAAAGCATCGAACCTAAAATAATTCTAATTGATGGTGATAAATTGTGTAAGTTAATGATTGAACACAATGTTGGTATAAATGTTAAATCACAATATGAAATTAAAAGTATAGATTCAGATTATTTTGAGGAATAATAGTATCATTAACGAATTCTTATCACTTGAATCATTGCGACCAAGAAGTGGTTGCCGTCACCATTGAAAAGTATATTCCGGAGCACGGGATCTTTTATCGAGAGAGAGCTCTCGGGCGGTTGATGAAAACACCGGCCCGGCCCGCCGATCATCGTGGCGGCCGCCGCCGCGGCGAGGAGGGTATCCATGGCAACCAGTGATTTCATCCATCCTGTGCTGAATGAGGAGATACAGAGCATCTCGGGACGTTATGCGTACCTTCAGGAGAAGCAGCTGGAATTCGAGGGGAGGAAAATCCTCTATTACACCGGTTACGGCGTCACCGACTCCTCCTGCTGCGGCTACGGCGGCTGCGCATTCTGTCTGGTGGCCGGATTTGTGGTCCGGTGGCGCTACAGGGCGGCGGAGGGGCGCTCCGATGTGTCCGAAGTCGAACCGGTCAGCGATGCGTCGCTTCAGCTCAGGATCACTGAGCTGTTGATGAGGATGGAGTCCGCGACGCAGGTGAATTTTTACCTGTCCTGACGGCGTCGCGATCGGGGCGGCGCCTTACGCGGGGGGGGGGCGCATGATGGCGGCCATTCTTCTCGATTGCCGGTTCGGCTTTACGCGATTGGCGCCGCCTGTTGCGGCGAAGTGACTGTGCGTCGGAGCCGCGCGGCAGGTCTTCAGGTCCCTTTTTCCGCAGCATTTCGGTTAACGCGATTCCCGCGTATGAGCCTCCGGAGCGCCATCATAAGTCTTCCGTACGGTTTTGCCACCGCCGGGCGATACTTACGCTCCAGGTACAGCTTCCTGAATACCATGCATGCCGAGACGGCGATGTTCCCCATGAACCAGTAGTTGAACCCCGCGCCGATGGTGGCTCCCACGATGGGGATGAGCTGGGACAGCTTCCTTCTGGTGATGGTGTCCGCGAGCCGCCCGGGAAGAACCCCGGCGGTTCCGGCGAGTTTATCCAGCACCGCGCCGGTGCCGGTTCTGCCGGCGATTCCACTGAATGCCGCGTCACCCGCCAGTGCGGCCGCGGTGACGTGCATGTCGGCGAGGACCGACGACTTCACCGCGATGCTGGAGCCGGAGCCTGCGCTGATCACGCCCATGACGACCGGCGCCATCGCCGGATCGCGCATGTCGAACCCGTAGGATGCGCCGATCTGCTGGATCGACCTGAACCCGATGGCCAGGAGCACCGGTATGTCCGCGGCGACAAGGGCGAGTCCTCCGAGTCCGCAGCCGGCCCCTTCGAGCGCCGCGATCACCTTGTTGGAGCTGAAGAAGCGTCTCGCCACCAGGTCAAGCCTCTGCAGGTCATGGCCCGCCAGATCGGTGATCCCCCGTGCGTCGATGCCCTGCGTTTTCGCCTCTTTCAAAATGCTTTTGTCGGAGTAGGACCAGTAGGAGACCTCACGCAGCATTTCCATGAAGCCGGCTATTGCCGCCCGTACCGCGGATTGTACCGATTGGGGCGCGGATTTCGCGATGAGCCGCATGGGCGCGCCGAGGATATCAAGCGACCAGACAAGCCGTCCCGGGCCTTTCTTTTCCCATTCTCCGATCTCGTTCAGTACCTGCAGTTCGTAGGGCGTCATTGTCTTTCCTGACGATCCGATGCCGGGACATGGCGCCGCATGCCCGCGTATCGCATCGATGGGCGGTTCCTAATCCGAGACCTTGCCTGATTTGCGGAATTCCTTCAGACTTCGGTTCGCCTCATACGCCAGGAACACCGCCAGGAGGAAGAGAACCGCCGCGATCCCGGCCAGTACGGGGTTGCCCGCGGCAATGTTCTGGTACACCATTACCCCCAGCGCGCTGAGGGTGATAATGAACATTATCACCATGGGTATCTTCACAAACCACGTGGCGCGCTTCAGTCTCGTGAGCCATATGGTCACCGCCAGAAGCGCCAGCGCCGCCAGGAGCTGGTTCGCGGAGCCGAAAATCGGCCATATCTTCAGACCCTCACCGCTGATGACCAGCGCCCCGGCCGCGATGACCCCGATAAGCGTGGAAAGGTATCGGTTCCTGCAGAATATCGACTGTTTGTCCTCCGGCTTATCCTTGTCGTGGAAGAACTCCTGCAGGGCGAAGCGCGCCAGGCGGGTCGCGGTGTCCAGGGACGTCAGCGCGAAGGCCGACACCGCCAACGATGAAAATGTCTTGCCCATATCGTAGGGGATGCCGAAACTCGTCATGATGTTCCCGAGGCTGTGCGCGAAGACCGCCACCGGGTTGGAGCGCATCTCCATGTAGTTGTCCTTCAGGAGCACCGCGGCGGTAATGAGGGCGACGATGGCCAGCAGCGATTCGATGAGCATGGCGCCGTAGCCCACCGGCCGTGCGTCCTTTTCGTTGTTCAGCTGTTTTGCGCTTGTTCCCGACGCCACCAGGGAGTGGAAGCCGGAGATGGCGCCGCAGGCCACCGTCACGAAGAGTATGGGGAACAGGTATCCCAGCTGATCGGTATGAAAGGAGGTGAAGGCCGGCATTTTTATCTCCGGGTTCACCACCACGATGCCCGCCACCCCGAGGCCCATCAGGGTGTACAGGATGAAGGAGTTCAGGTAATCGCGCGGCTGCAGCAGAATCCATACCGGCGCCACCGATGCCACGAAGATGTATCCCATGAGGATAAATGACCAGGTGAGCGCCGAAAGCGGGAGCGGGAAGAAGTATCCCGACACCAGCGCGGCGGCGAGCAGCACCACCCCGATGATCGTGGCGACGCCGAGTGACATTTTCAACCGGTAGAGCAACAGACCGAAAAGCACCGCCACGGCTATGAAGAGCGTCGACGCGCTCGCGGCCGAAGGGATCTCCTCGAACGTCCGGGAGACCACGATGATGAAGACCGCCACCACCAGTATGAGCGTGGACCAGGAGAATATGAGGAACAGGAACTTGCCCCGCTTTCCTATCTCGTTCTCGATCACCTCGCCGATGGAACGGCCGCCGTGGCGAACCGACGTGATCAGTGCGCTGAAATCGTGAACCGCGCCCATGAATATGCCGCCGATGAATATCCAGATGGCCACCGGTATCCAGCCGAACACCGCGGCCACAATGGGGCCGATGATGGGGGCCGCGCCGGCTATGGAGGCGAAATGGTGCCCCAGAAGAACCGGGGCCTTGGCCGGCACATAATCCACACCGTCGTTCATGGTGTGGGCCGGTGTCGGCCTTTCGGGATCGATGCCGAGTTTTTTTGAGATATATCTGCCGTAGGTGAGATATGCGGCCAAAAACGCAAACACGCCGAGGAGCATTAAAGCGAGTGAGTTCATACATGCCTCCTGAAGCTTGAGTCCATGGAGTTCTGCGGCCATCATCCACCGACGATCACGGATTGCAAGGCAAAAATTATGAAGGGGATGCGGCCGGCACTGCGGTGCGCTACCGCAGTGGTAACTTTTATTTGTCACGTCATCGCAAAATGGGTAATTTTAATACAATTGTACATTTTTGTATCACGGGAGGGACCCATGGGATACTGGACCGAGGTGAAGGATGTCGTATTGAAGGGGATCGATCTGGCCGCGCAGAACATCAGGGAGGGAGCATCGACGGCGGTGGAGAAGGGTAAGGAGGGACTGACCTACGTACAGCTGAAGAAGGACCTGATGGTCTCACAGAGAAAACTGCACTCACTGCTGGCCGACCTGGGCGACAGGACCTGCGACCTGTACAGGGATCAGAAGGATATCTACGCCGATGATTCGGTGAAGGAGCTCATGGGGAAGATCAACGCGGCCGAGGAGGAGTGCAAGAAGATCGAGACGGAGATGAAGTCCCTCGGCGGCAAGAAGGAAGCGGCACAGTGATCCCCTCACCGGCGTAGGAGCCGCCGAGGGCGCACTGCCCGCCGGCCCCCTCTCCCGGAGGGGGATGGGGGAGGTGCGATATATGTGCAGACCACTCCCTGGAGATATGAGTGTCGAGAGCGGGCCCCCTGATCATGAAAAACGCCGCTGGACTCGACATACCCCTCACCCCAGAGTAACTGAAACGTTAATTGCTTGACGACCGATCCGAGCTCGCCATCATAGCCGACATGCAAAAAGGCAGGATTCTGAAATACACCGCACTCTGCGCCGTGTTCACCCTTCTGTGGATGACTGAAGGAACACCGGTTCCGGCCGCTGCCGCACCCGGGGCGAAGAAGTCTGCGGCGGCATCGAAGGGGGCGCCATCCGACGCGGACTTGAAGATACCGGATCCGGTGAATGCCCCGGAGGCGAGGAAGAGACACACGGCGGCGACGCCGCCGAAGGACGCGCCGCCGTGTGCGAACACCATCGCCGTGGTGAAGAGCCGGTACGACGACGTTGAGCTGGTCCTCGACACCTACAGGATCCCCTACGACACCATCCAGTACCGGGATCTGGATACAGCCGCGGTCTACGGGAGATACCGGGCCATATTCTTCCCCTGCGGGATTGTCCCCCCCATGAACGAACGCATCAGGGTGGTGAACCGGGGGCCGCGGATTCAGTCGGTGTCCCTCAGGGACGATTTCCGCGAGATCGACATGGAGAAGGCGGCGCAGTGCATCAGGGATTTCGTCGAGGGGGGAGGGTCGGCCTACTTCTCCGGCTACTCCTATGAATTTCTACAGAGGGCCTACCGGCCCTTCCTCTTCTTCGACAATTTTCCCCACATGGGGATGCCGGGGAGGATTGAGTCGAGGTTGCGGTACGACATCGCCCGCTTCTGCGTGAAGACGAAGATGGCCCTCTACATGGAACACACCGGCTGGATCGCCCTGAGGGCGGCCCTGGGCGAGGTGATCGTCGACGGCCGGTACGCCACGGCCCGGGGGAGGCGTTCCGGCCCCATCTCGGTGCTTCTCCGACGCGGCGCGGGGGAGGTGCTCTACACCAGCTACCATAGCACCGTATTCAGCGATTTCAGGCGCTTCAACATCTACCGGGTCGCCGGCACCGAGGTGCTGCGGAGGGCCTGCGCCATGGCCGAGCGGTGGGACCAGGTGGTCACCGGGCGGATCGTCGACGCGGTCCATGCCGGGGAGAATCACCGCATGTACTACCTCCCCCTGCGCAGCGGCAGCAACAGCATCTGCTACCTCTTCCCGAAGGCGCCGCACCAGATCGACATTCTCAACAAGGACATGTCCCTGATCCGCTCCCGGGATTCCTTCGAGACGAGCGGGTGCTTCGATATCATTTCCGACGAAGACACCTACTGCCTCGTGCGGGTGTACCCCTCGACGAGACGACGGTACGGCGTCTTCGCCATGGTCTCTGCCCACGGGGTGAAGAGCATCCCCCACCCGGGGCTCGTCATGAAGATCGGCCTGGGGGTCTTCGGGCTCCTGATCCTCGTGGTGATCAAGCGCCTCTTCTTCGGCAGGAGGTATTCCGGCAGGTTCGAGCTTTAGGGGCCGCGGTCACCGCCGCCTCTCCATCTGGCGCATCATCTCGGTGAACTGGGCGTAGAATTCCTGGAACTCGTCGTCTTTTCTGAGGGGCCTGGCGTCCGGCGTCCGCCCCTCCATCACGTCGCGCATGATTCGGGAGACCACGTAGATGGGCCCCGATATCCGGTGCGTCAGCCGCAGCAGATAGTAGTAGAGGAAGGCGCCGAGCACCATCGTGGTCACTATCATGATGGTGACGATCAGGCGGTTTCTCTGGACGAGGCCGCGCATCAGGTCCGTTGCGTCCGTTACGGCGGCAGACTTGGCCGCGTCCACCGCCTGCTGTGCCG
>JAFGJK010000093.1 GCA_016929135.1 Spirochaetota bacterium | reverse complement strand
GACCCGGCGGAGGCGCGTGGCAGCGACGATGAAGTGCTTGACGAGTTCAGGAGGGTGCGCGATATGATTCGGGACTACGCGGAGGAGGTCCTGCCGATGATACGGTCAGGGAGCGGTCCCGGCATGGAGTTCATCCTGGACGACGGGTACGGAGGACGGAACGATGTTTGAGGGGGGAAAGAAAGGGGATAGGAACGCGGCATTCCACCGGAATGTCTACCTCACCGGGCTCACCTCGTTTTTCACCGACGTATCGTCCGAGATGATCTACCCGCTGCTTCAGGCCTTCGTCTCCATGACGCTTTCGGCCCAGCGGGCGCTCATCGGCCCGATCCTGGGGATCATGGAGGGTGTCGCCGAGTCCGCGGCGAGCCTCCTGAAGGTGCTCTCCGGCTACTACTCCGACCGGTGGGGGAACCGTAAGGCCCCGGCCATCGGTGGGTATTCCCTCTCGGCGGCCTCGAAGCTCCTGCTCCTGGCCGCCACGGCCGGGTGGTACTTCGTGCTGTCCTTCCGCTTCCTGGACAGGGTCGGCAAGGGGGTGCGCTCGGCGCCCCGGGACGCGCTGATATCCGAATCGACCCCGGCGGAGCGCCAGGGGGCCGCCTTCGGCCTGCAGCGGGGGATGGACTTCGCCGGCGCCCTCGTCGGGTCCGTCGCCCTGTACCTGCTGGCGCTGCGGTTCATCGACCCGGCCACCGGCAACCTCCGCAGCATGGACGCCTTCTTCACGATATTCCTCATCTCCCTGGTCCCGGCCTCGATCGGCGTGGTTTTCCTCTTCTTCGTGCGGGAGAAACGGCAGGCGCACGAGGCGAAGGATCGCCCGAGGCCGAGCCTACGCATGAAGGGCTACGACCGGAACCTGAAGGTCTTCTTCGCCGCCCAGTTCCTCTTCACCCTGGGGAATTCGTCGAACCAGTTCCTCCTCCTGCGAAGCATGAATCTGGGGCACGCCCTCTCCACCACGGTGCTGATGTACATCGCCTTCAACCTGACCACCACCCTCCTCTCCGCCCCCTTCGGGGCCCTCTCCGACAGGGTGGGGAGAAAGAGAATACTGCTGGCCGGCTACAGCCTCTACGCCGGGGTCTACCTGGCCTTCGGCTTCATCACCGGGGAGACCGGCGCCCTCCTGTGGCTCTTCTGGCCTGTCTACGGCGTCTACTACGCCATGACCGAGGGTGTGGAGAAGGCCTTTGTCTCCGACATCGCCCCTGCCGGGTCGAAGGCCACGGCGCTGGGCTTCTATCACACCATCACCGGCATCGGGCTCCTGCCGGCGAGCATCATCGCGGGATTCCTCTTCACAGTGCACCCCAGCGCCCCCTTCATCTTCGGCGGCGCCACCTCGGTGCTGTCGGTGGCGCTCCTGGCCGCCGGCACCAGGGACGCGGCGCGGGAGGCATGCCGATGAAGATCGCCATGGCGCAGATAAATCCCGTGGTGGGGGATGTCGAGGGGAACCGGCGGAAGATCCTGGACTCTATCGGCAGGGCCGAGAAGGGGGGCGCTGACCTGACGGTCTTCCCCGAGATGGCCACCATCGGCTATCCACCCATGGACCTGCTGGAGAACCCAATGCTGGTTGCGCAGAACCTGAAATCGATAGAAGCGATCGCACGGCGCACCGGTGAGGCGGCGGTGATCTGCGGCTTCGTGGACCACGATCCGGTCCATCAACCGATGCTCCGGAACTGCGCCGCCTTCATGAGGGGCGGAAGGATCGTATCGCGCCACCCCAAGACCCTCCTCCCCTTCTACGACGTCTTCGACGAGACCAGATACTTCTGCCCCGCCCCGGAACAGGTCCCGGCGGAGCATCGGGGAACCAGCCTGGGGATCACGGTATGCGAGGACATATGGAACCCCCTGCACCTGAGCGACAGCCGGCTCATGGAGAACCGCCAGTACGATACCGACCCGGTGAAGAACCTTGCGGAGCGCGGGATCGACGTGATCGTGAACATCTCCGCCTCCCCCTTCGTGCGGGGGAAACACGCCGCCAAGCGCTCCATGCTCTCGGCCATGGCCCGGCAGTACCGCGTCCCCCTGGTCTACGTGAATCAGGCCGGCGGAAACGACAGCATCATCTTCGACGGCCGGAGCATGGCCTTCGACGGCTCGGGAGAGCTCATCGCCCGGGCCGCCGGCTTCGGCGAGGACCTCCTGGTCTTCGACACAGACTCCGGCGGCTGCGGCTCCTGCGGAGCCGACATCGCCCCCGACGAGGGGGAGATGGAGGAGATCCGCCGCGCCCTGGTTCTGGGAATCCGGGACTACCTGCACAAGTGCGGCTTCTCCAAGGCGGTGATCGGCCTCAGCGGCGGCATCGACTCTGCCCTTACGGCGGCCCTGGCGGTGGAGGCCTTGGGGAAGGAGAACGTGCTGGGGGTCACCATGCCCTCGGTCTATTCATCGAAGGGGAGCGTGGACGATTCGGTGGCGCTGGCGAGGAACCTGGGTATCGAGATCTACACCGTGCCGATCCAGGGACTCTTCTCGCAGTACCTGGAGGTGCTGGGGGACCTCTTCCGCGACCTGCCGGCGGACACCACCGAGGAGAACATCCAGGCGAGGATCCGGGGCAACATCCTCATGGCGGTGAGCAATAAGACCGGAAGGATCCTCCTCACCACCGGCAACAAATCCGAGCTCTCCGTGGGGTACTGCACCATCTACGGCGACATGTGCGGGGGGCTCGCGGTGATCTCGGACCTCACCAAGAGCAACGTCTACCGCCTGTCGCGGCACATCAACGAGTCGGGGGAGGTGATCCCGGTGGAGACCATCGAGAAGCCGCCGTCGGCGGAGCTCCGGCCGGATCAGGTGGACCAGGACACCCTCCCCCCCTACGAGGTGCTGGACCGGATCCTGGAGCTCTACATCGAGGAGCACCGCTCGTCGAGGGAGATCGTGGCGCAGGGTTTCGACGAGGCCCTGGTGGCCCGCATTCTGCAGATGGTGCGGGTGAACGAGTACAAGCGGATGCAGGCGGCGCCGGGGCTCAAGGTGACGGCCAAGGCCTTCGGCACCGGGCGGCGCATCCCCATCGCCCAGAGGTTCCGGCCGTGAGGCCGGCCGGCGGGCTCACCTCTTCACACTGTTGTACAGCGCCTGCAGCTCGCTGTCGTTGAGCCGCCGGTCATAGAGGATAAGGTCGTCGGCAAACCCCGGCAGCGTCGATCCGAATCCCCAGGACGTGAAGCCGCATCCCTTGTAGTCCCCGTTCGTCATCCTTCCCATGCGCCTGATATGGTCAATCAGCATGGGGCTCAGCAGAATGTCCTTCAGACGCTTCCCGTTGAGCAGGACCCCGAGGCGCCCCCTGTCGACGTCCATGGTGACGATTATATTGTTCCACTGATTGGCGATCACCCGGGCATTTTTCTCCCCGTACGCGAAATGCCATGGCGCCTGCTGGTCATCTTCCGAGGAATCGGGAGAGATGATAATGCACAAGCCTCCCCTCTTGACCCCTATGTCCATCAGCCGCGGGCCAAGTTCCATAAATGTCTTAGGATACTCATCGCCCGCTATCTGGGGATTGATGTTGACCGCAAGGGTGAATCTGTCCGCAAAAATCATTCGCGCCCGGTTGGCAAAGTAAAAATACCCGTCGGTGACGGCATCATAACTTCCGTTGGTGTTGGGGGTATAACACCCGTTGAGGATTTTCGACTCGCCGACGAGACAAAAATCCCCGTTGTTCCCCGTGAGGTCCCGCAGCGAGGAGAAATCGTAATGCGCCACTTTGCCCCTGGCAAGATCCACCGTCCCGTTCACCGCCTCAGGGGCCCCAAAATCATCCGCCATGGGCGGGTATTTCATGGTACAGGGAAAGCCGTGCTTCTTCATTATTACGGCAAGCCAGCGCCTCCTCACATCGGGCCCGAAGTTCAGCTCGGTGCCGGCGGGCTTATACCCCGGCTCTCCCAATACGTGGATCACTTTACCCTTGTAGAACAGGACAAGATCGGCCCAGAGCCCGTCATCGGGGGTGTCGGTATTGTCATAATGACTGTTGAGTTTGCTCACTATCCCGGTGTCGGCGTTGGCGTCGAACAATCCTAGATTGATGCCGCGCACATCCCGGAAGCCGTTGATCGCCTGCTTCGTAACGCCCTCATAACAGCCGGATATAGAGGGTATCCCCACCACCGGCTTTCTGCTCGTATATTCGAGAAAGTTCGAATCATCGAGCGTTGTAACTTCGGGCGCGCCACCCTGATCGGCGTTTTGCCGATCACCGGCATCCCCGCCGGAATCGGCACCGTCCAAACCATCCCTTGCCGGGAAGACGCCGGAGTACACACTCTGCTCAAAGGATACGAAAACCGCCAGCATACACAGCAGGGATACACACACAATCTGTTTCACGATACGACCCCTCCGTTTGAGAATGCACCGCCGATGACCTGCATCCAGCGGCAGGGCGGGACACGCAGCATAAGCTGCAGCGGGATATCCGCCGATAAGAAGAATAAAAAAGTGTATGGAAAAAAGTCAATCCCTATGTTCCCGATCTGGTGCGTTTACCATGCATTGAATTCAACAGACGACCCATCGTGGGCCGGGGGCCTTCAGGCGCTACGAGTATGCCCCTGAGAAGGCCCCCCGTGTCCCTGCAGGAGAGAGGCGGAAAGCCCGCAGGCGAAACCGACGCGCGGTCTTCCCATTACGTCCCGGCCCCGCCCGCGGGACGGTTATTCCAGTTCCACCTGGACCTTCACGACGCGTTGTAAATCTCCGACATAGTAGAACGAACCGATGAAAAAAAGCACGCCGGCGACCACAGTGAAGACCGGCAGCACGCTCATGGCCGCTTCGATTCCCATCCTGTCGGAAACCGCTCCCACGAACAGAGGGCCCAGAGGGCTTCCCAGGGAGTGTTGGATGACGACATTGACGCTCAGCGAAAGGGCCCGCAGACCGGGATGCACCACATCCTGGGTGACCGCAACCCCTGCCGGGACGAACATCATCACCGAGATGCCGGCCAAAAGCAGCGAGAGATAACGGGGCGTGCCGGAGAGATGGCTGAAGCAGACATACAGGATCACGGCCGAGACCACAGAGCTCAATGCCGGAAGGAGCATGCGGGCCCTCTGGTTCCTCTTCAGCCAGCGATCGGTCACGAATCCGCCGAGAGGCGCACCCACCACCGCCAGCAGCATGACGGCCCCCCCCTTTATCCCGGCCTCGCTGACGGGGATGCCATCGGTCCTGTGGAAAAACGTCGGGAGCCAGCTGAGCAGCGCGGTCGTCACGAAGACGTTGCAGGCGAAGGCGAGGTTGTTGAAGACCAGCGATTTATTGCTGATGAACTGCCGCGCGATGTCCCATCTGCTCATGGCAGACGGCGCGGTCCTGTCGCCGCCCGACTGCGGATTCACCAGCTCCACCGTCTTGTAATCGCGCACCCTGAACATCAGCAGGGCGATGAGCAGGCCGGGCAACGCAACGACGCCGAAGGCGTGGCGCCATCCGAAGTGCTCGGCGATGATTCCTCCGAGAGCGATTCCCAGGGCGCTCCCCAGGGGTATCGAGGCGTTCCATATGCCCAGCATCCTTGCCCTCTTTTCCTCCGGGAACAGGGCGGAGATCATCGCCGTGCCGCCCGGCGCATAGCCCGCCTCGCCGATCCCGATGGCGGTCCTGGCCACGAAGAGCTGTTTGAATCCGCTTGCAAAGGCGCAGCTGAAGGTGGCGATGCTCCAGAGGACGGACATCAGCCCGATGCTCTTTTTCCGGCTCCAGCGGTCGATCAGGATCGAGACAGGAATGGAAAAGAGGAGTATCGACCAGTAGACCGCCGATACCAGCAGGCCGCACTGCGCATCGCTGATTCCCCAGTCCCGCTTCAGAAAGGGGAACAGCGATACGATGATGAGCCTGTCGATGTAATCGAACATGTACAACAGGAACAGCAACAGGAAGGTGACTTTGGCGCTCCTGATGGAGAATACGCTGTCTTCTCCTTTCATCCGGGCATCTCCGTGCGTTCAACCTCGATTTGATACGCAGAGCGCACCATGCATTGAACACTGTTCGAATATCGAATATCGTTCGCGTATTGTCAAGACGTTTTACCCGCATCCGGGCACCTGCACTGCGGGGGCACGGCGCCTTCACATCCGTGGATCGTCACTATTTTATATAAAAGGATTGACACCGCTCAATATCCAGAACACTGTTCATTATATGAACAGTGTTCCAACATTAACCCCTGCGCGGCCACCGCGGACGGCGATTCGGGGGCGGCGGCTTCACCGGCGCGAATCATCACGGGAACCCGCCGGCATGGCGCCATGCACGGGACGCGCGGGGTCCACGGGGAGGGAATCATGAATGGACGTGAAAGGATTCTCACGGCGTTGAGCATCAGGGAGCCGGATCGGGTTCCTCTCTTCATCCACGGCATCAACGAGGGCCCCATCATGGGCGTGGGGAAGTGCCTGACCGACGGCCTTCCACTGGGGAAAACGATCGATCAGATGACCGTCGAGGAGAAGGTCAAGATCATCAACACCATGTTCCTGATAATGGAGGAATTCGGGGTTGACGGGTACACCTGCCTCCCCATCGGGGACGGGACCGAATTCGCGGCGGGCACGCCGCTGCGCGACGACTGGGGCGTTGAGTTCGAGCGGAGCATGCACGGGATGCCGGTACCCTCGAAACACCCGGTGAGCGACATGCAGGACCTGGAGCGCTACACCCCGCCGGAGCCGAACCGCTCGCAGCTGGTCCTCGTGGATATGATGCGCAACCGGTTCGGCGGCGAGAAGGCAATCTTCTGGATGATGCGGGGCGCCTTCGTGCGAAGCTGGAGGCTCGTGGGGATGGAGAACCTCATGATGAAGATCTACGACGATCCGGACTTCGTACACCGCGTCGCCGGGATGGTCACCGACTTCAGCCTGAAGCAGCTGGACATGCTCGTGGAGGCGGGGCTGGACGTTCTGATCGTGGAGGACGACATCGCCGACAAGAACGGTCCGATGATCTCCCCGGCCCACTTCAAGGAATTTATCAACCCCTACAACCGCCGGCTCGTGGATCGCGCCCACGAGAAGGGACTCAAGGTCGTCCGGCACAGCGACGGCAACCTGTGGCCGCTCCTTGACATCCTGATCGATACCGGCTACGACGGCCTCAATCCTTTGGAACCCCAGGCCGGGATGGACATGAAGCGGGTAAAGGAATACTGCGGCGACCGCCTGTGCCTGCTGGGCAATGTCGATTCCGTGAACCTGCTGCCCCACGGAACGGCCGATGAGGTCGAGGCCGCCGTGGCGGAAATAATACGGGTCGCCGCGAAGGGGGGGGGGCTCATCGTCGACTCCTCCAACACCTATCACCCGGGGGTCAAACCGGAGAACGTGATCGCCGTGTTCAAGGCGGTGCACAGGCACGGGGTGTATCGATAACAGGACGGCCAACGGGGCCGTGGTCCGCATCGCCGGACGCCCCGTGCCGAGGCGCAGGTTTTCATGAATCCATGAATCGTCCGGCGGAACTCACCAGGCGACGCAGAGTATTCTATATGAATTGTTGCATTGATTGTTAGCGGCATACATCAACCAGGAGGAAGAGCTCGTATTATACCATCCTATGGAGGCGTGTGATCCCCCGTCGCCCGATGTCCATCCTGCGCAGCTCTGATTCAGATCCGTTACGCCGGCGGCCAGCCCGTTATCGCCGGTCCAGTAGTGATCGCTCACGACGCCCGCGGAAGCCAGGCTCTGTACGATCCCCCCATCCAGGAGCGCGTCCCAGCT